>JANYAD010000197.1 GCA_025355165.1 Gammaproteobacteria bacterium | reverse complement strand
GGTCCGCCGATTTGATTCTGGCCAATGAGCCGCCGAAATACCGCCCCTTCGTTGATACCGGCGTGCTCCAACCAAACCTTCAGCCACCTGACGGTCTCGCGCGACAGATACGCTGATCTGCCCTGCCCTTCCGCATCGGTCTTACCCCGTCGTATCAAGGCAACCCCAGTTCCATCCGGATGAAAATCAATATCTCTGACCACGAGCGCCACGAGCTCGCCGCGTCGGGCGAGCGTTTCGTAGGCGACGCACAGCATCGCCCGCTCGCGATCGGCGCGAAGGCCAACGCCGGCGCTGTTGATAAACTCCTTGATCTCTTTCCACCCGAGGGGATGCGCCTGGTCCTGACGCGCAGACGTCTCTCGACCCATTTTCTTTAATCCCAAACGCACGGCCTCACTGGAACACGGATTCAACAGGCCGGCGGCTATGTGCACACGCGCGATCGTAGCCACGTACCTCCTGATCGTGGCCGGCTTTTTTCCCGCCATCACGCAA
The DNA here is from genome assembly GCA_025355165.1 of Gammaproteobacteria bacterium. GTDB lineage: Bacteria > Pseudomonadota > Gammaproteobacteria > Steroidobacterales > Steroidobacteraceae > Bog-1198. Next base: position 5,775 of record JANYAD010000197.1, on the reverse strand, counting down.
TGGTCGATGAACGCCCTAATAGTCTTCGGATCCGCCGGCAGGTATGGCTCGCCTCGCGATTCGCAAAATGCCTGAAAGATCGCCCCATCCGCCTTTTGTGCCCGGAGCGTATTCGGTGAGTAAGCCCCCTCCGCCATCGCCTGCCATTCTAAAAGCGCGGCCAGCGGTCCTTTCAGAACCGGTTGCGGCACAGGCGGCTTCGGATCAAATTCAGAGGCCTTAACGTCGGATTCCGATTTCATGCGCGGAATCATAACACTACGTACAAGCGATAACTGACATTATCACGATATAAATCGTATCCAATATTACAGCGTACATATGCTGTGTGGTCTGGTAGCATCACAAAATGACCGAAGCCCCGACCCGGTATGGCAGCGCCGCCCGCGGGGTGGCGTTTGGCGATGTGGCGCACGCAGCGGATGCGCTGCTGCGCTCGGCAGAGCGCCCGACGGTTGAGAAAATCCGCGCCAAGATCGGTTCAGGATCCCCCAACACCGTCGGGCCCCTCCTTGATCGGTGGTGGAAAGCCCTCGCCGCGCGTTTAGATCAAGGCCCCGCGGCCTTTCACCGGCTACCCGAATCGGTGTCGCACATCGCCGAGGCGCTGTGGCTTAAGGCGCTCGATGAAGCGCGAACCCGCGCCACGCTGGAGCAGTCCCTCGATCGGCGCGGTGTCGCGCAGGACCAGCAGCGCCTCGAGGTGCGCTCGCAGGTGCTCTCCTTGCGAGAAGCGGAAATGGAATCTCGCATCAATGAGCGCAATAAAGCGGTTGCCGACCTGGAAGTTCGCGTGCAATTACTCGCAAGCTCACTAAGGCGTGAGCAGGCGGCCCGCGATGAGCTGGCGCGTAAACTCACCGCGCTTGAATCTAAGCCGCGCCCTAAGGCGGGTCCAACCGCGGTGAAGCCGAAGGCGCGCTCGCGCAAAACGAATCCCAAAGGGCGAGATATGCCCAAGAATCCCCTCAAGGGTAAGCGAAGGCCGCAACGTACAACCGGTAAGAAGAGGCGACCATGAACACAGGGCGCAGCGCTACCGGCACCGTCAGCTGGATCACGCTGCGCTGGACGCGCTCATCGAGGTATTTTCGGGTGCACTTAGAGCAGGACCTGTGGCGAGGGTGGCTGCTCACGCAAGTGAATGGCCGCATTGGCTCACGGCTGGGCCGTGCCCATGCGTGCCCCCTCCCCGTCCATCGAAACTGCCTCGCGGCTATGAATTGAGTCAGTTGAACTGAAAAGCGGAGAAGGATATGCAAACGGTGAATGAAGCACTGGGGTTATTGAAGCGTCAGGCGGAATCAGAATCAGCCATGAAGCAAGTCGGGGGCATTAGAATTACCGAATAGCAAGAGCTGCATGTGGTGCGGCGGCGGATTGCGCAATTTCCGGAAGCGGTGCGCGCCGTCATCCAAGCAGCGCATGCGCTGCGCCGACCTGTCACGCAGGTGACCGCGGATGACGTGGAATCTTGGGCACGGACCGCCAGCGCTAGTTATGGCATCAAGCCTCAGGAGCCTGCCACGAGCTCACGCGACGCCCCGCTCAGGGCCCTAGCGACGGGCCCTTCCCGGACAGGGTGTGGCGTGTGTGCTGACTCATGGGATCGCACTACCCCTTGGTGTCGTTTGGTCGCTCGCAAAAGATGGCCGGTACTCGAGTCGATGCCGCGGCGCTATCGATCGGAGGCGCGGCGCTGGGAACTGAGATCATTCGAGTCTTGGATCCTTTTCAGAATAAGGGCCTGTTGCAGCCAGCTGATCCGACACGCGAGCGATTCATCAAAAAATACCAGCGCTTCGAACCTGACCATTGCCATTGAGATCGGTGCATGGCTTCGAGGAGAATATGGATTTGATCTGAGCTGTCTTCCAGCTTAACCAGCTGAAAAGCTTCCCATAAAGGTTAGTTTTGCAACTGTTTCGTGTTGTCTAGCATGATCCCTTAAAGTGGGTGACCAACAATGAACCTGCATTCGAATCTTCGCGTAACGGAAATTTAAGCTTTCGTTCCCGCCAAGGATTTTGAGTTGTCCAAGCAGTTTTATCGGGACATCGGCTTTACGATGGCCTCCGACGCTGGAGGCGTTGCATACTTCCAATCTGATCGAGTGAGTTTCTTGCTGCAGAACTTCTGTGCGGAAGTGTTGGCAGAACATTTCATGATGCATATGCTCGTCGAAGATGTTGAAGCCTGGTGGCATCGGATCCGAGATAGCGGCGTGGTCACCAAGTACGGAACGAAGATAACGAATATTGAGGTCCAGGCTTGGAAGATGCGAGACTTCTGCGTGATCGATCCGTCAGGCGTTCTATGGCGTATCGGCCAGAATTTCAGCTGACGTCTATAAAGTTAGTATTCATCAAGACATTCTCGTAAGGGGCCCTAGAGGGGATCACGGATGAACAGATTCATCGGCAATCTGACCTCTCTATTTATCATTCATTTCGGAATGCTGCACGCCATACAGACGAGGGCGCAATCAGATGAGGCCAAGCTTGAAAAAGCATGCCCCGCAGCGTTCGCGCAACGCGCGCGGCTGGCTGCGAAAAATCCTGCTCCGAAAGACGCAACGATGTTTACGCGGCCCGCATTACGGAAAGAACTCCTAGAAATGGCGCAGCAAGACCAAGCCGTTCGTGCAGTTTTTCTAAAGGCCGTGGACGCGAGCGCAGGCGCTCTACCGATAGATGACCCCTCACGCCTAGCGGTGATCCATGAGGACGAGACTATCAACCTACCTAAGCTGAAACATATAATAGAGCAAGAGGGATTTCCCACTGTCGACATGGTCGGCCTCGAAGGCCTTCAAGCTGCATTTCTTTTGATTCAACACGCCGATAGCGATCCGGGTTTTCAAGCAAGAATGCTTACGGTTATAAGCGCCCGATTACATGGCGGTGGAATCAACGGCAATGAATACGCTCTACTAACGGATCGTGTGCTACTCGCACAAAATAAACGACAACGTTATGGTACGCAGTTCGTGGGTGACAATAATCAAATGAAACCGCGGCCGATTGAAGATGAGGGGCGAGTCGATCAGCGTCGGCACGCACTCGGACTGATATCCTTGGCGAACTACTCTTGTATCATGCACGCGATTTATGCACGCGAAGAAACTCAGAAGTCGGCTAGATAGCGCATTCCAATTAGTCCCCGGGGAGTCTCCCCATTTTGAACCAGCTAGCTCTCGATTCAGCGTCCCCCACTTCCTGGATCGCCCAGTGTGCTCGAGTGCTCAATCGCCTCAACGACATCGTTCGCCTCTCTGAGCCCTGCTCCGGTTTGTTCCCGGTACGCCTTGATGGCGGCGATCTTTTTCCCAGGCGTTCGGGCGAGCGCGATGACTTCTTGGCTTGGTGCCACCGGGGTCATGTCCGGCTCAAAGTTCACGTGCTTCATAAGTTGGCCGAGCTTGATCTCAACTTCTCGCAGTCGTTGCATTAGATGTTGGTGATCAAACATCCACGCCGCTCCGCCCATCGCCAAAGTCAAAACCCACACTAAATTGTTCATATGGAGTCCTTTGTTTAAACCGGAATCGCAAGCGGCGGCTGGCTGTAGGATCTTCCTTGCCCTGTAGCAGTTCCGGTCGACTTCTACAAGACGCACCAATCCATAATTAAAGGGAGTGACGATTCCAAAATCGCCGCACAGAGCATATCCGGACTGTACGTAGCGCGAACGGGAAATATTACCTTCCTTCGTAACTAGCTCGGCCAAAATCAAATTGTCGCAGGTAAACCCAAACTGTCGACATCATCGGTGACGACGGTGAGCTGAGTGAACGCAAGACCCGCTCGGCTGCGACAAGTGCGCTAGTCCACCAATACGACTGCATTGCGTTCCAGCACCGCAGGCAGTTCCGGATGGTCTTTCAACTCACACGCATCTACTACCATCAATTTTCCCAAGGCCCGATCGAACACCGCGATGCAGTCGTCCCCGGTAAGCCTCGAGGCAAAAATAAAACCATCCACGTCCTCATTCTCGTGATGGATAGCCCGGCCCAACGCCTGGCCCGCTGCGAAATGCCGTGCGCGTACCGCGTCGGTGGGCGCGCCAATATCCACGCATCCGGTGTTGCGCAAATCCAGCAAATTAAGTTCGCGATCCGGCTGGGTTGAGACTCGTGCATGACCGCGCGCCAATATGGACGCCAATGGCACCTCACGCTTGAGGCGGTGGGTGAATTGATCTCGCACCAAGGTCTCGATGATGCATGTCTCGAAGGATAGCGCCGCGTACATCACAGAGAAATCATGTTTGCCATCGCAAAAACGTGATGGCGATGAATACTGCTGCAGCGGCATGCGCGCTGCCCCAAACACGCGATGCGCACCCTCGATCGCAAACAGATGCAGCCGCGCCTCAATTCGCTTGCGCGGGTAACGTCCCATCTGAAATTAACTAACTAAAGGCTTCAAGGAACGAATGTGCAGCCGCCACGACTTCATCGACTTTCCCTTCACGCAAGGCATCGATAGGCCGCGCCGATTTTTTGGGATCCAGGAACGCCGACTCCTCGTTCAAAAAATCCCATGCCGCTTCCGGCTCACCGATCACCGCCAACACTTGTGCGATCCCTGAGATCAGCTCACCTGGGCGGATAATCTGCTCGGTAGGGATCAGCACTCCGCGGCGCGTGGCTCGCCAAGCGAGTAAGCGTTTGGACTTGATCCAGGCATAAACCGTCGCACGCGTGACCTCAAGCAACTCAGCTGCCTCACTGATGTTCGAGACCCTCCCTTCCGTGGAATCGGCGTGCCGAGGTACGATGAGCCGCCGCAACCCCTCCGGCATCGCCACCTCTTTGAATGCTACCCTGCTCTCCTCGATCGCGGCCGCCTCCAATGCATCAGCCACAATCCCCGTGAGCTCATTGGGGTACTTCTCCACGAATTGCACCGCCGCGCGCGACAACGCCGGTCGAACGGTGAGCGGACGCTCTACAGTGTCGACGGGTTCATTGGTTTGCTTCATGGGGCAATTCTACTAGGCACTATACAACTTGTATAGTGCCGATACTTTACATAAAACTTCGGTGCCCAGGGCCCACTGCCATGGCTTTGCACTTAGGGTAACGCCGGCACCCCCAAACCTCACTGCCGACGCTTGCGCCGCGCTTGGCCACCCTTGCAACCATCGGCTCGTTACATTGTGGGCACGATGGCGTCGCTGCCCGAGTTGGACGCGTGCTCGGTGCCGTCGTCGGAGCCGGGCTGGCATTGCGGCTTGGCGCAGAAGCGCGGAAAGTTTTCCACCGTCGATCAATTCGATGTTGCGCCCTTACGCGAATTCGACTGAATCTCGGGTGAAGCGCTCCGAGGTCACCACTAGCCGCCCGGCGGCGTGCTGGGCGGCCATGACGCCGTACAATTCCCGCACGATGGCGACGGGGACTTGCTGGGCGCGCCACTGCTTACATTGCACCCGACGAGACTTCCCAGGCAAAGCATTTCACCATCATTGCCTTTTGGATTGGTTGGGTTGCCTTGGAGCAGCCGCTATTTGAACCGGACACAGTCGCATTAAATGGGATAGGCGTACGCTTAGTCTTACGCAGGCGCGACGGCTGCTCGCGGCACCCGTCGGCGACTCGATCAAATACAGACGCGACCGATCAGCGGCACGAAGAATAGCCACATCGTGACCCTCTCGAGCGCCATTCACGATTCACGGCGTTGATTAGCTGCGGTCGCAAGCCGGGCAAGGAATAGAACGCTTTCTTACGGTGCCGTTGGCTCCAGGAAATTCGACAAAGGCTGC
>JANYAD010000045.1 GCA_025355165.1 Gammaproteobacteria bacterium | reverse complement strand
ACGAATCACGCTGACTCGAGGCGCAAAGCGCTTGGCAATTTGATCGATGATCGCCGATTCATGGCTAGGCGCAGTGGACCCATCGAGTTGGTCGAAGATGATCAGCGTGTCCTCGGCACTCGCGCCCGATTTGCTCTTGACCTCCATGGTCACCATACCCGCCATGCTCAGCGAAGGCGCGAGCACTGCAAGCAGGACCAAAGCGGGCGAGCTCCGTAACTTTGACGTCATGGAGCGGCGGGTCTCGGTTGCGCCACGCTTGGCGCGTGCTCGACAATGTCGCGCTTCATGTGAGCGAGCAGCCGCAACAACTGGTTTCGGCTGCGCAAGTCAACGTGCCGTTCTTTCAACACAGCCTGCAGGCTCGCAACCATACGGTTGAACTCGGCTTCCGAAATGCGATGTCCGCCATGCACTTGTTTCATCGAGTCGCCGGAATAATGACAAGGACCGCCGCTCAAATCGCACAGCTGCTCTGCAAGCAATGACTTTATTCGATTCAAATTTGAACCTGCAAAGCTGCGCCCTGCTACCGGGTCATTTGCCGTACGATCGATCAGGGCATCCGCGATCGCGGTGACACCGCTCTGCCCTCCCAGCCGAGAATAAAGGCTGGTACCCGCAGCGGCCGAAAGAGCGGCGCAGCACAGCAAGCTCATCGACAGCAATCGCAGTGTGCTTACGCTCATATTTACAGCCTTGCACAGCTGCTTCGAGCAATGCTGTGCGTTCCGACACAATAATCGCTAGCCGGCCCGGCTAACCTGTCGAGTCCATTTTCTCAGGCAGATATCGTGGCAGAACTGATTCGATCGGCAATTGCGCTCGCATCGCTTGGTCTGATGATGGCCGCAATGCCCGCCCTGGCCGGAGACAGATTGGCGTGGACTGGAGCAGTCGCGCAAGTTGAGGGGAGCGCAGGGGGCGGTCTCGTACCCTGGGCGCTGATCGGCGGCCTCGGTACGGATGAGCAATTCGGTGCGAGCGGCTTTCTAAGCTACACCTCCACGCAAAATTTTTCTCTGCGCACCGCCGGCATCAGCTTCGGTATCGAAAACAGAGCAGAAGTTTCTTTCGCGCGCCAGCGCTTCGACGCCGGTTCCGTGATGCCCGGCCTGACTTTAGGACAAGATATCGCCGCCATCAAAGTTCGCTTGCTGGGCGATGCCATTTTTGCGCCGGATCAATTGCTGCCGCAAATTGCGGTCGGCGCACAGTGGAAACGAACGCTGAATTTTGCACAGGTTCCGCGAGCGGTCGGCGCGATGCGCGGCGAGGATGTGGACTTGTACATCGCTGCGACGAAAATGTATTTTGACGTCATCGAAGGGAGGAATGTCATTCTCGATGCCACGTTGAGGCGCACGCGAGCCAATCAATTTGGGCTTTTGGGCTTCGGCGAGGATGGCCGCGGATACAGTTTTGTGCCGGAATTCTCGGCTGCCGTATTTCTCAACGACGAGCTGCTGCTGGGCGCCGAATATCGCGACAAGCCGAACAATCTCGCCGCGTTCCGCGAAAACAGCGCGGAAGATGTCTTTTTGGGATGGACGCCGTCCAAGAATGTGACGCTTATCGGTGCCTGGGCTGATCTGGGAAGCATTGCCGGCAAACCGCCCCAGCGCGGCCTTTACGTTTCGCTCTGGCTGGGGATTTGAAGAAGTAAGTCCGCCGCGGGCGCACTGGAAATGATAACAGCGTCATCCTTATGGCTTGCTTTTATGGGCACACTGGCCCGGCGGCTTGTAATCGGGAAACGGACGTGCCGCCGTCAGAGAACAGCCCCATGGCAGCCCAGAGTCCAGTTGAGGAAGGTCCCCGTCGTGGCCACCCTGGGCTGCAAGCGAGACCTCCACGCCTGGACGTGAGCCGGTTTTGTGCGTTGGCGCTCCTGGTGTTGCTTACCTTCGGCGGGCCGGCGCGGGCATTGGACCCGACGCTGCAGTTGAGCCAGTACGTGCTCGACAACTGGCAGAATGCGGAAGGGCTGCCGCAGAACTCCGCCCAATCGATAGCTCGAACACCGGATGGCTATTTGTGGGTCGGCACGCAGGAAGGACTCGCACGCTTTGATGGTGCGCGCTTCACTGTATTTAACAATGAAAACGAATCGGCCGTGCCGAACAAGCATATTTCCATGCTTTTTGTCGACCACAACGGGCGCATGTGGATAGGAACGAAAAACGGAGTGGCTTTCTATGAGCGGGGGCGCTTTGCGGCTCTGGCCGGGGGCGAGGCTCTGGCCCACGCGACGGTGCAAGCCCTAGCAGAAGATCATAAGGGCCGCCTATGGGTGGGCACCGATAGGGGTCTTTTCGAAATTGACGGCGAACGAACCTTGTCGTTCGACGCAGCGGACGGGCTACAGGATAACCACATTCAGGCGCTGCTGGAGGATCGCGATGGAATGCTATGGGTGGGAACGCTCGGGGCACTGCAACGCTTTGACGGCAGGCGCTTTGAGGCCGTGACGCTGGGACGTGCAAGCGCCGAATCCGTCACCGCCATGCATCAGGATACCGACGGGAGCTTGTGGATGGGAACTGCAAACGGCGGTTTGTATCGACGCTCCGGCGATCATTTCGACTTAGTGGCTCGACCCGGGCGCATGGGCACCATCGTGCGCACATTGGCGCGAGATCGGGACGGCAACTTGTGGATTGCAACTCAGGGCGAGGGACTGCTGCGGTGGCGCGATGGACAGCTCGCGGCCATGACCAATGGCGAACTGGCGTCGAGCGATTTGCGCTCGCTGCTCGAGGACGACGAGGGCAGCCTTTGGGTCGGCAGCTATTCCGCTGGGCTGTTGAGATTGCGCGATGCCCGATTCGTGACCGCCGGCGTGCCTGAGGGGTTACAAGGCAACTTGACCTGGACCGTGACACCGCGCCGGAGCGGCGGCGTGTGGGTCGGCTCGAACGGTGGGCTTAGCAGTTACGTCAACGGGCACTTTCATCACATCGCGGGGCCGCGCGGGTACGAAAACGTCCAAGTACGCGCCATCGCCGAAGACCGCAATCAAGCGCTATGGGTGGGCACGGAGAGCGCGGGGGTCTACCGAATCGACCAAGACGGCATGAAAGTCTTCAACCGCCAGAACGGCTTATCCGGCAACACCGTGAAGGCCGTCGTTGAAGATCGCAGAGGCCGAATTTGGGTCGGCACCAACGAAGGCCTCGATCTTATCGATCATGAAACGGTGAGTCCAATGCTGTCGCTGCTGCTCGGGTCAGTGCGCACGGCAGTGCGCCTCATCCATGAGGACAGCGCCGGCAGACTGTGGGTGGCGACCGAAACCCAGGGCCTCTACGTCATCGATGCGCACGGCACTACGCACTTTCGCATGGGCGATGGCCTGCCAAGCGACTACGTCACCGCGATCCACGAGGATGAGCGCGGCGTCATCTGGCTCGGCACAGCCGATGGTTTGGCATTGTGGCGCAACGCTAAACTGATCTCGTTGGCGCGCTTCGGCGGCGCGCTTCGCGAGACCATACTGCAAGTGCTCGAGGATGATACGCATCGGCTCTGGATGACCACTAACAAGGGACTGGTGTCGGTATCGCGCGCCGACCTCGAAGGCTTGGCAGATGGCGGGATACTGCCGGAAATTCGTGTTTATGGCTTAGCGGACGGCCTGCGCACCGCTGAGTTCGATGGCGGCAATACGTCCGCGGGCTGCCGGACACCGGACGGCCTGCTATGGTTCCCCAGTGAACGCGGCATCGTCAGAGTCGATCCCGCCCGCCTTCGACTAAGCACGCAGCCGCCGCGTGTTCTGATAGAGCAGGTCTCGGTCGATGGCGCACGGTTGCCTTCACTTGAAAATGTAGAGGTAAGCCCAGGACCCGAGCACTGGGAATTTCAATACACCGCGCTCAGCCTCCTGGTGCCGCAACGCATCCATTTCAAATATCAGTTGGAAGGCTTCGACAAGGATTGGATCGATGCCGGCAATCGCCGTACGGCCTACTACACGAGGCTACCGCCCGGCACCTATTCCTTCCACGTCATCGCGGCCAATAGCGACGGCACCTGGAACCCCGTCGGCGCACGCCTGCACTTCACGCTGAAACCATACTTCTACCAAACGTGGTGGTTTTCATTGCTCTGCGTAGCGGCCATCTTGGCCGCAGCGAGCGCACTGTACCGATTTCGTGTCGGGCGTCTGCGCCGGCATGCGGCCATTCTCGGCGACCAGGTGGCACTTCGCACAAAAGATCTCGAGTTAGCGAACAGCGAGTTGCTGAAGGCCAAGGATCGGGCCGAGTCGGCAGCACGGGCCAAGTCGCAATTTCTTGCCAACATGAGCCATGAGATTCGCACGCCCATGAACGGGGTCATCGGCATGACTGAGTTGCTGCTCGATACGCATCTTGATCCAGGACAGCGTGACTTCACTGAAACGATCCGCGACAGCGCCGGCGGCCTGCTGAATATCATCAACGACATTTTGGATTTCTCAAAAATAGAAGCCGGTAAGCTGGACCTTGAGCGCATCGACATGGACTTGCGCGGCACCGTCGACGATGTCGCGCATCTGCTGGCGATCCAGGCGCACGGCAAAGGTCTTGAATTGATCACCCAGATCGATCCGCTGCTTCCGGACTACGTGATGGGTGATCCGGGCCGGGTGCGTCAGATTCTCCTGAATCTTGGCACCAATGCCGTCAAGTTTACGCATAGCGGCGAGGTATCGATCAATCTGCGGCTTACAGCAACGGATGCGGCAGGCTGTTCGATCCGTTGCGAAGTGCGCGACACCGGAATCGGCATACCGAGCGAGCAAACAGATTCTCTATTTCAACCGTTTTCGCAGGTTGATTCTTCCACTACACGGCATTACGGCGGCACGGGTCTTGGCCTGTCGATCGTGCGCCGTCTGGCCGAACTCATGCACGGCGAAGTGGGCGTGGACAGCGAACAGGGCTTGGGATCGACTTTCTGGTTCACCGCCCGCTTCGGCGCATCGAGCCGGGAACTGACGCACCCAGTTTTCGATGCTCAAACTCTGGCCAATCGTCGGGCTCTAATCGTCGATGACAATGCCACGAATCGCAAGGTGCTGACCCTGCAGCTCTTGCAGCTCGGCATGAAAGTTGAATGCGTCAATGATGCCGATGCGGCCATGCACTCGCTTCAAGAGTCCCTGAACCTAGAGCGGCCATTTGAGGTGGCCATAATCGACTACATGATGCCTTCGTGTGATGGATTTGAGCTGGGGCGGCGGATCACTGCCGACGACCGATTCAAGGCGACGCGTCTCGTGTTGTTGACATCGGCACAAGGAATGCGGGGGGCCACCGATTTTGCCACGCTGGGGTTTGCGGCGTACGTGCTCAAGCCCGTATCGCACCGCGAGCTACGGGATTGTTTGAATCGCGTCATGTCCGTAGAGGCTGAGCGCTGGCATAGCCGCACGCAACCGATAGTGACGGCGCAGCGCGTCCGCCGTTCCGGCACCGAGCGGCTGCTGCTCGCCGAGGACAATCTTGTCAATCAGAAGGTCGCGCGCGGGGTACTGAAGAGAATCGGTTTTGAAGTGGATGTGGTTAACAATGGTGTGGAAGCCATCGAAGCCTGGGCAAGCGGCCGTTATCATCTCATTTTGATGGACTGCCAGATGCCCGTAATGGACGGTTATCAGGCTGTCCGTGAGATCCGCCTGCGCGAACAAGGCAAAAGCCGTATTCCCATCATCGCGCTAACCGCGGATGCAATGAAAGGAACGGAGCAGCAGTGCCGCGACGCCGGCATGGACGACTATCTCACCAAACCAATCGATCGCGTGCGGCTCGACGAGCTCATCCAGCGGCATCTCGCCCGGCCCGCCTCCCAGCCTGCATCGACTTCTTTGCCCTTCCCGGACACGGCTTTGCGGTCGGAGGATCCTGTCGATTGGGAACAGCTGATGGCGGTCGCGGACGGCGATCGCCAATTTGCGCAAGAACTGGTGCAGGTCTTCATCGATTCGGGCGATGCGACTTTGCGCGATATTCAGATGGCGCTCGAGCGGGGCGATTTTGCGGCGGTGAAACGGGCAGCGCACACTCTCAAGGGGTCGAGCGCCAATATGAGAGCACGCATGACGAGCGAGGCCGCCGAGCGCCTGGAGGCCGCGGCAAGCGCGGGCACCGCCGCTGAATTATCCGAGCTTCAACGTCAACTTCGCGAGGAAGTGGAGAAAGCAACCCATTACCTGCGAGCTCGCCGAGCTTGAGCCCATTCTGAAGCTGCCCCAAAAACTTGGCGCATCACCCTGCTTAGACACGCCTTGCGCGGCTATCGCCAGCTTTCATCGACGCACGGTATAGGCAACTCGCCGCGATCCTGGGCCAGGCTCGGATAGTCGGTGTAGCCTTTCGCTTCGCCGCCGTAAAAAGTGGCCGGATCGTCCTTGTTGAGGGATGCGCGCAGTCGTAACCGTTCCGGCAGATCGGGATTGGCAATAAACTTGCGGCCGAAAGCGATTAGATCGGCCCTGCCCTGCTTCAGCCACTGTTGAGCCGTGTCGTGATCGAATCCGCCGGCGATGATTAAGGTTCCGGTGTATTTCTCGCGCATCCGCTCGACCATCGCCACGGAACGACTGTCAGGCTCAATACCCTTATCGAGCGCCGCCATGGCCGGATTGACGAGGTGCAAGTACGCCAGGCGGTAGGAACTCAAGGAGGCTGCGATATGAGCAAACGTAGTCTCGGGATCCTCGTCATCGATATCATTGAATGTACCGAGTGGCGATAAGCGCACGCCGACCCGGTCCGGACCCCAGACTTCGCTGACCGCCTCGAGTACTTCGAACAACAGCCGGGCTCGATTCTCGACCGCACCGCCATAGCGATCGTGCCTATGGTTGGTGCGCGAATTGATGAACTGATCCAGCAGATAACCGTTGGCGGCATGGACCTCGACACCGTCGAAGCCCGCCCGAAGCGCGTTCCTCGCTCCGCGAACATACTGCTGAACAAGATAAGGCAGCTCATCGATTTCAAGTGCTCGCGGCGTAGCAAACGGCACGAGCTCGCCCTGGCCGTTCTCGCCCTCGATGAAGGCCTGACCCGCAGGTTTGATCGCCGATGGCGACACGGGAAGCATGTTGTCCGGTTGCAAAGAGGGATGAGAGATGCGACCGACGTGCCAAAGCTGCATGAAAATTCTGCCGCCGGCCTGATGCACCGCATCGGTGACCAGCCGCCAGCCCTCGACCTGCTCGCGGCTGTGAATGCCCGGCGTCCAAGCGTAGCCCTGGCCCTGCATCGAAACTTGCGTAGCTTCACTGATGATGAGGGCGGCCGCAGCGCGCTGCGCGTAGTAGCACGCGTTGAGCGCGCTCGGCACATTGCCCGGCTGACGCGCCCGCGAGCGTGTCAGTGGCGCCATGACGATCCGATGCGGCAATGCGTAGGGCCCCAGCTTAAAAGGCTGGAACAGCAATTCGTCAGAGGTGTCGGGGGTCGGCATTGAAAGCCTCGGTGAGGGTACGGGTGGCAACGATCGAACTTAAGTCACCTTTGATTGGGGGGACGGCTGGCATAACAACTCTCGAACTCACTTTTCATGCGAATTAGTTTCGCAACTGCCGATAGGCCAAAGCGATGGTCCCTCAAGGAATTATTGACATCATTCGACAACGCTCATCCGCGCGTAGAAATCCATGAGTGCCTGTGGGATTCTTCCTACGAGCCGCGGCCATCTACGCTGGTACACTACTGCCGACGGGTGAATTACAGAATCACTGCTCTTAAGTTGGTTAGATGCCAGCAGACTACAAAGATTGCACGCCAGAGGGCGATCAGCACACATTTATTCAGCGCGCAGCGGCCATGAGGGCTCAAGCGCGCAGTGCCATTTCTCCTATAGCGCGCGTCGATTTCGAGCGATTGGCACTGCAATACCAAAGGATGGCCGCTCGGGTGGCACAACGTGATCTGCACAGGTCAACGTTGGGCGAGTTGCTTTACGGAAGAAACGCCAATGACCAGATATTAGAGGCGGAGTGGATCGCGTTGGTATATGCGGTTGGCACGCAGGATCAGTACGCGTTTCAGACTCTATATCTCTGGACGCACCGGTTGGTCTTTACGTTGATTTTGCGCATTACCAACGATTGGTTCGCCACCAAGGAAGCCGTTCTGGATGTGTTCCATGAGGTATGGCAAAGAGCAAGCCGGTTCGATCCGTTCGATGACACGGTAATCGGCTGGATCATGAATAAGGCCCGCTCAAGAGCACTGTGGGCCGATCCGGTGCAGATTGATTCGCACACTGCGACTCAAAATCTTGAGCCTGATGATCCGTCGGCAGAGTCGCCAGCTTTCTCGGCCGACCTATGGGAGCGGATCGCTGAGCGTATTGCAGTCGAAATAAACGACGACCTCTTACCAATGCTGACCGCGTTTGAGCATGAGGCAGCGTGGGAACAACCCGCTTGCAACCTTTCTTTCAAGATACTTGCTCGAGACACCCAGCGCGATCGCGTCAGCATGCTAGTGCGACTCGCTCCCGGAGGGGAGTATCCGCCCCACATGCATGCGGGAGTCGAGCAGCTGCATCTGCTGCAGGGGGAACTTTGCATCGATGCGCTGAAACTTCTTCCGGGCGATTACACTTGCTCGGAGCCGGGCAGTGCTGACAAACGAATTTGGAGCAAAACGGGGTGCACTTGTATCCTAATCACCTCTAGTTGCGACATCCTCGGCTGCTAGTGCGCTGCATTACTGTCCCGCCACGCACGATTTCGGACTTCCTGCACCGCGATAGTTCGCCATGCCCGATTGCGTCGCGCCGCCGCCGAGGTCACCAAGATGTTGCCTATAGAGAATAGTCGGCGAGATATTGTGGTCATCGGCGCCTCGGCCGGCGGGATCAAAGCGCTCAGCCGCCTTGCGGCGGCACTGCCCGCGCAATTTCCCGCGGCCGTGCTCATCGTGCTTCACGTCGGAGCGTCTAAGAGCATCCTCCCACAATTGCTTGCCTCCGCTGGCCCTAATACAGCGGAGCACGCGCACAATGGCGAAGCGCTGCGATACGGGCACTTGATGGTGGCGCCGCCTGATCATCATCTGCTGCTCGATCAGGGAAAAGTTCGACTATCGCGCGGACCCAAAGACAATTTTGCAAGGCCCTCGATAGACGTGCTATTCCGGTCCGCCGCGCTCGAGCACGGGCCTCGCATAATCGGCGTGGTGCTTACGGGAAGACTGGATGACGGTACCGCTGGATTGCGGGCGATCAAGCGCTGTGGCGGCCTGGCCGTCGTCCAGGATCCAGCCACCGCAGAGGCCGAGAGCATGCCTGCAAGCGCGCTCGAATACGTTGCGATCGATCACTGCTTACCCCTTGAGGAAATCGCCTCGATGCTTGCCATGCTGATCGAAATGCCCGTGCCCGCGCGGCTCGCATCGCCCATTGACCTAGTGCATGAGCATGCAGCCTCTCTTGGAAAGGAGAACGCTATGGAGGACCTTAAAAAAATCGCTGCCCCGTCGGCGTTGGCCTGTCCTGAATGCGGCGGCGGATTGTGGGAAATTGACGATGCGAAACCTCCTCGATTCCAATGCCATACGGGCCACGCCTATTCGCTCCACAGCCTCGCACACGGCATGAAGGATAAAACCGAGGAGAGCTTTTGGGCGACTATGCGTGCCCTGCAGGAGCGCGCGGTCATCTGCAGGCGGCTGGCGATGGAAGCTGAGCGCTTCAACAAGACCGAAGAGGCATTGGAGGCTCGCCAACGAGCAGAAGCGGATGAAGCACAAGCAGCGCACTTACGTACGCTGATCAATCAACTCTGAGGATTTGCGATCACTGAGCGGTCGCCGAGCCATCCGCTCTGAGCTTGCGCAACGTGCCGACCAGATGAGTTACTTCGTAGGGTTTGGACAAGTGCGCCTGGTAGCCGGCCTCAAATGCTCGTTGCCGATCTTCTTGGCGGCCAAAAGCGGTGACCGCGACCGCGGCGAGTCTCACCGGCAACATCTTTAACTTCGTCCGAATCTGGCGCATCAATTCATAACCATCCATTCCGGGCAGGCCAATATCGCTGATGAGCACGTTGAAGGGCATCCCTTGCGGAGTGCTGAGGGCCTCGATCGCTGCGCTCGCCGAACGAACTCCTATGACCAAAGCCCCGCGCTCCTCGAGAATGCGCAGCAAAAATTCCAACATCGCGACATTGTCCTCGACGACGAGCGCGTTGACCCCCTGCAGGCCCTCGGAGCTGTAGATTTCCTCATCGTTCGGGTCTTCAACATCCCCAACTGTGGCCGCAGCGCGTGCAGGCAAAGAGACGGTGAACCGGGAGCCATGGCCGCGACCCTCGCTCTGCGCGCGAACCTGCCCGCCGAGCATCTCGACGATCTGCTTGACGATCGCGAGCCCCAACCCCAAGCCGCCATGGTGACGCGCGCCAGAATGATCCTCCTGACGAAAGCGCGCGAATATCTGCGTCAAAAAATCGGGCGCTATGCCCTCCCCCGTATCCTCGACGGAGATCTCAATGTTATCGCCGAGCAACTGCCGGCGCACCGTGACACGGCCGCCCGCCGGCGTGAATTTAATGGCGTTGGTGAGAAGATTGCCAAACACTTGCTGCAAGCGGCCCGGATCGGCGATGACGGTCGCCGGTTCCTCGTCTTGCTCCAAGATCAAATCAATCCCGCGATCCTTGGCGTTAAGTTGTTGCGCAGCGACGCACTCCGCAATCGAGGCTTTGAGGTCCACCGGCTTCAAGCGCAGCATAGCCTTACCCGACATGATGCTGCTCATATCGAGTAGGTCCGAGATTATCTGCGCCTGGCTCATCGCGTTGGTGATGATGAGGTTCAAGCTTTTGCGCAACTCCTCGTTGGTTTCGCCGTGTTTTTTGATGAGCAGGCGACTCCAGCCCACGATCACGGTGATCGGGGTGCGAAGCTCATGCGAGACCGTAGCCAGAAATTCATCTTTGGCGCGATTGGCACTCTCTGCTTGGCTGCGCGCCACCTGCTCAGCCTCGAGGAGCTGAGTGCGCTCACTTTCGAGGCGCCGCAATTCAGTCACATCGGTGTGAACTCCGACCCACTGATGCGCGGCACCCTTGGCGTCGAGTCGCGGAACCGCGCGAACGATAAAATCTCGCCACTCGCCATCGTGACGGCAAACGCGATGTTCGAACAAAAACGGCTCTCTCTTTGAAACCGCCTCGCGCCACGCATCGAGGGTCGGTTGGCGATCCTCTGGGCGCAGAGCTTGCGACCAGCCAAATTGTTGATAGTCATCGAAGCCCTGGCCGGTGAGTGCTGCCCAGGCGGGCTGCTCACCTTCCATTTCCCCCAACCCGTTGGTGGTCCAGACCACTCCTCCCATGGCAGCAACGGCCGCCCGAAAGCGCTCCTCACTTTCGAGTATTGCGGCGATCGCCGCGCGATTCTGCGTAACATCCTCCACCGCGAGTAGAACCAATTGCTGGCGCTCGGCGTCCCCGACGATCTTGCGCGCGTTGAAGAGAAGCCTGCGGGGTCCATGGGGACTCGCGTAGTCAATTTCATAGTCGGTAACATCGGAATTCTCGGTGAGCGTCGCTCTCAAGTGCTGCAACAGGTCTGGGATGTCCCACTTTCCATCGACCAAGCTCGCAAAGGGGCCGCCCTCGGTATTCTCGCGCCGCATCTGGAAGCGCTCGTAGAAGGCTGGGTTGGCGCGAAGCACCTTCAGATCGCCATTAAGAACCAGCAGAGGATCGCGCACTGTTGCAACGATGTTATCTGCATAGGTGCGCGCGCGCTGCGCGTTGCTGCGAGCTTTATCGATTTCCGCATTGAGCCCGGAGAGCTCGCGGTTGCGATTGCGCAGCTCATCGTTGGTGGTGGTGAGTTCTTCGTTGGTCGATTGCAGCTCCTCCTTTGCAGTTTCGAGCTCCTCGTTGGTGCTCTGAAACTCCTCATTCGCCGACATCACTTCCTCGTGGGCTGACTTGAGCTCCTCTTTGACGGCTTCCTGCTCCTCGATCGTCGCCTGCAAGTAATCGCGCGTCGAGCTCATCTCGCGCTCGAGCTGTCCCAGGCGCCGATCCTTCTCCGACTCAGGCAAGGGCTGCGCCGGGGAGCTGCGCCGCCCGCCGGGCCGCCGTGAGGCATCTTCAAAGATGATCACAGTGGTGCCTTGCGAACCCGATCCTTTGAGGGGGATCACCTCGAAGGACACATCCACGAGATCATCGAGAGTCAGACCCTCACGGCGAACACTCAAGCCTGAGGCCCGCGCTTCGGTGAGCGCTGGCGCGAGTTCAACCATGAGCTCAGGGCGAACCACGCGCTGCAGGTTGTTCGACGGCGCGCCGCTCGCATGCTCCAGGAACCGCCCCGTCTCGCCGCGATACTGCAAGACATTGAGGTCCTCATCGACCAGCAGCGTCGCCGGTGCATAGCGCATGAGCAACAAGCGATCCGTTTCCCGTTGAGCGACATCTTGCTCAACCATGAGTTCTGCCCCCGCCTCTGCCCTTCCTGACCGAACAACAACCGGCAGGAGTTCCCGATGCGCGCGCTCACCCGCGGAGCCGGCCCCCGCCTTGCGGCTATAGAGGCGATGCTCTCGATCGATAAGCTCAAAAAGGTCGGAGGCCGGACCCACGGATTCAGAAGGGCCCAGCATCAGATAGCCGTCGGCTCTCAGCGAATAATGGAACACCTGCATGACGTGGCGCTGGGCGCGAGCGTCGAAGTAAATCAGCAGGTTGCGGCAGCTCACGAGATCCAAACGCGAGAAGGGAGGATCGCGAGTTACATCCTGACGGGCGAAGATACACAGATCGCGGATCGATTTCGCAATCCGATAACGATCATCCTCCTGGAAAAAGAACCGCCTGAGCCGCTCCGCAGACACCTCCTCGGAAATGTTGGCGAGATAAAACCCGGCCCGCGCTTTCTCGATCTCCACTTCGCTCACATCGGTGCCGAAAATCTGCACGCCCGAGGGCGCTAGTCGATCTCCCAGATACTCAACGAGCGCGATGGCAATTGAGTAGACTTCCTCGCCGCTCGCGCATCCCGGCACCCAGATGCGGATGGGCTCTTTCGATGGACGACCCTCGCATAACGTCGGAAAGACTCGTTCGCGCAGGCCCTCGAAGACCCCCGGGTCGCGAAAAAACCCGGTGACCCGAATGAGAAAATCCTGATAGAGCGCCTCGGTCTCGGCCGCATCGTCCTCCACCACCGCAATATAATCGGACATATCCTCAAGCTGCCGGAGCGCCATGCGTCGTGCGAGGCGGCGGCGCAGCGTGCTGCGCTTATAGTGAGTAAAGTCCACGCCATGCACACTGCGTAGTCGCCGAAACACGCGCCTCAATTGCTCCTCTTCGCTCGGTACCAATGTGTCGAGCAGGTTTTTCGCCTCAGGAAGCGATCGCAAATAAGGATGAACGCTCAAACGCTTCAGTTCGCGCGCGATATCAGCCGGCGGCAGCACGAAATCGACGCATCCAGTCTCGATCGCATGGGCAGGCATGCCTGGGAATCGCGCACTCTTGGGATCTTGCGCGAAGGTGATGCCGCCGCTGTGCTTAATCGCCCGCACCCCTAGTGAACCATCCGAGTCGCCTCCGGATAACACAATGCCGATCGCTGCCTCGCCCTGGGTCTCGGCCAGCGAGTTAAAGAGGATGTCTACGGGGTGGTGTTGTCCTGGCAGGCGCGGGCTAAGCTTGAATCGACCCTCCTCGACGGTCAGCGCGGTGTTAGGAGGGATGACATAGACGTGCTCCGGCTCAATGAGCGCTCCATCTTGGATGCTGAGGACGGGGAGTGTCGTTCGTTTGCCCCAGATTTCGGGAAGCAGGCTCTTGTGGCTCGGATCAAGATGCTGCACAACCACAAAGGCCATTGCACTGCCCATGGGCAGCGCAGTAAGGAACTCGGACACCGCTTCAAGTCCCCCGGCGGAGGCGCCAATCGCGACGATTGGAAATGTCAAGGCACCCT
>JANYAD010000027.1 GCA_025355165.1 Gammaproteobacteria bacterium | reverse complement strand
TGAGCAGGCGCACCGTGCAAATCGCCTCTGTAGCCATCGCGCCCGCGACCGCCCCGGCGATACCAAGCGAGCAGAAAGAATTATCTTGGGACGATGTCGAAGCCGTGGATCTCATCGGTTTGGAAGTCGGATACCGCCTAATTCCTCTGGTCGATCGCAATCAGGGCGGCGAACTCATGGGGCGCATCAAGGGTGTGCGCAAGAAATTGTCGGAAGAGCTTGGATTTCTCGTTCAGGCGGTGCACATACGCGACAATTTGGAGCTGGGTCCGAACTCCTACCGCATCACCATACTCGGCGCGCCGGTGGGAGAATCCGAAGTGTTTCCCGAACGGGAATTGGCCATCAATCCAGGCCAGGTTACGGGCACGATGACCGGTTCCGCTACCAAAGATCCCGCTTTCGGATTGGATGCGATTTGGATCGATAAGTCGCGGCGCGATCAGGCGCAGGGTCAAGGCTATACCGTCGTCGATGCCAGCAGCGTCATTGCAACGCATTTGAGTCATCTGCTGCAGTCTCACGCGCACGAGTTGTTGGGTCACGAAGAGGTGCAGCAGTTGCTGACCCGTTTGGGTAAAACGGCCCCCAAGCTCATCGAGGATCTGGTGCCGAAGCTTTTACCCATGAGCGTGGTCGTCAAGGTGATGCAATACCTGTTGCTGGAACGGGTGCCTATTCGCAACCTGCGCACCATCTGCGAAACGCTCGCGGAGCTCGCGCCGCGCACCCAAGATCCGGTGGCCTTGGTCGCCGCGGTACGCGTGGCATTGGGCCGAACCATCGTGCAGCACATCGGCGGATTGCGCGAGGAGCTGCCGGTGATCACCCTGGACCCAGCTCTCGAGCAGGTGCTGCAAGAGTCCATGGCGGGCGGCGGCGACACATCTCCGGGATTCGAACCGGGGCTGGCCGACAGAATTCAACAAGCCCTGGGCGACAGCGCACGGCGGCAGGATGCAGCGGGCGAGCCGGCGGTGCTGCTGGTGGCGCCGAAAATCCGTCCCTGGATCGCGCGCTTGATGCGTCACGCCACCCCCTCACTGGCGGTGCTGGCCTATAACGAGATTCCTGAAAACCGGCGCATCCGCGTTATCGCGGCGGTGGGCCGTTGATGAGTATGAGATTCACGGAGGTTGATACATGAAGATACAACGCTACACGGCAGGCAGCATGCGCGCGGCTCTTGCCCAGGTTCGGGCCGAGCAAGGAGCGGATGCCGTCATCCTGTCGAGCCGTCGCAGCGATGAGGGCATCGAAGTGATCGCAGCCGTGGACTACGATGAGGCCCTTTTTGCCGATGCGAATCGGCAGCGTGCGGCGCCCATCATGGTCGAGCCGCCGGTGATAGTACCCGCGGCGGCGCCGCCCACCCCGATGGTGACGGCAACGGCACCGAAGACGGCGTCGCGTCCCGCAACGCGGTCGTCAGTTGCCGATCCAGGTTATGGGGCTATGCAGCGCGAGCTGCAGGACCTGCGCCGCATACTCGAGACCGGGTTGGCCGGCATGACATGGAGCGACAAGCGGTTGCGCGAGCCCTTGAAGGCGCGGGTGCTCGAGGAACTCTCAGCAATGGACATCGCGCCGGATGTAGCCATGGCTCTGGCCGCGCTTACTCCGCGGCGCACCAACTTGGAGAATCCATCGCACATCCCGCTTGCGCTGCTGGTGAAGCATTTGCCCGTGATCCAGGATATGACCTGCATCACGGGGGGCATTGCCGCTGTGGTCGGACCCACTGGTGCGGGCAAGACGACCACGATTGCCAAGCTCGCCGCGCGCTGGTGCACGCTGCACGGCAGTCAGGACCTCGCGCTGGTGAGTACCGACGGCTACCGTATCGGCGCCCGCGAGCAATTGAGCAGCTACGCCCGCATTCTCGGCGCGCCGATGTACACGGCCAACGACGGTAAAGAGTTGGCGCGCGTGCTGGACCGGCTGAAATCCAAGAAATTGATTTTAATCGATACCGCCGGGATGGGACCCAGAGATATTCGGCTGACTGAACAGTTGGCCACTCTCAGACTAGGTGCTGCTCGCGCGCGAGTGCTGTTGGCGCTTCCCGCACAAGGCGAGGGACACGCATTGGAGGAAATAGTGCGATCTTTTGCCCCGGCGTCCCCGGCGGCTTGCCTGCTGACCAAGGTCGATGAGGCGGCAAGCCTCGGCGCGGTCATTTCGGTCACACTGCGCCACAAGCTGCAAATTGCTTATGTTTGCGACGGCCAACGGGTGCCTGACGATTTGCATGCCGCGCATCAGAAGCGGGTATGGCTGATTCGCGCCGCCGCGAAACTCAAGGAGCGCTCGCCGCCGGCGCGCGATGAGGCGGGTTTGGCGCGCAAGTTCGGTAGAGCGTCCGCCCATGCGTGACAGCAGACTTTCACCGGAACGCGCCTCGGCGCTAGCGGAACTCAACGCCTCGCGCCCCGTCAAGGTCATCGCCGTAACGGGCGGCAAGGGCGGGGTGGGCAAAACCACCGTGTCGGCGAATCTCGCCGTTTCCATCGCCGCACAGGGGCGCGATGTCATGCTGGTCGACGCCGATCTTGGGCTCGCCAACGTAGATGTGGTGCTGGGGTTGCACACGCGGTTTCATCTGGGTCATGTGATTCAGGGGGAATGCTCGTTGGAAGATGCCATCGTCACCGGGCCGCATGGCCTGCAAGTGGTGCCGGCAGCATCGGGCATCAAGCGCATGGCGAGCCTGTCGCCGGCCGAGCATGCGGGGATCATCCGCGCTTTCAGCGACCTGTATCACCAGGTCGAAGTGCTGGTCGTTGATACCGCGGCCGGCTTGCATGACAGCGTCATGACATTCAGTCAGGCCGCGCATCATGTGCTGGTGGTGGTTTGCGATGAGCCAGCTTCAATCACCGACGCGTATGCGCTCATCAAGGTGCTGAGCCGCGAGCATGGCGTGCAGCGGTTTCAGATTCTGGCGAACCAGACTCGACGTTCCGGGGAAGGCCCCGATCTTTTCCAGAAAATCGCGCGCGTTTGTGACCGGTTTCTCAATGTGACGCTCGAATTCGCCGGCTCCGTGCCGTTCGATGACTACCTTCGCCGGGCAGTGCAACGCCAGACGGCCGTGGTGGATGCATACCCGGCATCAATTTCCTCTATGGCGCTCAAGAATCTGGCCTCTAAAGCCGATAAGTGGTCTGTGCCGCAAGGGGCACGAGGTCACCTTGAATTTTTTGTTGAACGAATGGTTGGGGCCAGGATTGAGCCCTCGACGGTATTGCAATGAGAGCAAGTACACAGTACGCGAACACTCAAAAACACGGCCCAAAGCCGGTTGCGGATGGCCACGTTCCCGTGAACGAAATGCCGCAGCAAGAATTGGTTCTGAAACACGCCGACTTGGTCAAGCGTATCGCTTACCATCTGGTCAGCCGCATGCCGCCCAATGTCGAAGTCGACGATTTGATCCAATCTGGGATGATTGGACTGTTGGACGCGGCCAAGCATTATTCGCCTACCAAGGGCGCCAATTTCGAAACCTATGCGGGCATCCGCATACGCGGCGCGATGCTCGATGAGGTGCGCAAATCCGACTGGACGCCTCGCTCGGTGCATCGAAACATGCGCGAAATGGCAGACGTGGTTCGCAAGGTCGAAAACGCCAAGGGTCACGACGCAAGCCCGACCGATATCGCTGAGGGTCTCGGTGTCTCGATCGATGACTATCATAAGCGGGTGCAAGATGCAGCGAGCTGCCGCTTGTTCAGTTTCGATCAAATGAGTTCCAGCGAAGATGAGTCGAGTCCGGCCGACCACGCGCGCGACGCGGGCCCCGGTCCTCTGGATGATATGGAGGAATCCGGTTTTCGCAGTGCGCTGGCCACCGGTATCAGCGGCTTGCCGGAGCGTGAGAAGCTGGTGCTCTCGCTGTACTACGACGAAGAAATGAATCTGCGTGAAATAGGTGAGGTGCTCGAGGTCTCGGAATCCCGCGTCTGCCAAATCCACGGCCAAGCGCTGGTGCGTTTGCGGGCGCGTTTGTCTGAGTGGATCAGGCCGGATTGATTCATGGATATTTTAAGCATCATTGGCATTGTGCTCGCGCTGATCGCCATCATCGGCGGCGCGATTCTCAAGGGCAGCAGCGCTGGTGCACTGGTTGGCAGCGCCGCGTTCGTGATCGTGGTCGTCGGAACGCTGGCGGCCAGCCTCGTGCAGACGCCGATGGCCACGTTCCTGCGAGCGTGGAAAATCGTGTCCTGGGTCTTCAAGCCGCCAACTCACAATCCGGCGGCGATGATCGAAAAGATCGTCGAGTGGAGCAACATCGCGCGAAAACAGGGTCTGCTCGGCCTGGAATCTGCAGTCGAGGGCGAGAAAGATGATTTTTTGAAAAAGGGCTTGCAGTCCTTGGTGGATGGCGGCGAGCCGGACGCCATCCGCTCCAGCATGGAAATCGAGCTTGAAACCATGGAGCACTTCGACACCCAAGCTGCGAAGGTATTCGAATCGATGGGTGTCTACTCACCCACCTTAGGGATCATCGGCGCCGTCATGGGCTTGATGGCCGTCATGCAAAATTTGAACGATCCCTCGAAGCTCGGCCACGGCATCGCGGCAGCCTTTATCGCGACCATCTACGGCATTGCTTTCGCCAATCTGCTGTTTTTGCCAATGGGCAACAAGTTGAAAGCCGTGATCCACGGCCAATCGCAGGTACGCACCATGGTGATCGAAGGACTCATCGCCATCGCGCAAGGCGAGAATCCGCGCAACATCGAATCCAAATTGCAAGGCTATTTCCACCGCTGATCTGCATCCCATGGCTCGCAAAAAAAAACACGAAGATCACGTGAATCATGAAGCCTGGGCCATTCCCTACGGCGATCTGGTCACACTGCTGTTTGCGCTTTTCACCGTTATGTATGCCATGTCGTCGGTGAATGAGGGAAAATTTCGAGTGCTGTCCGATGCGATGATTGCCGCCTTCAATGGCCAACCCAAGAGCATGCAGCCGGTGAACCTCGGGGAGAAGGAACCCGGCAAGGGCGGCGATAAGCCGCTGGTAGGCATCACGCCGACCAAGCTCATCATGATCAAGGGCCAGCAGAATCCGCCGAGCAAGCCGAGTTCCTCCTCTGCGGACCCGGCCGGCTCGTTGATCCGTATGGAGCGGCAAGTGCAGGATGCAATGCGCGCATTGATCGATGCTAAGCTGATAACGGTGCGGCGCGAGAACATGTGGCTGGAAATCGAAATCAACACCGATATTTTATTTCCGAGCGGTGCGGGGGCATTCTCAAGCGCCGCCGAGCCGGTGCTCGACAAGCTCGCCGAGGTTTTGAAGCCCTTTCCCAATCCCATCCGCGTCGAGGGGCACACCGACGACCGGCCGATTCACACCGGCGCATTCCCGTCCAATTGGGAGCTGTCAGCGGCGCGCGCCGCCAGCGTGGTGCATCAATTCACCAAACAAGGCATTGATCCCTTGAGACTCGAAATTGTGGGGTTCGGTGAGTTCCATCCCCGGCAGCCGAATAATTCAAATGAAGGGCGCAACGCGAATCGTCGCGTCGCGGTGTTGGTGCTGGAGGCGGTTTCTCCGGCCGACGCCACGACGACGAGAGTAACCGGCGAAACTCCGGCGAACTTTGCGCCGGATATCGAATTCGCCGATGCGAGCAGCGCGACTAATCGCTTGCTGTACCGCGTACCGCCCGCGGATTTGCAGAAAACTGTGTTGATAAAAGATGCGGACCCGGGCGCAGCAACCATCGCAGAACCGCCCAAACCGGACTGAGCGAGGCCAAGGCAATGAGTGAAGTTGACGGCTTAAGTAATTCAGGTCTTTATCCCGCACTGCCGATCGCAGACAGACGGCCGCGGGAAGATGACCATCAGCCAGGTCAACGCAGGGATCAAAGCTCGAACCCAGCCGCGGCCGAACCTGCGGAGACCTCGCACACTCCGTGGCCGCCCAAATCGCTGATCGACGAGTACGCCTGACCGGTTCGACGGTAAACTTGCGCGATCCGCGATCTCGTACGGGCGTATCAATGAATTATTTCCTGTCTGTGAGTTTGATGGTGCTGTGTGTCGCGAACTCGGCAAGTAGGGCCGCTGTTAGCGAGGCTGCTTCGCAGTCAGGGCTTTCGCTGGAAAAAATCATGGCGGATCCCGACTGGATCGGCCCCCCAGTCCGGGATCCTTTCTGGTCGGCCGACGGCCGTGCGGTGTACTACTCGCTGAAGCGAAGCGGCTCACCGATCGTTGATCTGCATCGTCTCGATCCAGTCACGCGTCAGGATCGAGTGTTGGACGGCGCCTCAATAGGCGATTCAGACGCACCTGCGGTTTACGACAGCGCCGGCAAGCGCGCCGCCTTCATCCGCAACCGCGATGTTTTTGTGCGCGACTTGTCCAGCGGCCGCCTGCAGCAGATCACGCGCAGCCCGCAACCGAAATCTACGCCGCGATTTTCCGCCGACGGGAAACTCCTGAGCTTTCGCATCGACAGCGATTGGTACGTGCATACCTTTGCCGGCGCTGTGACCTCGCCGGCCGCCGTCATCAAGGCCGAGAAGGATCCGATTGCCGCGCCCGCAGCGGATGTGTTGCGCGACATGCAATTGCGCACATTTTCAACATTAAAAAGGTCGCATGATGATGCCGAAACCATAGCGAAGCACGATGAGGCTCTGCAAAAGGCGGACCTTTCGCGCACTCCCGCGCCGTTTTATCTGGGCGATGAGGTGATCATTCGCGGCAGCGAACTATCCCCGGATGCGCACTGGCTGCTTGTCGTCACAGAACCTAAATCCCACCTCAAAGGCAAGGAAGGCCAGCTGACGCGCTATGTAACCGAGTCAGGCTACGAGGAATTTGAAAAGGAGCGCTTGCGAGTAGGGCGCAATCCTCCCGCCGCGCAATCCTTGATCCTTCTCAACCTCGTGGACCACACCCTGCACCCGCTCGCCATCGATCAGCTGCCCGGTCTTGATGAGGATCCGCTGAGATCGGTTCGCGAGGAGAATGCAACAGCACATTCAAGCGCCGATCCGCAGGGCGGCGCGGCCGACCGCAAGAAGCGGGGCGTGTGGGTCATCAATGATGAGCCCGATGCAGTCAGCGGCGGAATGATTTGGAGCCTCGATGCGAGCGCCCTCGGCATCGAAATTTACGCCATCGATCACAAAGATCGTTGGCTGGTCAGCGTTGATTTTTCCCGCTATACGCTTGTTCCGGAGCATCGTTTAACGGACGGCGCCTGGATCAATCTAGCCTTCAACGAGTTCGGCTGGCTCAACGACAATCGCACCCTATGGTATCAATCGGAGGAATCGGGTTACGCGCATTTGTATATCAAAAAGAAAAATAGCGAAGTGCGCCCTCTGACGCAAGGTCAATACGAGGTATCCGAGCCGCAGCTATCCGCCGACGGCCGCTGGTTTTACCTGCTAAGCAATGCTGCGGCTCCCTATTCCTACGACGTGTATCGAGTCTCAAGCAGCGGCGGTCCGTTGCAGCGGATTACACGGCTCGAAGGCGTCGAGAGGGCGCAGTTGGACCGCAGCGGCAAGCAATTGTTGCTGAGCTATTCGAGCTCTTACATGCGTACGCAAATTGCCGTGGCCAAGGCCGACGGCTCCGCAATGCCGCGCGAGTTGACGGATACCCGCAGCGACGATTACAAGTCGTCGAGCTGGATTCGGCCTGAAATCATCAAAATTCCCTCCACGCATTTCGGCGGCGTCATCTACGCCAAGCTCTACCGCGACAGGAGCGCCGGCACGACGGAGAAAAAACCGGCCGTCCTATTCGTCCATGGCGCCGGGTACATGCAAGACGTGCACTTGCACTATTCTTATTATTTTCGAGAGCAGATGTTCAACAATCTGCTGGCGCGTAAAGGCTACGTGGTGCTCGATATGGATTACCGTGCTTCCGCCGGTTACGGCCGCGATTGGCGCACGGCAATCTACCGGCAGATGGGTCATCCGGAACTCGACGACCTGCTTGACGGCAAGAAATGGTTGGTCGAGCAGGCGGGCGCAGATCCCAAACAGGTGGGCATGTACGGCGGTTCATACGGCGGCTTTATGACCTTGATGGCGCTTTTCCGCGCGCCGGGCGAATTCGCCGCCGGCGCGGCCCTGCGTCCGGTGACTGATTGGATGCAGTACGATGACGGCTACACGGAAGGCATTTTGAATGATCCGCAAACCGATCCGATAGCTTATGCGCGCTCATCGCCCATCGAGTTCGCATCCGGTTTGCAGGATGCGCTGCTGATCTGTCACGGGGTCATGGACGACAATGTGTTGTTTGAAGATTCGATGCGTTTGTACCAGCGCTTGATCGAGCTGCACAAGGATAATTTCAGCCTGTCGCCTTACCCCTTGGACCGGCACGGATTCACCAATGCCGACTCTTGGTTGGACGAATACAAGCGCATATATCGCTTGTTCGAGACGAACCTGAAATAGGCTCTATTTACCTGCAATCTCCGCGGCCGCGCGGACGAGAATCGCAGCTATTCGCTGTTGTTCTTGCGCCGAGCTGTGCCACGTGGCGAGCAGCGCACGCTTAAGATCTCGCCTGGCGAGCTGCAGTTCGCGCGAACCGCCGCGCTCTTGGGGGGTGCCGATATCCTCACCCGCTTCTGCAGCGCCCAGTGCTCGGCGCACCCGATCCATGCGTTCTGCCACATGGCCAAATTGCTCTAGGAGCGCTTCGGCGGCGGCCCCATGCTCCGACAGATGCTCCTTGCCGGACTTCGTGATGCTGTAAAGCTTGCGCGCCCCCTCACTCGCTACGGTGGCATGACCGAGCTCTTCCAAATAGGTGAGCGCGGGATAGACCATCCCGGGGCTGGGAATGTAGAAGCCTTTGGAGCGCTCCTCCAGCTCTTTAATAATTTCGTATCCATGGCGCGATTTTTCATCCAGCAACTTGAGTATGAGGAGCTGCAAATCCGCCGATGCGAGCTTGCGTCCCGCGCCAAATCCCCGACCTCCCATTCCACCGGAGAGGAATCCGCGTCCGAAGTGGCTGAATCCCGGGTGACGATGGCGCCCGATGCAGTGGTGTAGATGGTGTCTCATGGAATGTAACAGTTGTAAAACATATCTTAAGATATATATATCGTAAGATAGTGTCAAGCTGCGGAAAGTGACGGAGAAAGCCCGGGGTAGGATTTACCGATTTGACCCGAACTTACGTTGACACACGGGCAAGCGCACCGCAAAATACGCGGCTCATTTTAAGGAGGGGTACCCAAGCGGCCAACGGGGGCAGACTGTAAATCTGCTGGCTTATGCCTTCGTAGGTTCGAATCCTACCCCCTCCACCAGCGAAGGATGTGGGGTTGTGCCATTGGCTTCTACGGAGTGCGGGTGTAGTTCAATGGTAGAACGTCAGCCTTCCAAGCTGATCACGTGGGTTCGATTCCCATCACCCGCTCCAAATGGATGCGGCCCACGTAGCTCAGTTGGTAGAGCACGTCCTTGGTAAGGACGAGGTCAACGGTTCGATCCCGTTCGTGGGCTCCAGAGTTTTTTTAAATTTTTTGAGAGGTACTTGCCGTGTCGAAGGGGAAGTTTGAGCGAACGAAGCCGCACGTAAACGTGGGGACGATTGGGCATGTTGATCATGGCAAGACGACCTTGACGGCAGCACTGACGAAGGTGATGGCGGAGAAGTTTG
>JANYAD010000003.1 GCA_025355165.1 Gammaproteobacteria bacterium | reverse complement strand
CATCCGCGAAGCCCTCGCCGGAAACGTGCGCGCTCGCCGCGAGACCCGCCACCATGAGATCGGCGGCGTCCAGCTGCAAACTCGCCCGAGTGCGCTTCGCATCAGGCTTCAGTGCGATCAGGGCCGCGAGGTTTCCCGTGATATTGACGCCCACCAAGTGCTGTAAATCGCCAAGTTGCGCCACGGCGAATGACAGCCGGCCTTGCGCAAGGGATTGCTCGGTAATCTCGATATCGGCGTCCGCGTGAACGCTTTTCCAATTCGCCTGCTTCAAAACGGCGCGCAGGTTCCCTGCTGCCGCGCGTTGCAGTGAGAGTTGTACCTCAAGCGGTGCTCCGTCCAGGGTGCCGTGGGCGTCGAACGTGCCCTCGGGTGCCGACCCTAGCCCCTTCAGTTTCATCTCGGCGGATACCTCCCCTCTTGGCGAATTTCCAACGGAAAGGCTTGAGGTCCATCGCGCGTCGGCCGCCATCGCGGTTTTGGGGCCATCCACAGACCCGGATCCTGTCAAGTTTCCCGCGAGGGATGAGGAGACCGTCGACAGATCCGACAAGGCCAGATCCCACCTTGCCTTGAGGACTTGAGGACCAATAGTGCCGCTGGCCGATAACGCCAATGCGTGCCCCGCAAGCTTCATGTCTTCAATCAAAAGCACACCCGCTTTCCACTGCCCCGCCAACTGCAATCGGGGTGTATCTCCCACCGCGCCCGCCCAGAGCTGTGTGCCTGGGTTGAGCGCGGCATTGAGATCAAGCTTGAAATGGGTATCGGCGGGATATCCCTGCGCTTGTGCCTTAATCACGGCGCTGCCATGAAGCTCCTGGCCCGCCACGGCGGCAAACGGCGCCACACTTGGCAGGCGCGCCTCCAGCGTCGCGCTTTGAGGGCCGGCCGTGACGGCATCGCCGGTTAGATTAAACAGCGGATGCGAGGCGGTTAGTTGCAGGCGCCGCGTGGGATCATCGAGGTTCACTGAGGCATCGATGCGGACAGGGTCCTTCTCGAGCAGCCCCGGTTCTTGCCCGGGGATTCTCAAGCCTTTGACGATTGCGTGCAACTTGGCCAACCCCCGATCCGCCGCAACGTCCGCGTTAAGCGATGCGAATTGCGTGTTTCCCGGCAGACGCAAACGACTGATTTGCACGTGGCCCTCGGCGGTGGGAGTTTGCAGGTTGCCACGCCACCGGCCATGCAACGCCGCGTGTTCCCAGCCCAAGTCCAGCCGCGGCGCCGTAGCCGCGGCATCGAAATCAAAGGCTAAGTCCCCTGCGAGTTCCTTCATGTTAAAACTGCCCTGCACTTGACCCTTCAGCTCTCCGGCTTGAAGCGATACCTCGAGGTGCTCCGCCTCCCGCAAGCCCTTCAAGCTGACGCTGGCCTGTAATGCGCCCAAGCCCGGCAGCGAGAGCATGTTCTCCAGCGGCCCGCTCGCCGGCTCATGCAAATTAAGCGTGGCATCCATCCGCTTCTCATCGAAGTGCAAATGCAGCTCATAGGAGCCGTCATCGTCGATGCGCCGCGCCGATACGTCGAAAAGCATGTCGCGGACGGATCTAAGGTGGGCACTGCCACTCGCCGCCAGCGATGCAGGCGCTCCTGCCAATTGCGCGCCGAGATGCACTTCATCTATTGACGCGCGAAGTACCTCTATGCGTGGCAGGTCGGGTTGCGCGTTGTTTGTCGATGAACCCTCTTGCGGCAAGCGCTCCATGTCCACGCGCGACACCTGCAAGCGATCGATCTGAATACCTCGCTGCAGGTAGGCGAGCGGCGTCCAATCCAATTGGATCCGTTTTGCGGTAAGCCAAATGCCCGAGTTGTCCTTGAGTTGCAATTCCTCGAGGTAGAGGTGGTTGGGAAATGATCCGGCCAAACCCGTGAGCTGCACCTTATTAGTCGTCAACCGCGCCACCAGCTTTTCGATTTGATGTCGGCCTGTCTCGGTGTTGCCAGTGACGAGGATACCCCCGACCAGCAATATCAGCAGCAGCGCCACGGCACCCAGCGTCCACACGGTGATTTTTGCGGGGCGGCGCATTAAAATGCCTGTCCCAAGCCAATGTAGAATTGAAAGTGCCCTTGCAAGGAGCCCTCACCTGGGCTGGGATTGAGCGGCAGCGCCACATCAAATCGGATCGGTCCAATCGGAGTGTAATAGCGCACCCCCGCGCCCGCACCCACTTGAAGTTGGGAAGGCACCAATTTTAATTTGGCACTGGTTTGCCCGCCGTCGGCGAATACCGCAGCGCCCCAGTTAGTGCCGAAGCGCTGTCGAAACTCCAAGCCAGCTGCGGTAATGGCCGTGCCGCCGATGGGTATGGCGGTCCCAGGAAAGATCGGACCCACCGATTGGTAAGCATACCCTCGGATCGTGCCGCTGCCTCCCGCATAGAATCGCTGGTCGGGGGGCAAGCTTAATTGCCCGGCCCCTTGCGCAACGCCGGCGAGGGTGCGGCCCGCCAACACGCTGCGGCCGGGGGCAATCGGCAAAAGATTATGCAAGTCAAAGTAGGCAGCCACCTTCAACTGCGTAATGATAAATGTCGAGTTTGGGTGACCCAACGCGAGCGTCGGGGTCACTGTTAAGGAGCCGCGCAATCCGTGGCGTGGATCATCGAGGGGCGTGGGAAGATTAGTGGAATCGTAACTCGCGGTGATCGGCATTGCCGCCAGGGTATAGTCGATCGTTAAGGGAACGCCGACGAGGTGCCCGGCCGGATTCGTTGTGGCGCTCGTAATCTGCGTGATTTGCTCGATGCTGGACGCAAGGCCTGCGCTTAAGCTCCATACGCTCGATAACTTGCGACTCAAGGTGACGGAGGCCGTCTTGGCGGTCTGATTGTAGGCCTGTAATTGCTGCTTGAGCGCGCCGATCGCAAATTGCAAAGATTGGTCGCGGTGCAGAAATTCGGGGCGCAGGTACTTGATGCCGGTGTCATAGCCGAGTCCCGTGGTGTTGCTGCCGCCCAGATTAATGACGGACGCGGCAAAGGTTAGTTGCTCGGCATTCCCAAACACATTGCGGTCGGTCCAAGTCGACCCGCCGCTGCCGCCTAAGTCACTGGAAAAGGCCGCATTGACGGTAACCGCATGGCGCGGCCGTTCGCGGATCTTGAACGTGATCGGTACGCCGCCGGATGCATCCGCCTCCGCGCCGGTTTGCACCGTCACTTGAGCGAACACGTTGAGTGCGAGTAAATCCCGGCGCGCACGCTCGATTTGCGACGGTCTGAATACATCGCCGCTGTGCATCAACAAGCGATGGCGCAACAACCTCTCGTGCACCCGTTGCAGACCCTCGATGTGAATTTCTCCAATGGTTGCCTTTGCGCCGACCAGCACCTGAAATGTCAAATCGAGCACCGGCGCATCGGCGGCTTCGTAGGCCACAGGAGGGTCTACCCTTGCAAAAGCGTAGCCCTGTTCTTGGAGGGCGCTCTGCAGTCGAGCGCCGGCTGCAAGCACGTCGGCGGCGACTGCGGGCTGTCCGCTCTTCAGTCCGAGCGTGGTGCGCGCATCGACTGATTCGGGCGCTTCACCTTGAATGTCGATTTGGCGAAGCGTGTAAAGCGTTCCCAGTGTAAAGCTCACATTGACGGTCGCGACATTGCCTTTCGGCGATGCGGTCAGCGTCTCGCCGAGGCTCGGTTCCGTCAGGAGCACCCCGTTGATCTTCACGATGACGCCGGACTCATAGTAACCGAAGCTTTCCAATACGGTTTTCAGCCGGTCCACGTCGCTGCGCGCTCGAGCAATCAAGCCAAATGGACTTACCGGTGCTGTCTTGCGCAACGTGTTTAGATCGGAGGTGGCCTTCAATGCCTCATCGATATCATCATTCCCCGCCGTTGCCAGTTCCACTTTATAAGGTTGCGGATCGGCGGCGTGCGCTGCCGCGCAAGCGAGAAGCGCGACCAGCACCGGAAGGAGTGGGAATTTCATCAAGTCGCTAGGCTAGCAGGTCGACCACCCTGTCCGACTGCCGCATCGGCTGTCGGTCGAGACCTACACAGAATACGCCGGTTTCGCATGATCGATGTCATATGCTATCCGGTGGCAATCAGAACCATCGCTCCCAAGGCGATTACCGCCACGCCGCCGAATCGCAACTTCGTGAGGCGCTCGCGAAGAAACACCACGGCGATAATGGCGCCGAACAAGATCGACGTTTCGCGCAGCGCCGCAAGGCGCGGAGTTGCCCCATAACGAAATGCCAACAATGCGAGGCCATAGGAGACTATGGATAGCGCGCCTGCGATCAATCCTGGTTTCCATTGACCGGCCACCGAGGCGATAAAGCCCCTTCCGCGCCAGAGCGCGAAAAAAGAGCCCAGCGCGCCGCCGAGCATCAGAAAAGTCCAAACAATGTAGCTGAGCGCAGTCGGGGCCGCACGCACGCCTTGAGCATCGACCACGGTGTAGCAGGCGATGCAGGCCCCCGTTAGCGCCGCCCACAACAGTGCGCTCGCTTTGAACTTGTGACTGACGCCGATAGCCATCACGCCGCAAGCAATGCACATGATGCCCAGCGCCACATAGGCTGAAATCGGCTCGTGAAAGATCGCAACCGCGCCCGCTGCCGCCAGCATTGGCGCCAGGCCGCGCGCGATCGGATACGCCACCGTCATGTCAGATTGCTCGAAGGACTTGATCAAAGCCAACAAATACACACCGTGTATAACGGTGGAGGCGATCAGCCAATGCCAGGCGTTAGTCGGCAAAGGCACCAGCAGCGCAAACGGGGCCAGCATCAGAGCGCTGAATCCGTCGATCAGAGCTCGACCTGACATTTTATCCTTGCCCGCTTTCATGATGGCGTTAACCACCGCGTGCGCAAAGCCGGATATCAGAATCAGTATCGAGGCGGTGTTTTCCATCAATAGCCGCTGCGCTTAGGGCTTTCGCCGGGGTATAGTCTTGAGCGGAGGAAAAGCCCGTGAATGTGCAATCCATCATGACGGTGCGAGTCGTCACTGTCGAAATGGACGACCGACTTGAGGTCGTCAGGGAAATATTCGATCGCTTGAATTTCCATCATCTCCTGGTGATCGATGATGTCAAAAAATTGGTCGGTGTCGTTTCGGATCGGGATCTCCTCAAAGCCTTAAGTCCTCATGTGGGCAGCGTCGCCGAGACGGCGCGAGACCTTGCGACTCTCAATAAGCGCGTGCACCAGATTATGAGTCGAACCCTCTTCACTCTGCATCCGCAGGCTGCCGTTCACGAAGCGGTGCAGTTATTCCTTGATCAGCGAATATCGTGCATTCCGATTGTCGACGATGAATTCAAACCCGTCGGTATCGTCAGTTGGCGCGACGTGATGAAATCGCTGCTGTCGGAGCATAAGCCCGCTTAAGGTCTTGACACCGGCAACCTGGGCAGCGGCTCGGCACTCTCGGCCGCGAAGTAAGCCATCATGGCCAGAACCGCGACCTGCCGGCGGATATTCTCAGGATCGACTTTATCCAACGTGTCCGCTGCGGTGTGGTGATAGTCAAAGTAAGTTCTTGTATCGAGCACGGGTGCCAGAGTCGGTACACCCCCCGCATCGAGAAATTGCAAATCAGCACCGGCCGCTTCGTCACGGTGGTCCAAAATGCCCGCACCCATGACATTTAGTGAGGCGATGAGGGGCGCAAACTTCGGCAACGATGCTGCCGGCACATGCGCGGAAACGCCCAACGGCTGTCCCGCGCCGCTATCGCTCTCGATCGCGGCAACGTGCCGCGCAAGCACGGGGCCGTTCAAATTGAAATAGGACTCCCCGCCGGAGCTGCCATTTTCCTCGGCCATCCAACCGATAAAACGGATGGTCCGGCGCGCATGCAGCCCAAGTGACTGCAGTAAATGCACGGCCCCCATTGCGGAGGCAACGCCAGCACCGTCGTCTACGGCGCCCTGCGCTAGATCCCAAGAGTCCAAATGTCCTGAGACGATGACAATTTCCTCGGGGCGTTCGCGTCCTACCCAATCCGCGATGACATTGTGGCTGTCGGCATCGGGCAGCAGTTGCGGCGATAGCTTGATGCGCAATGTGACCGGTCCTTCAGCCGCGAGCCGCGCTATCCACATCGCATCCTCAGCGCTCAGCGCGGCGGTGGGAATCTTCGGCAGCTTCGGGTCGTACTGCATCACGCCGGTGTGCGGTAGCCGGTAGTTCGCCCCGCCCACCGATCGGATCAAAGCCGCAACGGCGCCGGCCTGGGCGGCTGCGCTGGCGCCCCGTACTCGGTACGCCACCCCCTCTTCGTAGGCACTTCCAGCCCGCCCGTTTTTCGCCAGGCTCTCATTGAACGGTACATTGAACAGGACGATCTTGCCGCGAGCCTGCTCCGCTCGCGCCCCCAACTCTTCGAAGTTATGAACCACCATAACCTGCGCGGAAACGCCTCGTACCGTCGTAGCCACCGAGCCGCCCAGGCTCGTCAGTTGCAGACGTTGCGTGACGCCGGCAGGTCGGCCCGGATACTCGATGATGTCGCCCTGCTCCTCGCCCCGCACCCAGTGTGGAACTTTCACCGGCTGTAAGGACACCTCCAAACCGCTGGCGCGCAACACGGCCGCGATCTGCTGCACGGCCGCCTCCGCTTGCAGCGAACCGCTTATTCTCGGACCGATCTTGTCGCAAAGATCCGCCAGCTTTCGATACGCCCATTCATCTTTGATGCCCGCATCGCGGATCTGATCCAAGGCCGCTCGCATGGCGGCGTCAGAAGCATCGGCATCGGACCGGGCGGAGCACGGAATGAGGGCGCTGATCGAGATACCGATCAGCACTGTGCGAAGGGCGTTCAGGTGTTTTCTCATGGATACGCTGTATAGCTGGCCGCGGCGCCGGAGAGTCATTAACTTATTTTAACAATTCGACCACGGCAGTTTAACCGCTCCCGGTTCAACGTAGCACGGATAATGAAGAACTCTCGCTTGGGAGCGCTTTGCGGCTGCGCGCTGCTGACCCTCGCGGGGTGCAGTGTGGGTCCGGCTTATCAACGGCCGGACATCATCCTGCCCGCACGGTGGCGCAATGCGCCCGATCCGCAAACCTCCGCCGTCTGGCCCGATTCGAATTGGTGGCATGGGTTCGGCTCCGAGACGCTGGATGAGCTAATCGGGCAGGCGCAGCGCAACAACGACGATCTTGCCGTGGCTATAGCTCGCATCCGCGAGGCAGACGCTCAGGTTCGCATCGTGGGTGCTGCGCTTCTACCAACGCTCGATTTCAGCACCAGCGCCACGCGGCAACACGCCAGACTGACCGGCCAAAGCAGAACTACGAGCTTCGATACTTTCAATTCTGATCTATTTGCGAGCTACGAGTTGGATTTTTGGGGTAAGAATCGCGCCACCTTGGCCGCGGCGCGCGCCACCGCGCTGGCCAGCCGATACGACAAGGAAACCGTGGCGCTCACCGTGGTCAGCAGCGTGGCAAGCACGTACTTCCAAGCCTTGGAATTTAGAGACCGGCTTCAAGTGGCGCGCGAAAATCTCGCCAACGGCGAGCAAATCTTGCAGGGTTTCAAGCTCGAGCTCGACGCCGGCACCGCCACCGGGCTCGACGTGGCGCAACAGGGCAACCGCGGGTTCCTGTTGCGC
>JANYAD010000234.1 GCA_025355165.1 Gammaproteobacteria bacterium | reverse complement strand
TAGGTGTACATTGGTTTCACAACATAAGAAAAAAACATTCGGGGCTTGAACTGTAGACCATGGTCGTAAAAAAGAAATCGAAATCACGTCGGGAGATCGCGGCGGCTTTCAACGGCCGCGATCTGAAAGTCAATGGCAAAGGTGTCCCGCTGCGCTCGCAGGCTGAAGAGGCCCTGCAGTGCTATTTCGAAACGCTGAACGGCCACAAGCCGGCGCATTTGTACGATCTGGTGATGCGCGAGGTGGAAGAACCGCTGTTTAAAGTGGTCATGGGCCATGTCCAAGGGAACCAAAGCCGCGCAGCAACGATTTTGGGAATCAACCGCGGCACCTTGCGCAAGAAACTCAAAGAGTTCGGCATTAGCGAGTAATCCTTTAGTGCTCACGCCCGTCCGCCGCGCGCTACTCAGTGTTTCCGATAAGACCGGCATCGTTGAGTTCGCACGCGAACTGAAGGAACGCGGCATCGAATTGTTGTCGACAGGCGGCACCGCCAAGCTGTTGACCAGCCACGGCATCATGGTCAGGGAAGTCGCCGACTACACCGGCTTTCCGGAAATCATGGCAGGCCGCGTCAAAACCCTGCATCCAAAGATTCACGGCGGACTGTTGGGCCGGCGCGGCATCGATGAACCGGTGATGCGCGAGCATGCCATCGAACCCATCGATCTGTTGGCAGTGAACCTCTATCCGTTCGCCGCGACAGTCGGCCGGGCCGACTGCACCTACGAGGACGCGGTGGAAAATATCGATATCGGCGGTCCCGCAATGGTGCGTGCTGCCGCCAAGAACCATTCCTCTGTGACGGTGGTGGTCGATCCGAATGATTATCGCGAATTGCTGGATGAGTTGGCGGCCAATCAGGGCAGCACCACCATGACCATGCGCCGCAAGTTGGCCGCGAAGGCGTTTGCGCACACGGCGCAATACGATGCCATGGTGTCCGCGTACTTCACCGGCGCCATCGCTGCGGCACTGCCCACCTTCCCCAGTGACTTGAATCTTTCCTTCCGTAAGCATATTGACCTGCGCTACGGCGAGAATCCGCACCAGCAAGCAGCCTTCTACACTGATCCGCGCGCAATTGGCGCCTCGGTGACGCGAGCCAAGCAGATTCAAGGCAAGGAGTTGTCCTACAATAACATCGCCGACAGCGACACCGCGCTCGAGTGCGTGCGCCAATTTAATACGCCGGCTTGCGTCATTGTTAAGCATGCCAATCCCTGCGGCGCCGCAAGATGCACTACGCTGCTCGAGGCCTACGCGCTCGCTTACCGCACCGATCCGACCTCGGCCTATGGCGGCGTCATCGCCTTCAATCGAGAATTGGATGCGGCGACCGCAAACGCGATCCTGGAGCAGCAATACGTGGAAGTTGTCATGGCGCCGAGCGTCGAGGAGGCGGCCAGGACGGTGCTCGCGGCCAAGGACAACGTGCGCGTGCTCGTCACTGGCGAGCTACACCTGCCGGTGACGCAATTGCTCGAGTACCGGAGCGTATCGGGCGGTCTATTGGTGCAAACGCGCGATGCGGGCGCGGTCAAAGCCCAAGAACTGCGCACGGTGACCAAGCGTCCACCCACGCTGTCGGAACTCGACGATTTGATTTTCGCCTGGCGCGTTTGCAAATATGTTAAATCCAACGCCATCGTAGCCGCGAAGGACAAGTCCACCCAAGGTATTGGGGCTGGCCAAATGAGCCGCGTGATGAGCAGCAAGATTGCCGCCATGAAAGCTGAACATGCGGGTCTCACGCTGCAAGGCGCCTCGGTTGCCTCGGATGCGTTTTTTCCGTTTCGCGACGGCTTGGATGTGCTGGCTGAATACGGCATCAAAGCGGTCATTCAGCCCGGCGGCTCGCGCCGCGATGCCGATGTGATCGAGGCAGCCGACGCACACGGCATCGCCATGGTGTTCACCGGCATGCGCCACTTCCGTCACTAAGGGATTGATCGCGATGAAAGTGTTGATTGTCGGCGGCGGCGGTCGCGAGCACGCACTCGCCTGGAAGTGCGCGTCGTCGCCCCGTGTTGAGCACGTTTTCGTGGCCCCGGGCAATGCCGGCAGCGCCCTGGAAGCGAAGGTCAGCAATGTTGACATCGCGGTAGAGAACACGGAGGGCTTACTTGCCTTTGCGATCAACCAGGATATCGGTCTGACCATCATCGGTCCCGAAGTACCCTTGGTGGCCGGCATCGTCGATCGTTTCAATGCCGAGCAGCGGCGCTGCTTCGGCCCTTCGCGCAAGGCCGCACAGCTCGAAGGCTCGAAAGCGTTCACCAAGAATTTCCTCAAGCGCCACCGCATCCCGACCGCAAGCTTCGCCACATTCACCGCGGCCACGTTTGATGAGAACTATGTCAAGGCGCAGCGCTTGCCGCTGGTGGTCAAGGCCGACGGCCTCGCAGCCGGCAAGGGCGTGGTGATATGCGACACGCACGCCTCCGCCATTGCGGCCAGCCGCGAAATGCTCGGCGGAAGTTTCGGCTCGGCCGGCAACACCATCGTGATCGAGGAGTTCCTGGAGGGCGAAGAAGTCAGTTTCATCGTGGTGGCGAACGACCAGCAGGTCGTTGCCCTCGCGACCTCGCAGGATCACAAGCGGCGCGACGACGGCGATCGAGGACCGAACACCGGCGGCATGGGAGCCTATTCGCCGGCGCCGATCGTCAGCGAGAAACTGCATCGGCGCATCATGCGCGAGGTCATACAACCGACGCTTGAGGGGTTGGCGAGCGACGGCAACCCTTATGTCGGGTTTCTCTACGCCGGGCTGATGATTGCGGCGGACGGCACCCCCAATGTCCTGGAATTTAATTGCCGGCTTGGCGATCCGGAGGCCCAACCCATACTCATGCGCTTGCAGAGCGACTTGATCGACCTGTGCGAGGCCGCGCTCGACGGGACTTTGTCAAGCACGCAGGTTCGCTGGGACCCGCGGGCCGCGCTCGGTGTGGTCATGGCCGCGGGCGGCTACCCGGAGGCGTACCGCAAAGGAGATCCGATCGGCGGGCTTGCAGCTGCCGCCGCACTGCCTGGCAAAGTGTTTCATGCCGGCACGCAGGCGGTGGGCGGCCAAATCCTCACCGCGGGCGGCCGCGTGCTGTGCGCGGTGGGATTGGGAGACACTGTGCGCGCGGCGCATCATCAGGCATACAATCTGGTTCATGCCCTTCACTGGAATCTGGTTCAATATAGGCTCGATATCGGCTGCCGCGCCATCGAGCGCGAGGCCCAGGTCCAGAAGTAGGCCGCGAGGAGTTCTGCATGCCGCTTCGCCCCAGCATCGCCGATAAGCGTCGGGCATTTCATCGCCTTCACGAAACGGGCTGCTTCGTGATTCCCAATCCCTGGGATGCGGGCAGCGCCCGTTACCTGCAGGGACTTGGATACAAAGCGCTGGCCACGACCAGTTCGGGCTTTGCATGGTCTCACGGGCATCCCGATGGCGGCATGTCCCGCGATCGGGTGCTCGATCACTTGGCCGAAATGGTCGAAGCCACCGACGTGCCCATCAACGCGGACTTCGAACATGGCTTTGCGCCGGATGCCGCCGGGCTCGCCGACAGCGTCCGACTTGCGGTACAAACCGGTGTCGCCGGTCTGTCCATCGAAGACTCCACCGGCAACGAGAGCCAGCCCTTGTTCGACACCGATGTGGCGGTTGAACGGATGCGCGCCGCGCGCAAGGCCATCGACAAAGCAGGCGCCGATACGATGCTGATCGGGCGCGCCGAATGCTTTCTCGTGGGTCAGCCCGACATCAATCAAGCGATCGCGCGTCTGAAGGCCTACGCCGAGGCGGGCGCTGATTGCCTGTACGCGCCTGGAATCAGTTCAGTTGAGCACATCAGCGCCGTGGTTGCCGCCGTCAAGCCCAAGCCTGTGAATCTGCTGATCGGCTTTAACCCCGATCTGACTTTGCCGCAGATTGCGGAGCTGGGCGTGCGGCGAGTCAGCGTGGGCGGTGCACTGGCGCGAGCCGCGTGGGGCGGACTGATGCGCGCCGCAAAGCTCATGCTCGAGAAGGGATCCTTCGATGGATTCGCCGACGCTGCCTCAGGAGGCGCGCTCAACAAGATTTTCCGCCGCTAGTGCTCAAGATAATAATCGTACTGACCGCGCTCATCGTGCTCACGGCCTGCGGCGGGGGTGGTATGAGCGGCGCTGTGGGCAATCCGGCCCAGCCCGGCGCGAGCGCCACGGGCGTCACCGTGACGAGCGAGGCAGACGCCCTCCTGCACATGGATCAATTGCGCGCCTCAGGTTTTCGCGGCGGCGGAGTTCGCGTCGGCGTCATCAGCACCGGAGTGGTCAATCTTGCGTCCTACCAAAGCGCCGGCGTCTTACCCACGGGCATTTATGTCAGCAAGAACACCGCGGGCACACTCGATGAGGGCAGCTGGATGCTCGAACTCGTGCATCAACACGCACCCGACGCCGTGCTCGGCTTCTGCGATGGCGTTGACCTCGACTTCAACGTATGCATCGAGGATCTAGGAAACAACTTTCACGCCGACATCATCGTCGATGATATTTTATTTTCGGGACAGTTCTATCCGGACGCCAGCGCGGCAACGATTGTGCAGTTGGAAACGGCGAACGACCGCATGGTGTTCGTACATCTGGCCGGCAATGAACAAAATAGCGGCTACTGGCAGGGGCCATTCGTGACCATGCAGGGCGCGGTCGGCGGCTCGCAAGCGACATTGCTCGATTTTGGCGCCTCCAGCGGCGGCAGCACCGATGCGTTCAATACCGTGCCGGTACCCGCGGGCAAGCGGCTGAGGCTGATCGTCAACTGGAACGACCCCCCGCACGGTGCCGATAACCACGCCTTGAGCGTTTATCTGCTCGACGCCAACGCGCAAGTGCTGATGCATGCCAGCAGTCAATTCGATCCGACGCTGATCGCCGATTACACCAACACCTCGGGCACAGAGCAAGCCGTGCGGCTTGTCATCACGCTCGATGCGGGCTCGGCGCAAGGCCTTGCCGTGCAAGTCACGGAAGGCAGTCCCACGTGCAACATCGAATGCCAGCCTCTGTCGCACTCAACCTCGGGACTTGCCGGCGGAACGGTTGGGGACATCCCGGATGCCTTGGTCGTGGGCGCGACAGACGCGATGTCGCCGCACACGCTGGAGGCGTGGTCCAACCACGGACCCTTTCGCCTGGACTTCCAAGCCGTCGCAGATGCGGCTGCGCCCGATGGCTTCGATTACACCCGGCTCGCTTCTCCCGTTGTTCTGAAAAAACCGGACCTGGTTGCACCGGATTGCGTGACCACGCCGTTCAGCAATGGAAAAACGCTGACCAACAATCTGTTCTGCGGTACCTCGGCGGCAGTGCCGGCGATTGCAGCGGCGGCGGCGTTGCTCGAGAGTGCCGGCTTCAATCGCGCTCAAGTGCTCAAAGCATTGCGCAGCACTGCCGTGCCGCTGGGTGTCGCGGCGTGGGATCCGGGTTATGGATTTGGGCTGGCTGATGTCGCGGCGGCGCTGCGCTCCGGCGGCAACTAGACCCCTGCCCTAGCGCCGCACCATGGAGCGCATCAAATGCTCCAATGCAGCGGCCGGATCGGCGCATTGGCCGCTGTGCACCGGCGAGGTCTGCACTATGGTGCTGCGGGGCGCGACCAGCCAATGAAATCGCTCCCGCGCCGACATTTTGCCGATCTCTCCCGCGGCCTCACCACCGGCGCAAATCGCCGGTATGGTTTGAAGCGCGCTTCTGACTAAACTTAAGTCGACGCGCGAATCGAGGCTGAGCAGAGCTTTCTCGTCGAGCTCCACGGCGGCCTGCAGGATTCGCGCCACATCGCAGGACAAAATGATGCCCGCATTCACGAACTCGCCGCGCTCCACCCGCGGCACGACTCGCACCACGGCATAATCATAGGTGCGCAGCGCGTGCACGAATGGCCTCCTGTACGAACACTTGCGAAGACTCGAGCCTTTCATTGAA
Source organism: Gammaproteobacteria bacterium (assembly GCA_025355165.1). Taxonomy (GTDB): domain Bacteria; phylum Pseudomonadota; class Gammaproteobacteria; order Steroidobacterales; family Steroidobacteraceae; genus Bog-1198. Next base: position 34,650 of record JANYAD010000234.1, on the reverse strand, counting down.
ATAGCTCAGGTACGCTTCGCGCTGTTGGGATTTACCGTCGAAACCCGAATCGGCGCCGAGCCAAGCATCGGGAATCAGATCGATGATACTGGCGATTTTCTCCACCGTGAGCAGTGCTCCCATCTCGGCATCGACATCCTCGAGCATGCCTGCCGCTTTCAATAACACATGGTCTGCAATCCGCGAGAACGGCGTAAGCGCATGGGTGTCCCCGTGGGTCCAGGCGTGATGAAAATATAAAGCGGCGCCATGATCGATGAGCCACAGCTTTCGGTGCCACATCAGCATATTGACGTTGCGCGCGGTTCGATCGACATTGCAGACAAAGGCATCGAACCACACGATGCGAGAAGCGAGCTTCTCATCGGGCTTAAACACCAGCGGATCGAAGGTCACCGACCCCGGCAAATAGTCCAGCGCAAGGTTCAACCCACCGCTGGCAGCGATGAGGCTTTGTATTTCAGCGTCGGGCTCCGTGCGGGCGAGATCCGGCGGCAGTTCAACGAATACAATCTCAGGGACAGGTAATCCTGCGAGCCGGCCGATCCCGCCCGCCAGCAATTCTGCAATCAACGCCTTAGGGCCCTGCCCAGCTCCTCGAAATTTGAGTACGTACAAGCCCTCGTCATCGGCTTCGATGATGGCGGGCAACGAGCCGCCTTCCCGCAGCGGCGCGACGTAGCGGCTGGCGGTGACGGTTCTGATGCTCGCTACGGGCCCTTGAATGGCGTCGGGGATCCCTGTTGCTGTATGTGGTTGACGTATTCTTTGCCGGTTAGTTCGGCCCGATTCAGCTCATCCATGGTATTGCAGTGAGTCTGTTCGAAGTGGGTGCCGATCTGGCCCTCGCTGCGGCAAAACACCAAGGTGCCGTTGCGCATCTCGGGTTTGTACCCGCGGCCTCGCATTTGCTTGATCCGCGCCTCGGTCACTGCCGCGGTCTCACTCGTCTTATCTGAGGACGTAGCCCGCGATGCGGGCCTAACAGCGGCGGACTCCTCGGGCGCGGGCTTTACCTGCGTGACGGCCTGTACAGTCTCGGCGGCTTGCGTGGGCGCAGGCTGCGGTTCATCGGCACGCGCCAAGGTGAATAGCGCCGAGAACACTAAAAAACACGGCATGGCTTTCATAGTTTGAGGGTATGCCACAGCACGGCAATTCGTCAAACGTGTTCGGTGCTTTCAATCGGAGCGGTGCGCACTGCCGCCGGCTCGCTGCTGAGGTGGTGCGCGCGAAACAAACGGCCTTTCTCCGCCAACAGCACGAACCCAATGCTGATGATCCCGCAGCACATCGCGCCGGCCGCGAGCGGCACAGTGGTGCCGTTGAATTGCCGGCCGATGAAAGCGCCCACCAGCGCGCCGCAAAAGGTTGAAATGAAACCCTGCAGCGATGCGGCGATGCCCGCGATCGAACCGACCGGTTCCATGGCCATGGCGCCAAAATTGGACACCGACAAACTGAAGCAGGCCATGCCCACGGCCTGCAGCAACACGAAAGTCCAAATGTGCTCAAACCCGAGCGCCGCGATCAACGCATGCAGTCCCGAGACCGCGATGAAGGCCAGCAAGGCGGTATGCGCGATCAGACGCATCCCCAGCCGTTCGACGATTCGCGAATTCAAATACGCCGCCATGCCCATGAAAATCGCGCACAACGCAAACATGCTGGGCATCAAGTTAGAACGATGAAACACGTCCGAGAAGATCTGCTGCACCATTCCCACGTACGCCATGATGGTGCCGAACATGATCATCATGGCGAAGGTGTAGCAAATGGAAGTACGATGCCCGAGTACCAGCTTGATCGCGCCCAGGATACGCTCGGGCGTCAACTGCATGCGGTATTCGGAGTGCAAAGTCTCCGGCAACCGCAAAAAAGCCCAGGTCGCGACAATCGCCGCGAACCCTGAGAACACCACGAAGATGTACCGCCACGGGGCCACGAAGAGAATTAGCTGGCCCAAGCTTGGCGCGAGAATCGGCACCATCAGGAACACCACGAAGGTGAGCGACATGACCCGCGCCATTTGCCTGCCTGAATACAAATCGCGGATCACCGAGCGGGTAACGGTCACCGAGGCCGCCGCGAGGCCATGCACAAAGCGCCACGCAAGGAGCCCATGAAAGCTCCCGCTGAGCGCGCACACCAGCGCCGCGGTCACGTACAGGCTCAAGCCGCCAATAAGGATGGGACGCCGACCGAACCGATCGGACATCAGGCCCCAAAAGAGTTGCCCCACGCCCAAACCGGTCATGTAGGCCGTGACTATCCATTGACCGTGATTGGGATCGGCTACACCGAGGACCCGCACGATGATCGGGAACGCGGGCAGCATCGCGTCGATGGCAATGGCCTGCGTCGACATCATGGCCGCCGCCAGCACCACGAACTCAAGAAACCCAATCGAGTGGGTGTCGCTCTTCGCAACCATAGAAAGCTTAGATCAGCTCTTCGCGATGACCGGCGCGCCGGCGGGCGGCGTTTGGGCGGAGGGCTTGCGCGCGATGCTGGTCGCCATGGTAACGATCGAGGCTAAGTCGGTTAGGTTCGCCGGCACCACGAGCGTCGTGCCCGCTTGAGCAAGCCTGCCGAACTGTTTCACGTATTCTTCGCCGATGCGCAGTTGCATGGCCTCGATACCCCCGCGGTCCGATAAGGCGATGCCCACCTGACGCAGGCCTTCCGCCGTAGCGGTGGCGACCGCGAGAATGGCCGCAGCCTGGCCGTTGGCTTCGTTGATCTGTTGCTGCTGGTTGGCCTCGGACTGCTTGATCACCCGTTGCTTGTCGCCTTCGGCCGAGTTGATCTTAGCGTCGCGCTCGCCTTCAGAGGTGAGCACCACCGCGCGCTTTTCGCGCTCCGCGCGCATTTGCTTCTCCATCGCCGAGAGCACGTCCTTCGGCGGAGTGATGTTCTTGATTTCGTAGCGCAGCACTTTCACGCCCCAGGGCGCGGAGGCCTTGTCCAATTCGCTCACCACATTGGCGTTGATCTGGCCGCGCGCTTCGAAGGTACGGTCCAGTTCGATCTTGCCGATTTCGCTGCGCAGAGTGGTCTGCGCCAACTGCGAAATGGCGAAGCCGTAGTTGGTGATGCCGTAGGAAGCCAAGTGCGGATCCATCACTTGCATATAAAGAACGCCATCGACCCCGACTTGGACGTTGTCGCGCGTGATGCAAATCTGTTCCGCGATGTCGATGGCGATTTCCTTCAGGCTGTGCCGATAGGCAATCCTTTCCATGAAGGGGATCAAAATATGAAATCCGGCGGACAAGGTTCGGCTGTACTTGCCGAGGTGTTCGACGACGAACGCGCTTTGCTGCGGAACCACGGTGGCGGTCTTGAAAACCAGAATGACTGCGAGAACCACGATGGCGATCGCCGCATAACTCAAGGACATTTCCAAGACACTCTCCTGTTATTCGCTGTTGACTTCGCCGCGCACCACGAGAGTCAATCCGTCGACGCGGTCGATACGTGCAGGCGAGCCGGCCGCGATGACCGATTTGCCGCCGTTGATCGCACTCCAGGAACTGCCGCGAAATTCCAGGCGGCAGGTTTCTCCGGGTAACAGAATGGTAGGCAGGGTCACGCTCTCGCCTGCCGGGCCGCTGCGCATCGGCGGCAGCGAGCGGCGCATCTTGTCGTAAATCTGCTTGCGGAAAGTGAGCATCGAAATCACGGCGATCACCGCGAAAGTCGCCCATTGCAGCCAGTCGGCGGTAACCAGGCCGCCGACTTGCAGCACACCGACGATCAAGGCACTTATCCCTAGAAACACCAGGTAGAACTGAGCGTTGACCAATGTCAACTCCGATCCTAAGAGGACGGCGCCGATCGCGATCCACGCCCACCACTGCATTGCCAGGCTCCCGCGCTTAGCGCTTCATCGCGTCGAAGAAATCCGAATTGGTCTTGGTATCTTTCATCTTGTCGAGCAAGAACTCGATCGCCGCCAGCTCGTCCATGGGATGCAAGAGCTTGCGCAGGATCCACATCTTGGACAGCTCCGAAGGCTCGGTGATCAGCTCTTCCTTGCGCGTACCGGAACGGTTGATGTTGATCGAGGGGAACGTGCGTTTTTCGGCGATTCGGCGATCCAGATGAATTTCCGAATTCCCAGTACCTTTGAACTCCTCGAAAATCACATCGTCCATCTTCGAGCCCGTATCGACCAGCGCGGTAGCGAGAATGGTCAAGCTGCCGCCCTCTTCGATGTTGCGCGCCGCACCGAAGAATCGCTTCGGCCGCTGCAACGCATTGGCATCCACGCCGCCGGTGAGCACCTTGCCTGAGCTCGGCACCACCGTGTTGTAGGCGCGCGCCAGGCGTGTGATTGAATCGAGCAGGATCACCACGTCTTTCTTGTGTTCCACCAAGCGCTTGGCTTTTTCGATCACCATCTCTGCCACCTGCACGTGACGGCTGGCCGGCTCGTCGAATGTCGAGGAGACGACCTCGCCCTTCACGGTGCGCGCCATTTCAGTGACTTCCTCCGGCCGCTCATCGATGAGCAGCACGATGAGGTATACCTCAGGATGATTGGCGGTAATGGCGGTGGCGATATTCTGCAACAGCATGGTCTTGCCGGCTTTGGGCGGCGATACGATGAGGCCGCGTTGACCCTTGCCGATCGGCGCGACCAAATCGATGGCGCGCGCGGTCAAGTCCTCGGTCGAGCCGTTGCCGCGCTCGAGCTTCAACCGCTCGGTGGGATGCAGCGGGGTGAGGTTTTCGAACAGCACCTTGCCGCGCGAACTCTCCGGAGAGTCGTAGTTGATTTCACCGACTTTGAGGAGCGCGAAATAGCGCTCGCCGTCTTTCGGCGGACGAATCAAACCCGAGATCGAATCGCCGGTGCGGAGGTTGAAGCGGCGAATCTGGCTCGGCGAGACGTAAATGTCGTCCGGCCCGGCGAGGTAGCTCGAATCGGAGGACCGCAGGAACCCAAAACCGTCCTGCAGAATTTCCAGCACGCCGTCGCCGTAGATGTCCTCGCCCTTGCGGGCATGCGCCTTCAGCACGCCGAAAATAATGTCCTGCTTGCGCGAACGGCCCATGTTCTCGAGACCCATGGTCTCGGCGAGCTTGACCAGATCGCTGATGGGGCGCTTTTTCAGCTCGGTCAGATTCATCGAGCTGCGGCTGCGGGCGAGATCGGTCGGTGCGATGATTTCTAAATCGTCGCCGCCCTCCGGCAGGTCGCCGTAATCCTCGTGCATCGGACGGCCACCATTGGTGTTGCCGTTGCGATTGTCGTTACGGGGCCCACGGTTGGAACGATTGGAGCGGCCACCGCCCCCCTGGCCCCCGCCGCCGCCTTGTTGACCGCCGCCCTGGCCGCCGCCGCGCGATTGATTCCCTAGGTAGCCTCTCACAGGTTGCTGTCCAGAAAAGCCGCCAACTGCGATTTGGTAACCGCGCCGACCTTTTGCGCCTCGACCGTCCCGTTCTTGAACAAAATCAGGGTGGGAATGCCGCGGATATTGAATTTGGGAGGAGTGTTGGGGTTTTCGTCGATGTTGAGCTTGGCGATGCGGATTTTGTCTTTATATGTGTCCGCAATCTCATCGAGGATGGGTGCGATCATCTTGCAGGGACCGCACCATTCGGCCCAAAAATCCAATAGGACGGGCTTGTCGGACTTCAAAACGTCCTTATCGAACGTCGCGTCGCTGGTGTGAACGATACTTGGGTTACTCACTGCGGATACAGCTCCTTTTGGAGATTTATTAGGGTTGAAAATGGGTGTTTTGTGGAGATTAAAGACCAAACGAGTACCGCGAAGTGACGATGAGCGGCCGTTCGGGCACAATACAGCGGGTTTAGCGGTCTTGATTACCTTAAAAGGGTACCGATGATACGGTTAGGGAGCGGATAGACCAGCTCCTGGTTGGCCTTATTGTTATCCGGTCCCCATCATTTTGCAAGTTTCTCCATTCATAAAGCGAAAATGTCAGACGCCCATCTCAGTCAGCTTACTTTTGATTCCTTAATCATTCCCGATTCCGTCAAGCGCGGCATCGCCGAACAAGGCTTCACCCGAGCTACGCCCATTCAGGCGCAGACCTTGCCCATAGCCCTCGCCGGTCGCGATGTGGCCGGTCAGGCGCAAACCGGCACCGGTAAGACGGCGGCATTTCTCATCGCGCTGTTCAACCGCTTGCTCAACGATCCCGGCGCCCCCAACCGCCCGGTCAATGCGCCACGGGCCATCGTCATCGCGCCCACCCGCGAACTCGCCGTGCAGATCCATTCCGATGCCGAGGCCATCGGCAAGTACACCGGCCTCAAGCTTGCCATCGTCTTCGGCGGCGTGGATTACGAGAAGCAGCGCCGCATTCTCGAGGAAGGCGTCGATGTGCTGATCGGGACGCCGGGCCGCATCATCGACTACTTCAAGCAGCACGTATTTGACCTGCGCCACATCCAGGTCGCCGTCATGGACGAAGCGGACCGTATGTTCGATTTAGGTTTCATCAAGGACATTCGATTCATTCTGCGCCGAATGCCGCACCCAACTCTGCGGCTCAGCATGATGTTCTCCGCCACCCTGTCTCATCGCGTCATGGAACTGGCCTATGAGCACATGAACAATCCGGAGCTGATCCGTATCGAGCCGGACAAGATGACGGTGGACCGCGTCACCCAGGTGCTGTATTTCCCCTCGACGGAAGAGAAGATACCGCTGTTGATGGGACTTTTGCGCCGCATCGATGCGCGCCGCACCATGGTTTTCGTGAACACCAAGCGCGTCGCCGAGGTGCTGGAGCGGACCCTCACGGCGAACGGCTTCGTCGCACAGGCGCTGTCGGGCGATGTGCCGCAGAACAAGCGGCTGAAAATGATGCGCGATTTTCACAATGGCGACATTGCCGTGTTGATCGCCACTGATGTGGCCTCGCGCGGCCTGCACATTCCCGATGTCAGCCACGTATTTAATTTCGATCTGCCGAACGATGCCGAGGACTATGTGCATCGAATCGGCCGCACCGCTCGCGCCGGCGCCGAAGGCGATGCCATCAGTTTCGGCTGCGAGGAGTACGCCATCTCGCTGCCCGATATAGAGCGCTACATCGGTCATCAAATTCCGCGCGCTGCGATTGAAACGGTGGATCTGGCGGCCGTTACGGCACCCCCGCCGGCCGTATGGCGCGAGCGCGCGCCGCGTTCCGGTCAACGCAGCGGCGCAGGCCGCTCCAGCGGCGGGCGATCCCAAGGTTCGAATCGTTCCGTCGGAGGCGGCGCAGGCCGTTCCGGCGCCAGCCCGCCGCGGCGCGGCCCGCCCTCTCGACCGGCACAGAACACCCGGCCCGAACAGAGCGCTCAGCCTGCCCCCGGCGGCAGCGATCAGCCGGCGCAGGATCCGAATCGCAGCCGCAGGCGGCGGCGCGGACGGGGCGGCGGCGGTCCATCCGGCGGCGCACCCGCCGCATCGAGCTAGAGAAGCTCGGCTACGCTGTCGATTGCGGTGAAGTTGCCCGTGTCTTTGGGCGGCGCGCCGCTATCCGGGCAGCGTACGACGCGCAAGTGAGCGATCCCGAACTCACGCGCGCATTCAAGCACCGGCAGGCTGTCGTCGATGAACAGCGTACGTTGCGGGGCGAACACCTCGCGCTCGGCGAATCGGCGCCAAAATACCGCATCCTCTTTCGGCGCATCAAATGGCTGCGAGGAGTAGCAAGCATGAAAGTACTGCGTCAGGGCGACGCGCTCGTCCTTGATGGCAAGCGTCGTGGGATGCGAATTCGTGACCAAGAGCACCCGCTTACCGCTGTGGCGCAGTTTCCGTAGAAAGCCTTCGGCCCCTGGAAGAAACCCCACGCGCAGCAACGCCTCGCGTTTCAGCCCGGGGATGTCCAGGCCGAGCTCTCGCGACCAGTATTCGATGCAATACCACTGCAGGGTGTGCGCCACGTTTTTAAACCTAGGGGCAAGCAACTCCTGCGCGCGCCGCAGCTCAAGCCCGTGAAGCGCGGCATAGCGGCTCGGAATGAGCTCGAGCCAAAACCAGTTGTCGAAACGTAAATCGAGCAGGGTACCGTCCATGTCCAGCAATACGGTATCGATACTGTCCCAGTGGACCGCGGAGTCAGTTTGCATATGCGTATAGTACCAAGGGTGAAAGACCTTCCTGACCTGGCTGAATCCTTGATGGCCACCGTCGAACGGGCCGGCGCTGCCATCATGCGCATCTACGATGCGGGATTCCACGTACAGCACAAGGAAGATGACTCGCCGCTCACCGCCGCGGACTTGGAATCGCAGCGCCTCATCATCGAAGGACTCGAGCGCATCACTCCAGGGATACCGATACTCGCCGAGGAATCGGCAGCGGCGCCCTGGGCCGAGCGCCGAACCTGGCGCGAGCTGTGGGTAGTCGATCCGCTGGACGGAACGCGCGAGTTCGTCAAGCGCAATGGAGAATTCACGGTCAACATCGCGCTGGTCGTGGAACACGAGCCGCTGCTCGGCATCGTCGCTGCACCGGCTCGAGGCGTGATTTATTGGGGAATTGCCGGGATGGGTGCGTATCGCCGCCGGCAAGGCGAAGAGGCGCGCCGCATCACCGCCAGCGCACCGCAACGGCCCCTGCGCGTGGTCGGGAGCCGATCGCATCCCAGTGAGCAGACCGCGGCATATCTTTCGCGCTTGGGCCCCCACGTTATGGAGGGCATCGGCAGCTCATTAAAATTTTGTCTGCTGGCCGAAGGCAAAGCCGATCTCTATCCGCGCTTCGGTCCCACTTCGGAATGGGATACAGCCGCGGGCCAAGCAGTGCTCGAAGCCGCCGGCGGGCACGTGACGCGCATGGATGGACATCGAATGCGCTACAACTGCCGCGACAGCCTGCTCAACGGCGACTTCGTCGCCTTCGCGCATGCGAGCGTACTGCCGGCCTTAAGCGGCGGCTAAGCGTGACCGATGGGCTCGCACAATTCGAGCGTGGCGTCCAACAAGGTTGGAATATCGAACACCACCTGATCCTCGGCCACCGTTAGCTTGGCGACCCCGGCCGCCCCGATCAATGCCGCCGGCACATGAATTTGATCTAAGCGCTGCGGGCTGGTCCAGGTGCTGACTCGCGCATCGCCAAACGCGCGGTTGAGCGCACTCCAACGCAGCTGGGCGGCACGTGCCAATGGCGTATCGCCGCCCCATTTACGGCGGGCTACGGCCATCGATGCATCGCCGGCGCTCGATGTCGGGCTGGTCATGAGGTCGTGCACGTAGCGCACCATCTCACTGGGTTCCACCCGCACAGCCAGCGAGGCTTGCGGGGCCGGGGGCGTATTGCTTGCAATTGTCATGACCACTGTTTGGGGGTAAACGGGTTAAGATTCAAGCCATGGATGAAGGCTATATTATGCTCGTGGCAATAACGGCCTGCCTGGCCGGCACCTACAAGATATGGCAAGTCTCGCTCGACACTCGTGAAGCGGCCAACCGCATTGCAAGGGATACTTGCTCACGTGCCGTCGTGCAGCTTCTGGATGGCACCGTGGCATTTGCAGGTTTTAGGTTGACCCGCGATGCCGCAGGCAAGCGGCGGCTGCTGCGCACCTATACCTTCGACTATACGAGCGACGGGTTCGAACGCGCGCAAGGCTTCATCGTGCTCGCCGGAGGCCGGCTCGAAGCGGTGGGGCTTGCGGGCAGCCCCTCGTGATTATCGATCTGCACACCCATTCGACGTGTTCCGATGGCTCCCTGACCCCTACTACGCTGCTTTCACATGCGGCAGCCGCTGGCATCGAGGTTTTGGCGCTCACCGATCACGATACGGTGGCGGGAATCGAGGAGGCCCAGGGCCGCGCGGCGGCCCTCGGCGTCACACTGGTGCCGGGCGTGGAAATCTCCGCTTCTTGGCGCGCACAGGCCGTTCACGTACTCGGCTTGTGGATCGACCCCGCCTCCCCCGCGCTGCTTGCGAAGCTGCGCACGCAAGGTGAATTGCGCCGCTCGCGCATGCGCAAAATGTGCGTACGCCTCGACAAGCTGAGACTGCCCGGCGCGCAACTGCTGGCCGCCGTCGAATTGCAACCTGGCTTGCCCACTCGCGCCCATCTCGCGCAGGCCTTGGCTGCCGCCGGTCACGTGGCGAGCGCCGATGCGGCTTTTCGAAAATACCTCGGTCAGGGCAGGACGGCGTATGTAGCCGCTGAATGGCCGCCGCTCGAGGAAGTCTTAGGCTGGATTCGTGCCGCAGGCGGCGTAGCATCCCTGGCCCATCCGGCGCGCTATGCGCTTTCCTCGAGCGCGCGGCGGCGCTTGCTGGGCGATTTCGCAGCCGGCGGCGGTGCGGCGCTGGAAGTGGTCAGCGGCGGCAACGGCAATCAGCATGTCGACACCTGCGCAACGCTCGCTCTGAGCTTCGGATTGTCGGGATCGGTAGGTTCGGACTTCCATAACCCGAGTGCCGCTTGGAATCCACTGGGCCGCTCCCTTAAGCTACCGGATGGCGTCACTCCCGTGTGGCGCAGTTTCGGCCTATAAACGTGAGTGACGAGAAGAACAGCGTCAATAGCGATTTGTTCAAGAACATCGAGCGTCTGCGGCAGCTGCGCATCGAGCATCGCGATCTCGACGACGTCATTTCCCGACTTAGCATGGACTTCAAGGTGGATGAGCTGCAAATGAAACGCCTCAAGCGTCGCAAGCTGCTGCTCAAGGATCAAATCACGCGGCTAGAGAGTCAGCTCATACCGGATTTGAATGCATGAAAGATATCTGGCTGCGCATCCAAGCATTCTTCGACATTCTGTCCACCCGCAACGTATTGATCGAAGTCGCCGTGCTCGCGGTTTGCGTGGCACTCGGTGCGTTGGTGAGTGCTGAACTCGGCAGGCGCAATCAGCGCCACAAGGCGCGACCGATTGCGTTGTCGTGGAGATACCTCGCCACGCAGGGCAATGTGGTGGTGACGCCCATCATCGTGGTGTTCGTCCTGGTGCTGATTGCGGAAAGCTCGCTGCTCGCCGCCCGCCATGACGTGAGCTTGCTCGGGGCGGCGGCGCGCCTGATCCTCGCCTACGTCGTGGTGCGTATTGGCGTGCTCGTGTTTGCCGCCACGCTCGGCAACAAGACCTGGATCCAGTCGTGGGAAACGCGCGTCACGCTGTTCATCTGGCTGGCGATCGCTTTCGAATACTTAGGTTGGCTCGATCCCATCATCTCGACTCTGGATGGCGTGGGCATCGCGGCCGGAAAGAGCCGCATCACCGTCTGGTCGGTTTTGAAGCTGCTGTTCACGCTCACCCTTTTCATGCTGGTGGCGACGTGGATCAGCCGCTGGGTGGAACGGCGCGTCAAAAAGCTCACCGGCGTCGCGATGTCCACGCGCATCGGCATTGCCAAGTTCGCCAATGCCTTCCTGATCGCCTTGAGCATTTTGATCGGCTTGAACGCCGCCGGGGTGGACTTGACCGCGCTGACCGTGCTCACGGGCGCGGTGGGATTGGGACTGGGCTTCGGTCTGCAATCCATCGCCGCGAATTTTGTCAGCGGCTTTGTGCTGCTGATGGACCGCTCGATCAAGCCTGGCGATGTCATTAGCCTGTCCGGTCAGGCCGGTACTAGCACCGAAAACTTCGGCTGGGTGCAGGAGTTGCGGGGCCGGTATGTCGTGGTACGCGATCGCGACGGCGTGGAAATGCTGGTGCCGAACCAGCAGCTCATCTCCAATGCGGTGATCAATTGGAGCTATACCGATCCGCGCATCCGCTTGAAGCTGCCCATTCGCATCAGCTATCGCGACGATCCGGAGCTGGCGCTGAAAATCCTGCGCGAAGCTTGCGAAGGCCAAGAGCGCGTCCTCACAGAACCTGAGCCGGTGTCCCGGCTGATGCACTTCAGCGACAGCGGGATCGAGCTGGAGCTGCGTTTCTGGATCTCCGATCCGCAGGAAGGCGTGAACAATGTCCGCTCGGAGGTGAACCGCGCCATATGGCGGTTGTTCAAAGAACACAAGATCACCATTCCGATAGCCCAACGCGAGATCATCGTACACAGTGCGCCCGCGGCACTGGACTAAAGCTCCCGTGCCGATCGAGATCACCGAGCACATCGTCATTCCCGATGAAGAACTGGAATGGAAATTCATCCGCGCCTCGGGACCCGGCGGTCAAAACGTCAATAAGGTCTCCAGCGCCGTGCAACTGCGTTTCCTGCTGCCATTAAATACCAGCCTTCCCGTTGCGGCGCGCAATCGGCTGCGCGCGATCGCAGGACAGAAGCTCATTGATGATGGCAGCATTCTATTCAGCGCCCGCAGCGAGCGCAGCCAGGAGCAGAATCGCCGCGCCGCCTCTGAACGTTTGGCGGCGCTGATCCGCACCGCTATGATCGAACCGAAGATCCGCAAGAAGACGCGTCCGACCAAAGGATCGCAGGAAAGGCGCATCGAATCGAAGAAACGACGCGGCGCGACCAAGTCGCAGCGCGGACGCCGCGGCTGGGACTAGTTCAGCGCCCTGTTCATTGGCCCAAGGTGACCTGCAGAATGCTGTGCCTGATCTGTTCGGAAAGAATCAGCTGCGCGTCGGTTCCTACGGCAAGCAGCGGCTCGCCGAATTTGAGCGTGTTGTCCTCGGACAATTGAATGACGTTGCGCTGGCGCAGCAGCTCGATGAAATTTCGGAACAGGCTCTTGTCGACGAATTCGGGTGAGTTGAGTCCATAGAGCACGGTCATGCGCTGGGCCATAAGATGGCAGCGCTCTTCCAATGCCTCGGCGCTGATCGCGCTGCTTCCCGCCTGCAGCAACAGCGCGATCGCCAGATAGTAGCGTTCGAGTGTTTGGATGGTTGCCTGAGCCAGCACCGAGAGCCGGATCGCTTCGAGCGAGGTCGGGGGCGGCCGCCGCCATTCGCTGCGATCGGCATTGACCTGCAGCAACTGCAGCTGCACGAAAGTATCGAGCAGCGAGTCCACCACAACATTGACTTGGGCCTCTTCCCATCGCAAGAACAATTCGGCGCGGATATAAGGATAAACCCGCCACACCAGGCGTTGAATGTCCGACGTGCGCATGCTGGCGTTGCTCACGAAAGCGCACGCCAGCAGCGAGGGCATGGCGAATAAGTGCAGGATGTTATTGCGGTAATACGTGGCCAGCACCGCATTCTCGGCGCTCATGCGCATGATGTCGCCGAGCGGGTGTTTCTGCCGTTGCAGCAAGCCGAAGCCCTGCGCGTAGTCGACCATCTGCTGGCCGCTGTCGGTCGTCACGGTCACCAGCGGCGAGTACGGCGCATCGCGGAGCAAGCGCTGATACAAATCCAGTTGGCGGATGAGATCGAGTTCCGGCAGCGCCTGCCTGGGTGTGGCCAGCATTGCCATGGCAACGAGATTAATCGGCGTGACCGCAGCCGCGGCATTGATCTCGGTATTGATTCGAATGGCGAGATCGGAGATCGCTTGGCCGATCCAGGCAGAGTGCGCTTGCTCCGCCGAAGCCCCGCGCCAATTCGGATTGTGCTGTTCGAGAATCCGCTCAAGTGCAATAGGCTGCCCTAGGTTTACGTGGACTTTGCCGAATTTACTGCGCAGCACCGAAATGGTGGACTTCAGCAGCACGAGAACGCTCTCCTTCTGCTTTGGTTGCCCCGACAGCTCTCCGATATAGGTTCTGCCCTCGACGATGCGTTCATAGCCGAAGTACACCGGCATGAAGATGACCGGGCGCTTCGGATCGCGTAGGTAGCTGCGCACCGTCATCGACAGCATGCCGGTCCGCGGCGAAAGCAGCCGGCCGGTGCGGCTGCGGCCGCCTTCGATAAAGTATTCGAGCGGATGTCCGCGCGCCATCATGAAGCCCAAGTACTTGGTGAATACCACGGGGTACAGCGCATCACCCTTGAAGCTGCGGCGCAGAAAGAACGCGCCGCCCTTGCGCAGAAAACGTCCGATCACGGGCATGTTCAGATTGGCGCCCGCGGCTACGTGCGGCACCGCGAATCCCTTGCGGTAAACGATGTACGACAGCAGCAAATAATCCATGTGGCTACGGTGGCAGGGCACATAAATGATCTCGGCCCCGTCCGCGACGCTGCTCAAGTTTTCGATATGCTCGAGCTCGACGCCGTCGTACAGCGAGTTCCACAGGCGGCCCAGTGCCATGGCCATGAAGGTGATGAAGGCCTGCGAATAATTGGCGGCGATTTCAAGCGCATATTTGCGCGCCAGCAACAATGCAGGGCGGCGCTGCAGCTGCCGTGATTGCATCTCTTCGCGCACCGCCTGGCGGACGGATTGCGCCTTCAGGATCTGCAGCGCCATGGTGCGCCGATGCGACAAATCCGGGCCGATGCTGGAGGCGCGCTGCGCGCGCAGCACCGTGCGCAGTGAACGCAGGATCCGGCGCACGCTGCGCTGCCCCTCCAATCCCGGCTCCAGAAAATCGCGCAGGCGAATCGGCGCGCCGAAGTAGACCAGGGTATTGCGGCCGTTGAAGACGACGCTCAAGAACTTCCGGAAACGTCCGACCAAGATCCAGTCTTCGGTGAACGGCAGCCGCCACCAGCTCACTTCTTTATGCGGAGCGCGGCCCCAGAAGATGGCCACCGGTACGAAATCGACGTCAAACTCGGGATAACCGGCGGCCGCGGCAACCAGTTGCTCCAGGTATCTCGGCGCGCGTGCCGCGCTACGGCGGCTGAATAAGCTCGGACGGCGTATCAACTCGAAATGGGCTCGATCGCCGCGCCGCTTCCCCATCATCAGACGGCGCCCGGGACGCGGCAGATTGTGCCGCGCGCACACCCCGTTGAGCACCGCGAAATCGGTCTGGCTCTCGCGCTCGAGCACATAGCAAACGGGGCGGGATCTTGAGGAGATTTCCGCGATGGCATCATCGGGTTTGATGGTAACGCGCACCCACAAGCCCAGTATCTTGCGCACCGTCCAACGCCACGCCTGGCCTAGGCCGATAAATGGATTCATGGTGGCCTAACGGCTAGGAACCTGCCTGAGTGTTCCGCGCGGCGTTACCGAAGGCAGTTTTCCCCTCACGCAAGGCACAACCGACGGTGCATCGAGACCCAGCAACGAGGCGACATCGCCGCACGAGGGAAAATCCGCAAGAGTACGACGGGTTGAATGGCGGGAGGTCTGCGGCATTGCGCGGCTAATCTTCCCACTACCCACCGTGCGCGCGCCTTGCATTCGCTTCGTGCGGCTCGCGTGGTTACTCAGAAAGACCCCCGGGAGCGGTGACTGGCCGCGCTCTTGATTGTTGAGTGAACATAACCGACAGCGCCATGGTCGAATACTTAACGTAACGCATGAGCACCCAAGGTTTGCCGGTCGGTCAGGAGCTAAAGTGTACAATACGCTCATGTTTCGCTTCGCACTCCTCCTGAGCTCCTGCTTGGGTTTCTTCGCAACCGCACAGGCGGTCGTGCCGGTCGATATGGACACCGCCGCGCACCTTTATCAGGACGCTGCCATCCGTGAGCAAGTGCGCGCGGCTTTGGGGTCGATGCCGGCGCACATCCGCAAATTATTCCAGGGCAATACCTCCACGCCGCTGTCGGACAAGCAACTGGATGCGGTCAACCAGGCTGCTGTTCGCTCATTTAGAATCGACGTCTTCGAGGCACCCGCGTTGAAGGCGTTTGCCGCCCATCTCGATGCCGATACGGTGAAGAAGGCGGAAGCCTTCCTGGCGAGCGACGCGGGCAAGCGCATGGTGGCCGCTGATCTTGGACTGGCCTCTTTGAGCGATGCCGATGCCGACAAAGTGATGAATGGCGACATCGCCGCAGCCTCCACAGCACAGCGGGCAGTGCTGTTCGAAAAACTTGAGCGCGCCGAGCGTTCCTCCGAATCCACGGTGCAGATCCTGTTGACCATGGGAACGGCGGTGGCGCTGGGAACTGCGGTCGGGTCCGGCATGGACCCTGGACCTGTCGAGGAGCGCGCCCGTAAATCCGGGGAATCGAGCCGGCAGGCAATGGAAGAGAATTTGCGCGAGCCTATGCGGCGCTACATGGCTTACGGCTACCGCGACTTGAGCGATGCCGATTTGAAGCACGTGCTGTCCTTCCTTCAATCCACGGCGGGCAGACAATACATTTCCGCCTACCTTGCCTCACTGGGCGCGGGCTTCTACGCCATGGGCAGGCGCTGCGGTGAACAGTTGGGCGAGAGCCTGCGGGAACTGGCGATCGCACAGCTTGCAACCGAACAAGCGCAGCGAGAGCCGCCCGCCGCCACGCCGGCCCCGGTCAAACCGCAGCAATAAATTCCCGCAACAGAACGCAGATGTTTTCGATCCTGTCTTCCAGCCGGTGATCTGAATCGAGCACGTGCAGCGTCGCCCGATGCTCGCGGGCCCAGCGGATGCTGTTTTCCACCGGTACCACCGTATCGTGCCAACCGTGCACGATCGCTGTGGGTACGGCCAGGTCTTGCGGCGTGTATCGTTCAAATCCCGGCATGTAAAACGCGGGTGCCAGCAGGAACAGTGCTTTCGCCTGAAGGCGGGTGGCCGCGGCTGCGGCAACATGCCCGCCTAGGCTTGAGCCCACCAGCAGCAGCGGTCCTTCGAGGCCCCCACCGACTTGTACGAGCTTCTCGACCCTTAGCCCCGGATCATCGATGCCGCGGTAATCGACGGACTCCACGCTCAAATCAAGATCCCGGGCGATTGCCGCCATGGCGGTTATTTTGGCGCCCCAGGGGCCGCTTTCTTTGCCGTGCGAAAACACCACTGTATTGATGGAGCGACTCAAGAAACCCCCGTTCGCAGCCGTTACAGACGCATGGAATTGGAATCCCGCCGCGCCATGGAATCCTTACGCGATTGCGCCGACCTGGCTGGCGTGGATCCCGCTGTTCTTGAGGATCTCGCAGCGAGCGCCGTGCATTTCTCGTTGCCGGCCGGCTGCATGTTATTCGAAGCCGGGTCCGACCCGGAAGGAGTATATCTGCTCGCGAGCGGTCGGCTCGGCGTCAAAACCGACGCAAGACCGGGTCTCACCGCCGAAATCGAGCACGGCGAGCTGGTTGGCGAGGCGGGCTGGCTTTTGGGAGCGCAGCGCAGTGCCACGGTCATCGCCTTGCGCGACAGCGAACTGCTACTGGTGCCGAATACCGCACTGGATTGCATCGCGGCGCGGTCAACGGAGTTTTCCTTGGCATTGGCACGTCTTTGCGCGCGCCGCTTGAGAAACAGCAATCGCCAGGACTATCGGCCAAAACGCGCTCACATTTTTGCCATCGTGCCGAACAGCATCGAAGTCGACGTCGCCGACTTCGCAACCCGCTTGGTCGATGAATTGGGCAAGGCCGGACGCACCGAACTGGTGTGGGATGCACGGGCGACAACGCAAACGGCGGCGTGGTTCAACCGCATCGAAGAGATGAACGACTACGTCGTGTACGTGGCGAATTGGACGGCCTCCGGTTGGACTCGGCAATGTTGCCGCCAGGCCGACGTCATCCTCATGACCGCGCCCGCCGGGGGCACCGTGCGCAAATGGCCGGCGGGCATCGCCGAGGGGGCCAGGGCTCGAGGCGCGCGCATTGAATTGGCCTTGCTGCACCGAGAAAATATCGCAGCGGGCCGGGCTGCCGCGTGGCTCGAGGGGCTGCCAGCGACATTGCACCATCACATTCTCGACGCCGCCGACTATGGCAGGCTCGCACGGCTGCTCATGCGCCGCGGCGTCGGCCTGGTGTTGTCCGGCGGAGGGGCGCGAGGGTTCGCGCACTTAGGGGTAATCCGCGCACTTCGAGAAGCGAAAGTTCCGCTCGACTTTCTGGGAGGCGCTAGCATCGGCGCCGTCATCGCGGCCGGCGCCGCAATGGGATGGAGCGACGAAGAAATGCGGCTGCGGTACCGCAGAGGATTCGTCGATACCAATCCGGTGAATGACTATACGCTGCCCTTCATCGCCTTGACGCGCGGACGCAAGGTATCCCGTCTGCTGGAGCGCGAATACGGCGAGGTGTTGATCGAGGACTTGCCTCACCCCTACTTCTGCGTGAGCGCGAATCTCACCACAGGCCGATTACTCGAGCATCGTACCGGCCGCGTTTCCCAGGCGCTGCGCGCCGCAGTGGCGATTCCAGGCGTGATGCCCCCGGTGTTTGACGAGCAAGGCGTGTTGGTGGATGGCGCGGCCATCAACAATTTGCCGGTGGATGTCATGCAGCATCACGCGCCAGGCCTTGTGATCGGCTGCGATGTGGGCGCCGATCGCAATTTCGGCAAGCGGCGCGTCACGATCTTTCAAGTTCTGATGCATGCCGGCATGGTCAACAGCAGCGCGAGCGAGCGAACCATACGCGAACGGGCGGACGTGCTGCTGAAGCCCCCTCTCACCAACATCGATCTTTTGAATTGGCATGCGTTCGATCGCGCCATCGAAGCCGGCTACGACTACGCGCGCCGGGTACTCGAGGGGATGGACGGCATTCCCCGTATTGCATCGCTTAAGGTTGCACCGAGCAAACCCAATTTCGCGCTCATGGAGATGGAGAAACGACTTGCCGCTAATTTTGCAGCTGGCTAGCGATGCCGTCCACCCATTCCAACTCCGCGGGGCTGTACTGCGAAAAGTTCAGCCGATTCAGACTCACCGGCTGAATCTTCAGGGAAGCGGCGGACTGCGAGATACGGAAACAATGGAATTCGTGTTCGCGCCCGGCAGCAAAGCCGATCACGAAGTGCACTTCGTTGGAAGCCTCTGCCCAGGTGCTGTGGATGCGCTCATCGCAAATGACGAAAAAGGCGTCATCCGCCGGCCGCGGGCCGAATGTTCCCGCTGCATGCAATCCTTCAAAAAATATCCGCACTTGCGCGACCAATGAATCGGCAACGCCAGCCGGCGAGGAGGCTTCGGCGATCCAGCGTGTGCCGCCACCGATGCTGTTTAAAATGAACAGCGCCAATCGGCGCGCAGGCAGGTAGCGCCAGTCCGCACTCGCCGTGTTTCCTGCGGCCAAGGTACGCGGCCGCAACCCCACGCGGCCCGGCGAGCGGATCGCTTGAATGGTGTTGACGCCGAGACTGGCAAGCCGGATGCGCCGATCCTCGCCGACCAAGCAGGCGGGCCTGAATCCGGGTCGCAGAATGGGTTCTTCGCGCTCGGTAAGCAGCCATACCGGAGAGATCTCATCGCATCGGGCCAGCATGCCGGCGACCGCGCCGCAGGGCGCGAAGGACTCGAAATGGCCCCGCAGCTTGTCATGGGCCAGCACCCGGGGGAAATACATCAGCGCGTTCTCGTTCGGGAAATTCCAGTCGCGCAATCCGGCCAGCGCCTCGTCCGCGGTCTGCCAGTTGGAAGGCGGATCGATGATCAGGAGCGCGCGGCGCTCTTTGCAGTAGCGCGCCGCCACCAGCAAAGCGCTTGGGCCGACATCCTTATCGCGCGACAGCGGCGGAATGCACAGAAAGTTGAAATCCTGCGCGTGGTGCAAGGCGAATATTCCGCTGTGATCATGGCGGGAACCGATCAGATCGTAATCGGTAAGGGGCGCGCCGTCATCGCCGTCCGAATTTGAATTGACGTAACCAACGGCAAGCCCGCTCGCCGCATCTAAAGTTCGTTCCGGACGTTCTCCCGGCATTTGACCGATCAGCCGGATCAGAGCCGATTGCTCGATCGCGCGGGGGAAATACCGCTCGTTTGACGGCAGCACCGACAGCCGACGGAATATCTCCTGATCTTCGACCTGGGCGGTGCCTTGCGCGCGAATGCGTTGCACCGTCAAATTGAAAGACGACTCCTCGTCGATGGGAATGTTGTCGAAGTCGACGCTGGCCCGCAGGTATTCGCGCGTGCCCGGCCGTAGCGCTTGAAGCCGCAGCAGCTGCGCACCGGCCTTCAAGGTCAGGGTCACGGCGCGAGCGCCGTTGACGACACGCACGATGAATGCCTCGCGTCCGCCGTTATCGAAGAATTGCTCTACCGCGTAGCCCAACAGGCTCGGCTGCCAAAGGCCGCCGAATGCGTGCTGGAATTCCGCAAAACTCTTAGTGAGGACAGGCCGATTGACCGGTCCGCGCAGCGTGCGTCCGACGAAGGCGCTGCGCGCCGTGGGCAGATGCTCGATGGAGTGATCGGGCCCGCGCTCGACCGCGACTTGTATCCCGAGTTTGTTTAGCTTCACCAGATTCTAGTCAAGCGGTGCACTGCGAGGACTGTAGCATTTTTCGGCAGGCAAATCCTCGCATCGCCGCTGCTCTTCGATGCGCGCCTGCTCCGCTTCAGCTTTCTTGCGCGAGATCTCTTCGAGCATGACTTTCATCCACTCGCTCATTCGCCAACCTCTCCTTTGGGCTCGACGATGGCCTCGATCGCTTTCGCGGTTTCCGGATGGTAGCCCGCGCGCGCCTTGGCGAAGACCCGCTTCGCGACCAGAACGCCTGGAGGCGATTTCATCAGTGCCTCGTACAGCGGAGCGATCAGCTTGCGGCGCCCGATGCTCGTCAGATATTCCTCCAGCCGCCCGTAAGCGGGCTGGTATTCATTGGCGATCGCGAGCTTGAACCAGCTGTGCGCGATCTCGGCGTTGGGGCTTTTGGAGAAGCCAAAGTTTTTGTCGAGTTCGGCCAGCTGCGCGGTGCGCAGGCTCGCGGGCATTTGCCCCAAAAAATACAGCCACTGTTGGGCGACCCAATCGAGTCCGACATGCTTAGCCAACGGTTTGCCGTTGAGCCATGCATCTCTCACCGCATCCACGGGCTGAAACATCGAGGTGACCGGCAGTACCGCATCCGCCGGTAGGCCTGGCTCGAAGACCCAAGCGTGGACCTGATCGCCGGTCACGAGGCCGGGAAAACGATCGAGTAAATTTTCCTGAAGGTACTCAAGGAAATCTTCGGTGGTGATGCTCTTGAATGCAAAATGATCGAAGTAGCCACGCAGGAATGCATCGAAGCGCTCCCGGCCGAATTTGGTATCGAGGTAGTTCAAGAAAAGACGGCCCTTCTCATAAGGAACATCGCTGAAGACCTCCCCCGGATCGCGGTCGCGCAAATCGATGGCCAGTATCTGGTCGGAGGGTTTAAGTTTCGCCAGATCGGCGCGTAAGGACTTCAGCCCCAACAAGGCCTCCATCGAGGCACGTTCCTCTCCATACACCGCGCCCGTGATGCGGCTTTCCATGTAGTCGGAGAACCCCTCATTGAGCCATACGTCACGCCAAGTGGCGTTGCCGACCAAGTTGCCCGCCCAAGAATGCGCAAGCTCGTGCGCGGTCACGGACACCAGACTTTTGTCGCCCACCACCACCGTCGGCGTGATAAAGGTCAGCCGCGGATTTTCCATGCCGCCCTGCGGGAAGCTCGGCGGCATGACCAGGATGTCGTAGCGCGACCAACGATAGGGACCGAACATTTTCTCGTTGGCCTCAATCATTGATTCGGTGTCCGCGAACTCTTTGGCGGCCGCCTTTAGAATCGACTTTTCCGCGTACACGCCGGTGCGCGGGCCGGTCGCCAAGAACTCGATATCGCCCACGGCGAGGGCCATCAGGTAGGAGGGGATAGGCTGCGGCATGACGAAAGTGTAGTCGCCGGTCTGCTTTGCGGCCGGGTCGTTTTCCGCACTCATGACGGCGCGCATGCCTCGCTCCGTATGGATTTTTGCTTTGTAGGTCGCTCTAACCTGCGGCGTATCCTGCAGGGGAATCCAGGTGCGCGTCCCGATGGGCTCCGATTGGGTATAGAGGAACTCTTTGTGCCGCGCAGTTTGTTTCGCCGTCAGCCATTGCAGCGCTTGCGAATCCGGCAGCGTTTCGTAGGCGATCTTGATGATTTCCGTCGTGCTTCGGGATGAGGGCAGTTCAATGACCAAGGCCCTGCCCAAGATCGGATCGGCTTTCTCCAGGTGGAAGGGCCTGCTGACCCAAAAGGTTTCGTTTTTTGACGTTGCGCCCACCACATCCGTGGCCTTTTGGGTCACTTCCAATATCATGAGATCCTTGGTGTCGAGCACGATCTGCGTGGCGCGCGGATCCACGCGCTTCAGCTCCAGCGCAGCGACGCCGGCAATGGTCTTACGCCAAAAATCGACCCGCAAATTGAGCTCCAAGTGCGTCACTCGAAACTGGTCCACATTGGCGTAGGAGTGGTAGTCGAAGGGGGGGCCGGGCGGAAGGCGGCCGCCGATATGCTCGGCGGCGAAGCTTGCAGCCGCGGTCAGTGTCAAGGCCGCCAGGCTCGCGAGAGCCTTGCGGGTCACGGCATTCCTACTGGCGCCTTGTCACGTCCATTGAGCAAATCGTTGAAGGTCTTTTCGTCGACCAGCAGTCCGGACTGGCCGTCCCAATTGGACCCTTCGGGCAGCTTGTTTTCCACCAGCATGCCTTGCGCGATGACGGCATCGACGCCCTCGCTGCTGCCGGTGACCGGAACCGGCAATGCACGCGGCGAATGCGCCAGATCACCGACCCGTTGCCAATCGATTTCATCGTCGTGCTGCGCGAGCGTGCCACGCTGCTTGGGGCGCAGCAGCTTGGCGAGCAATCGCTTGCGATCCTTCGACCAGTTGCGCGAATCGTCTTCCATGACGGTGTAGGCTTGCATGTACATCGTGCCGTCCCGCCACCCAAATACGTAGGGTTGATTCACCACGGTAACTTTCGTGCCGATCGGGACAAGGTCGAAAAATACCGCGATGTCCTCGGGGTAAAGGCGCATGCAACCGTGGCTAGAGCGCATTCCGACGCCGTAGGGCTTGTTGGTGCCGTGGATCAAATAGCTCGGCCAGCCGAGACGAAACATGTACTGACCTAAGGGGTTATCCGGTCCGGCAGGCACTTGCGCCGGAAGCTCCTCGCCATTCTCTTGATGCTCCGCGCGCACCGATTTCGGCACGGTCCAAATCGGATCCTTTTGACGGCTGATGATCTTGGTGGTGCCCTCGGGGGTCTTCCAGCCGACTTTGCCGATGCCGATCGGATGCGTATAGACCGTTTCGGGTTCGCCTTTCTTGTGCGGCGGATAATAAAAAATTCGCATCTCGGCCACATTCACGACCACCCCGACATGCGGGGCAGCGGGCAAGATGAATTGGGTCGGCACAACGACTTCACGCCCCACGCCCGGCAACCACGGATCGACGCCGGGGTTGGCCATGAGCATTTCCTCGTAGCCCACATCGAAGCGGCGCGCGATATCGGGCAGGGTATCGTCCTTGCCGACGATGGTCTTTTGCACGTAGCCCACCAGATCGCTGTTGGGATCCACCTCGAAACGGTGCGTTGCCTTGGGTTGGGGCAGCAATGGTGTTGCCGGAGGCACTACTGTGGCGGGGGCCGGAGGGTGTTTGGGCCCTAGATGCAGCATCGAGCAGCCGCTTAACGCCAGAGCGCCGGCGGCCACCGCCCCCGGAAGAAGGACTTTAAATAGAGCTGACATGCGCTCTATCTACAACAAAGTGGGTCTGTCAGGCAATTGATTGGGCGGGGGAGCCTTGGCGGGGCCCTGTGGAAAATGGCGTGTCAGCAGGCTGCCGATCGCATCGACCCCGGCGATGGAGCCCATTTTGAAGCGGCCAGCGCGGAAATGCTCCTCCATCAGACGGCATACCGCCGCCCATTCCGCGGCGCCGACCAAGCCTTGAAAGCCGCGATCGGCGACGATTTCCACGGTGCGATCCGCCAGCTGCACGTAAATCAGGACTCCGTTGTTCGCCTCGGTATCCCAAACACGCAGCCGCGCGAACACCTCCAGTGCATGAGCACGCGGACTCACGTCATTCAAAATGTGCTTTGGCGTCAGCGCCGTTTCCACGACAAAGCGGATCTCGCCGGCGTGGTTGAGCTCAGCCTTGGCGATGGCCTGCTCGATGGCATCGAGCGTTGGCGTGGGGAACAGCATGCGGGTGCGCCAGTGGGTCGCCGTGGCATGCCGGACCAGGCGTCGGATTTGCATTACCAGCTTCCCGAGGCGCCGCCGCCCCCAAAGCCGCCGCCCCCACCGCTGAAGCCCCCTCCGCCGCCTCCGCCAAAGCCTCCGCGACCTCCAAAGCCGCCGCCGAAACCGCCGATTCCCCCGCCCCAGCCGCTGCCAGCCGACCAACCGGCGCGAGAGCCGCCGGTGAGCAGCGCGAACAAGAAAGCGAGGACGCCGGCGCCGAGGCCGATGGGGAGCAGATGGCTTAAGAACCATACGATCACGCCCGCTACCCCGCCGGTGGCTATCGAGCCGAACAGCCTGCCGAATATTGCGCGCAAGACACTGCCTGCAACGACGACAACCACCAGCAGCAGCGGCAGCAGGGTGCTCAAGCCGCCCCCATGCCGTTCCCATTTTCTGTCGGGCTCGGGCAGGGGTTCACCGTTGACCACGGATATCATTTTGTCGATTCCCGCTTCGACTCCGCCGTCGTAGTCGCCCAGTTTGAAGTGCGGGGTCACAGCCTCGGTGATGATCCGATTGGCGATGGCATCGGGCAGCGGTCCTTCCAAGCCATAGCCCACTTCGATTCGAACCCGCCTATCCTCCTTCGCGACTATCAAAATGGCACCGTCGCTAACGCCTTTTCGGCCCAGTTTCCATGCGTCCGCGACGCGGATTCCAAACTGTTCGATTTCCTCAGGGCTCGTGGTGGGCACGATGAGCACCGCGAGCTGGCTGCCCTTCTTTTTCTCCAAGTCAGAGAGCTTGGCTTCGATGCGCGCCACGGACCCGCCCGACAAGGTGCCGGTCAGATCGGTGACCCGCGACGTCAGCGGTGGGACGGCCACCTCCGCGCCGACCAGCGTAAAGCTGAACAGCAGGAGCAGCCCTACCCCAAGGCGGGCGACGCGCGCGGTGCAGGCCTGCCCGAGTATTGCCTTCGCTCCTAGCGTGCGGGCGCGGCCGGCGGGGTGGTTGCCGGCGTCGATGCCGGCGGTGGAGGCGCAAAATCCACCGATGGGGGCTTGGAAATCGCAGCCTCGTTCTCCGGAGCAAAATTGGCCTTAGGCTTATAGCCGAACATCATGGCGGTCAAATTGGAGGGGAACGTGCGGATCGACAAATTATAGGTCTGCACCGCTTGAATGAAGCGATTGCGCGCGACCGCGATGCGGTTTTCCGTGCCTTCCAGCTGCGCCTGCAAGTCGCGGAAATTTTGATCGGATTTCAGTTGGGGATAGTTTTCCGTCACCACCAGAAGGTGCGACAAGGCGCTCGACAGCTCGCCCTGAGCGGCTTGGAACTTGGCCATCGCTGCCGGATCGTTGACCAATTCGGGCGTCGCCTGGATGGAGCCGACCCGGGCGCGTGCTTGCGTCACTCCGAGCAGCACGGCCTGTTCCTGCGCCGCGTAGCCTTGGACGGTCTTCACCAGATTGGGGATCAGGTCGGCGCGCCGCTGGTACTGGTTGAGAACTTCGGACCACGCCGCTTTGGTCTGCTCGTCGGTTGATTGAATATTGTTATAGCCGCATCCGGAGAGCAGCAACCCGGTAACCATCGCCAAAACGAAAACAACCTTACCCATCTTCCCCTCCTGCCCCTATTGAGTGGGGTCATAGGCGAAGTCTACCACTTGGCAAAAAAAAGCCCCGAGTGTTAGCTCGGGGCATGAGAGGCGGACTTCAATGAAGGGATGTAAAGCCCGCTAGGGGATCGTTTGCCTCAATGCAGTTGGTGCCACTGAAGGACTTGGATGTCGGTTTCCTCAAGGTCAAAGCTGCGCGCCAGCATCCGCGCGATATCTCGATCGCCTTCTACACTGCCGTTTTGGCCCAAGAGTTCCACGACCCCTCGATACTCGTTGTACTCGATGGCGTCGTCCGACTGCGCGATAAAGTGCGTGTAGTATTTAGCGCTCATGGGTACAGAGCTTATGATTCCGTGCGCATGCAATCTGTGAGCGATTGCTCAGTCGCTTGTAGTCTCTTTAGAACCAATTCACGTCCTCGACCACATCCAATTATTGCACTGTGTCAAGATATCGCCCGCCCACGATTCCCGGTTCCAAATACATCACCCCCGAAGGCGCCCGACGGTTGCAGGAGGAGTTGGACCAGCTGTGGCATGAAGAGCGGCCGCGTGTCACGCAGGCAGTTTCCGAAGCCGCGGCGCAGGGCGACAGGTCGGAGAATGCCGAGTACACGTACGGCAAGAGGCGCCTGCACGAGATCGACCGACGCGTGCGTTTCTTGCGCAAACGGCTCGAAGGAATGACGGTCGTCGACCCTGCCGCACTCTTAGGAAGGCGCGATGCGACACGGGTGTTCTTCGGTGCCTGGGTGCAGGTGGACTGTGCCGGCACGCTGCGCTGGTATCGCATCGTCGGCCCGGACGAATTCGATATGGCCGAAGATTACATCAGCATGGATTCGCCCCTGGGCCGCAGCTTGATGGGTAAGCGGCTTGACGACGAAGTTGCCGTCGATCTGCCCGGAGGGGCGGCCACCTTGACGGTGACCGCCATCGGCTACGGAATCAAACCACCCGAATGTTCTTGAACTGCCAGGGATCGGAAGTATCGAGGTCTTCTTTGAACAATTGGCCGCGTTGATACAAGGGAGTCCAGTCGGTGTACTTACCCACGACGTTGCCGAGATAGGGCCTGCAGATCTGCAGCGGCCGCTGGTAGTCCATGTCGTCCGGCTCGACGATGCCGCGAGTCGGATTCTCCATGGCCCAGATCATGCCGGCCAGCGCTGCCGCCGTGACCTGCAGGCTGGTGGCACTGTTATGGGGAGCGAGCGAGCGCGCTTCTCCGATGGATAGCTGCGAACCATACCAATAAGCGTTTTTGCCGTGTCCTGCGAGCAGCACCCCCAGCTCATCGATGCCCTCGGTGATCTCCGCCATCATGATGCGTTTGCGATCTTGCAGTTGCCAGTTGCGGCCGGCGAATTCGTGCACCGACATCACCGCATCGTCACTGGGATGGTAGGCATAATGACTGGTGGGACGGTAGGCCACCTTCTCGCCATCCATGACGGTGTAATAGTCCGCCAACGAAATCGCTTCTGAATGGGTGATGAGAAAACCGTGAAAATGCCCGGCGGCGGGAGTCCAGGTGCGCACCCGAGTACTGGCGCCCGGCCGATTCAAGTAAATGGCGCATCCGGAACCGGCCTTGTGCCGCGCGCCATCCTCGGGAAAGTGCTTCTCGTGCGAGCCCCAGCCAAGTTCCGCCGGCTGTGCCCCCTCGCTAACGAAACCATCGACCGACCAGGTATTAACGAACTCATTGAGCGCCTTCGGTACGTTGGAAACCTGGGTGTCGCGCTCCGCGATGTGTATCACTTTAATGCCCAACTTCTGCGCAAGCCCGGCCCACTGCTCTCGAGTGGCGGGAGTATCCGTCTTAACCCCGGTGTCCGTGGCAATGTTGAGCAAGGCTTGCTTGACCAGGTGTGAAACCAGGCCCGGATTGGCGCCATGGGTCAACACCGCGGTCGGCTTTTTTTCATTGCCTTTGCGCAGCTTCAACGCGTCCAAGCGCATGATGTAGTTACTGCGCGTTTCGACAGAGGTTTTCGGGTCGGTATAGCCGCCGGCCCACGGTTCGATGCAGGTATCGAGATAGAGGGCACCTCGTTCGCGCGCCAGCTGAATCAGGGCGACGCTCGAAACGTCCACCGACAAGTTCAGCAGGAAATCGCCCGCGCCGATGAGCGGCTCGAGCACCCGACGGTAGTTCTCGGCGGTAAGCGGGGCCTTGACGAATTTCACGCCGAACTCTTTGGCCTCTGAATTGCCCTTGTCCTCGGCGGTAACAATGGTGATGCGATCCGCCGAAGTGCCTATGTGACGCAAGATCAAAGGCAAAATCCCTTGTCCGATGCTGCCGAAGCCGACCATGACGATCTTGCCCGCGAATTTCACATGCACTTCGTGCTCGCTCATAAGTTCTCTGCCATTTTAGTTTCCTTGAAGTAAAAACTGGTTTTCGCGCCAATGAGGCGGATACGTGCGCTCGTAACCGGGAAGCGACTCGATGCGCCGAATCCAACGAGCGAGCGCCGGATAGTTGCGCTCCATCGGCAAAAATCGGGCGCCGAGTTCGGTCGCCGCGCTACGGGTGAGTGCGCGCCTCAATAGTTGGATCCACGGGAAAATCACCATGTCGACCGCGGAATAATTTTTGCCCACGATCCATTCTTCCTTGCTCAGCCGCCCTTCAATCGTGCGCGCCTCGCGTCCGACGACGTGCATGGCATCGGTTAAATCGTCGATATCCGCGGCGACCTGATCAGCGAAGATGGCGCCGACGATCTTTTGCACCGCAGGTTCGGCATAGGACTGAAATTCGCAGATCACCCGCATGATCACTCCGGCTTCTTCGGGAGTAAGCCCGAAAATCGGCGGCTGCGGATATTTCAAGTCGAGGTAGTACAGGACCGCGATGGACTCGAACACCACATAATCGCCGTCCTTGAGCACCGGCACGCGACCGCGAAAGTTCATCTTGAGCATCTGCGGCGACTGGTGTTCCTGCTTATCGAAATGTAGGAGCTGAGACTCGTACTGCAGGCCCTTGTGCTCCAATGCCAAGTGCACCCTCCACGAGAAAGGACTGCCGCTGCCCCAATAAAAAGTGAGTGCCATACGGGGATTGTAACGGATGAACTTCATCCGTCATCGCGCTAAGCTCGATTGATGAGCTTTACGACCCTGATAGAAGCATCCGTTCTTCGTGATTTGATCGGCAAGCCAGAGGTGGCCTTGATCGACTGCCGTTTCGATCTCGGCAATCGCTCGCGCGGCCGCGCCGCGTTCCTCGAGGGCCACATCCCCAGCGCCCGATACGCCGATCTGCAGACGGATCTCTCGGCGGCGGTCACGGCGAAGTCGGGCCGCCATCCGCTGCCCGCGCCCGGGGATTTCGCTGCCGCGTTGCGCAGATGGGGAATCGGCAACTCAACCCAGGTGATCGTCTACGACGATGCGGGCGGTGCCTATGCGGCGAGGGCGTGGTGGCTGTTGCGTTGGCTCGGGCACCAGTGCGTGGCGGTACTGAACGGCGGCATTAACGCCTGGGTGGAGTGCGGCGGCCTGATGGAGCCCGGCGCAGAAAGACCCCTGCAGGAACGGATCTTAAGCGGCGGGAACATCCCGCTGACAAGCAATCCTAACGCGCTGATCGAAACGGCCGAGATTGAGCCTTTTTTGGCCGGACCAGCCAATTTGCTGGTCGACGCCCGCGCAGCAGATCGGTTCGCAGGGTCGGTCGAACCCATCGACAGCGTCGCCGGCCATATACCTGGGGCGGTGAACCATCCATTTTCAACCAATCTTGGCCCGGACGGACGGTTTCTAGCGCCGGATGAGCTCAAGCGACGCTGGGAGCTTCGGCTTGGCGGCAGAACGCCGGAACGATTGGCCGCCATGTGCGGATCGGGGGTCACCGCTTGTCACAACTTGCTGAGTTTGGAGGTTGCGGGCTTCACAGGCGCCAAGCTCTACGCCGGCTCGTGGAGTGAGTGGATCAGAGATCCGAATCGAGCTGTCGCCCGGGGGCCCTAGGACGGCGCACGCCGCTGCGCACGCCGCTGCGCACGCCGTCATTTACATGCAGCCCCAATTTGTTATCGTGCGCGCCTCATGAACACGACCGCAAAAGCGCTCAGCTCCGCTAACCCCACTTGGAAGATCGGCGAGTCCTTGGACCTGTACCAGGTGGAAGCCTGGGGTAAGGGATACTTCTCCATCAATGCGCAAGGCCACGTGGTGATCCGTCCGAGTCTGGAGGACGGCCGCGAGATCGATCTGTGCGAGGTAGTCCAAGGCCTCAAGGCTCGTGATCTGCATACGCCGTTGGTCATTCGTTTCTCGGACATTCTCGCGCATCGGCTGCGCCATCTCGCCGACGCATTTGCCACGGCCATAACGGAGAATGACTATAGAAACCGCTACGCCGCGGTGTTTCCCATCAAGGTCAATCAACAGCGGCTGGTGGTCGAAGAGGTGTACCGGTATGGCAAGGAATTCGGATTCGGCCTGGAGGTAGGTTCCAAGCCGGAACTGCTCGCGGTCATGTCCATCACGGAAAATGCGCCTGACCGCCTGATCGTATGCAACGGCTTCAAAGATGACAGCTATATCGAAGCGGTCATCATCGCGACCAAGCTCGGCCGCACCATCATTCCGGTGGTGGAGAATTACGAAGAAATCCACTTGATTCTCAAGCACGCCGCCAACTATGGCGTAAGGCCGAAAATCGGCGTGCGCGTCAAGCTCGCCAGCGAAGGGGCGGGTCGCTGGCGCGAATCGGCCGGCGAGAAATCCAAATTCGGCTTGTTTATCAGCGAGATTCTCGATCTGCATGCGCTGCTGAAGGAGCGCAACATGCTCGACTGCCTACAACTCGTTCACTGCCATCCAGGCAGTCAGCTGCAGGACATCCGCCGCGTGAAAGATGCCATCAATGAGTTGGCCCACGTCTACGCGGAACTGAAAATCATGGGGGCCGGGCTGCAGTACATCGACATCGGCGGCGGTCTCGGCGTCGATTATGACGGCAGCGGCACCAATTACGAGTCCTCGATGAATTACACGCTCAATGAATATGCGAGCGACGTGGTCTACCGGATCAAGAGCGTTTGCGACGCGCGCGACGTGCCGCATCCGAAGATCATCAGCGAATCGGGCCGTGCCATCGCCGCGCATCACAGCCTGCTGGTTTTCGATACGTTGGGCTCCTCCAAACTCGATCAATTCAAAGTGACCGGCAAGGCCGCGGATGATTACCGCGGCTCTGAAGAACTGCCGCAACCGGTAATGGATTTGTTCGACAGTTACCGCTCGGTGAACGAACGGCGGGTCGTGGAGTGCTACCACGACGCGCTGCAAGCCCGCGAGCAGGCGCTGCAAATGTTTAACCTAGGTTATCTCAGCCTGGAGTTTCGCGGCCTCGCGGAAAAACTCTACTGGGCCACCTGCACCAAGATCCGCGATTTCTGCCGCAAGCTCGATCGCGTGCCGGAAGAGCTCGAAAATCTCGAGGACATGCTGAGCGACATTTATTTCTGCAATTTTTCGATATTCCAATCGCTTCCGGATAGTTGGGCTATCGGCCAGGTCTTTCCCATCATGCCGATTCAGCGGTTGAATGAACGGCCGACCCGCAGTGCCGTGCTGGCGGATATCACCTGCGATTCGGACGGTAAAATCGACCGCTTCGTACACCCCCGCATCACCAAGCGCACCTTAGAGCTGCACGAACTGACGCCGGGCGAGCCGTATTACCTGGCCGCCTTTCTGGTGGGCGCCTACCAGGAAACATTGGGTGATTTGCACAACCTGTTTGGCGACACCCACGTGGTGCACATCCGGCTACAAGATGGCGGCGGCTGGTGGATCGAAGAGATCGTCAAAGGCGACACCGCCAACAAAGTGCTCGAATACATGGAGTACGACACGGACGAGCTCTATCCGGGGATCGCGCGCGACTGCGAGCGGGCCGTGCAGGAAGGCAGGATGTCGCTGACGGAAGCGCAGGCAGTCAAACGTTTTTACGAAAACGAGCTCAACGGCTACGCCTATCTGGAAGTCGAATAAACGCGCCTTCCGCGCCGAAGTCTTGCGTTTGCCAACAATAATCTCGAAGCGTAGAGTCGGCCATTAGGTCGTTTTCCTAATCGAAATTAGTGCACGGCCGGCGGTACAGGCCTCCGCGCGAGCAGCGAGGATGCCTGCATGATCAAACATAGGTAGTGAGATTAGTTGAATGACGACGATCTACGTTGGCAACCTGCCATTCACCGCAACTGAAGATGAAGTCCGCGCCATTTTCGAGCGTCACGGCAAAGTGGAATCAGTGAAACTCATCAATGATCGGGAAACCGGTCGGCCGCGCGGATTTGCCTTCGTCGATATGGCCGCGGGTGAAGCACAAAACGCCATCCAACAGACGAACGGCTTCCAGATGGGCGGGCGGCCGCTGCGCGTGAATGAGGCGCAAGAACGGGCCCCCCGAAGACCCGGCGGTGGCGGTGGCGGTGGCGGCGGAAGCGGTGGTGGTGGTGGTGGTGGTGGTGCCGGCGGCGGATCACGCCGCTGGTAAAAGCCGGGTAGCGGCGCCACCCTTTTCGCTCACCACATTTCTTTGAGCTGCGCGACGACGTCGACCGTCGTCGCATCGCCCGCTTTTAGGTTTTCCACGCCCACGGTGGTGCGCACAGAAACCTTTTCCAAGCTATCCAATACCTTGTCGCTCATGAATCGGCTTTTGGCTCCGTAGACATGGGCGTCGCCATGCTTGGCCTGTTGAGTGACGGCGAACTTCAGTGGAGCGCATAGATGCAATTCGTTGCGGGCCCGAGTCATGGCCACATACAGCAAGCGGCGTTCTTCCTCGACCATTTCGGGCTTGCCGGTAGAGAACTCGGATGGAAAATTCCCGTCCGAGACATTAAGCACATAGACATTGTCCCATTCCTGGCCTTTTGCGGAATGGATGGTGGACAGAATGACGTAGTCCTCGTCCTTCGATGCGCCGGCGGACTGATCGCTCGTGGCCAGCGGCGGATCGAGCGTAAGCTCAGTCAAAAAGCGCTCTCGGCTAGGGTGTTGCACCGAAAGCTGTTCCAATTGCTCCAAATCTCCCATGCGCGTCCAGCCCGAATCGTAAATGCGCTCGAGCTGCGGCTTATACCAGTCCTTTACCAGGCCGACTTGCCCGGGCCAGGGGGTCGAGGGATCGGCAAGCTTTTCATATAGCGCACAGAAGCGCTTCCATTCCATTTTAACCGCCTGGGGCGCATCGAAGTCCGCGAGCGCTTTGGACTCGAAGCCGCGGGCCTCGAAAAGGTCCAGACATTGCTTGGCGTTTGCCGGACCGAATCCCGCCTGCAGTTTCAGGACGCGAAACCCGGCTACGGAGTTTCGGGGATTATCCGCCCAGCGCAGCACCGACATCATGTCCTTGACGTGCCCCGCCTCCAGGAATTTCAAACCGCCGTACTTCACGAACGGAATATTTTTCTTGGCAAGCTCAACCTCCAACACATCGCTGTGATGCGAGCTGCGGAAGAGAATTGCATGCCGTTTCAGCGAGCCGCCCACTTCCCGCGTCTGCAAAATCTTGCCGGTGATGTATTCGGCTTGGGCCTGCACATCGTCCAGGGCCACATAAAAGGGCTTCTGCGCCGATTGCCGCGTGCTCAACAACGTCTTGCGGTGATGGCGTGCGCCCTCCGACATGAGCGCGTTCGCCGAATCCAGTATCTGCTGCGTCGAGCGGTAGTTTTGCGCCAGAACGAGCACTTCAGCCTTGGGTTTGTAGCGAGCGGCAAAGCCTAATATGTTCTCGACGGCGGCAGCACGGAACGAGTAAATGGCCTGAGCATCATCGCCCACCACGGTGACGCCGTTGCCATCGGGTTTGAGCGCGTGAACGATTTCACCTTGCAAGGTGCTGGTGTCCTGGTACTCATCCACCAGAACATGATCGAAATTCTTCGACAGACTTTGCGCCAAGGCGGGAGTCTGCATCATGACGTGCCAATAGAGCAGCAGATCGTCGTAGTCCAACACTCGATTTTTTTGCTTGCGCGCCACGTACTCGCGATACAGACGCGTCAGATCCGCTTCCCACTCGCGGCACCAGGGAAACTGCTCCTCCAGGGTCTGCTTGAGCGAGAGCCGCGTGTTGACCCGATAGGAATAGATCGCAAGGCAGGCGTCCTTGCGCGGAAATCGCTTGTCCTTGGTGGAAAATCCCAGTTCATGCCGGATGACGTCGAGCAAGTCGGCGGCATCCGCACGGTCCAGCACGGTAAAATTCGTGTCCAGCCCCAAATGCTTGGCGTACAGCCTCAAGATGCGGCTGCCGATCGAATGAAAAGTGCCGCCCCAGATCAACCTCGACACGACGCTGCGGTCTCCCGCCTTGCCGCGATTGGACATGACTTCGGCCACGATGCCCTGCGTGCGCTTGATCATTTCCTGCGCCGCGCGGCGCGTGAAAGTCAGCATGAGGATGCGCGCCGGATCAGTGCCGTTCACCACAAGGTGAGCGGTGCGATGCGCCAGCGTATTGGTCTTACCGGTTCCAGCACCTGCCAGGATGAGCAGCGGGCCCGCGGTGACGCCTTGCTCCGGAACGACGGTGCCGAAAGTGGCAGCGCGGCGCTGCCCCGGGTTCAGCGCGTCGAAGGCGTTTGGCTTAACTTTCATCATGGGCTTGCAGCACTGTACGGATATCCAGATTTCGACGCAACACTTAGACCCGCTTCAGCATTACGTATGTTAAGGGCGGCGCGCCAGGAGCCAGATCACACACTGGCCCGACTTTCGGCGATGATCATTAACGCTCAAGTCTTGATAGGACCCAATTCATGTTGAAACCCGTCTCAGTTGCGAGCAATCCGGTGCACAACGGCCGCGTCATCCATGTTTCCACCGAACGGCTGCTTTACGCGAACGGCCGCGAGTACGAGATCGATTTCGTCCGCCATCCGGGAGCGGCTGCCATCGTCGCCCTCGATGCCGCCAATCGCGTCTGCGTGGTGCGCCAGTACCGGCACGGCATACAGGATTTTCTGTGGGAAATTCCTGCCGGCAAGCTCGACGCGGGCGAGCGGCCTGAAGTGTGCGCGGTAAGGGAACTGAAGGAAGAGACCGGCGTGCAAGCCAACCGATGGACCTCGTTGGGGGTATACATACCGGCACCCAGTCTTTTCACCGAGATAATTCATTTGTACCTCGCCCAGGACCTCACCATCGGAGCGGCC
>JANYAD010000224.1 GCA_025355165.1 Gammaproteobacteria bacterium | reverse complement strand
AAGGCTTGGGGGAGGTGTACGCGGCCACATTTGGGCCTAAGGTCATTGCCTCCATGATCGAAGATCTTTTCGCACGGCGCCTGCTCGGGCGCGATCCGATGCGGATCGAGTCATTCTGGCGTGAGAGCTATGCTTCCGGATTCACGCTGCGGCCCGACCTGTCGCTCATGAGTGTTATCAGCGGCCTTGAAATGGCGTGCTGGGACATCATCGGCAAGGCGCTGGGTCAGCCGATTTACAATCTGATGGGCGGTAAAGTCCATGAACGGCTGCGCAGCTACACCTATCTCTACCCCGCCGCCGGTGAGGGGGAGGAGTTCTACCATGACGCGGAGCGCTCTGCGCAACGCGCGGCTGAGTATGTGGCAAGAGGTTTTACCGCCGTCAAATTCGATCCCACCGGCGGCTTTTCGGCTTATGACCCGCGCCAGCCGACCCAGGACTCTCTGCAGCGCACCGTTCGCCTAGTTCGTTTGGTGCGGGAGGCGGTCGGCGCAGACGCGGATTTGCTGCTCGGCACACACGGACAATTCACCACCTCCGGCGCTCTGCGCCTCGCCCGGCTGCTGGAACCCTACGATCCCCTGTGGTTTGAAGAGCCGGTGCCGCCCGAAATGCCAGAGCAGATGGCCATCGTGGCGCGCGGCACGCGCATTCCGATCGCTACCGGCGAGCGGCTGACGACCAAGTACGAATTTGCGCGCGTACTGGCTTGCGGGGCCGCCAACATCCTGCAGATCAATCTCGGCCGAGTGGGCGGCCTGCTCGAAGCGAAGAAAGTTGCCGCCCTCGCCGAGGTTCACTATGCGCAAATCGCACCCCATTTGTACTGCGGCCCCGTGGTCGGCGCCGCCAACATCCAGATCGCAACTTGTTCGCCTAATTTCTTGATATTGGAAGGTATTCAGGAGTGGGGCGGCTTCCACGCCGAAATCCTCCAGAGTCCCATTCGCTGGGAAGAAGGCCACGTGATTCCGCCGACTGCGCCAGGCCTCGGCATCGAATTGAATGAGGCAGTCGCATTGGCCAATCCGTGCGCGGATACCACCCCGCTACATTTGGAAATGGCCAATCGGCCGTTGGGTTGAGTGAAAACAAGGTTTTTGTCGCCGCCTGACTGTGGATACGGCGCAACATAGGGCGGTGAACTGCGATTCAACAATTAGCGGCCATTGAGAGAATACCAGCTTGGTGTACCCAGGTTGGCTGCTGCGTAGTTGAACATTGCAATAGCCGCTCAGCGATTTTTCGCATTACTGAATCCAATTTCCGCATACCGTTTGAAGCATTACTGCAACAAAAAGATCTTACGCTTTGCGTGCTCGATGCTATTCTCGGTATGAGATAACAAGAATGACGACTGTCCGAGCGTTTTTTTTAATAACGGAAGGGATGAATTATGCATTCAAATCCAAAGTTGTCGTATGCCATTGCGGCTATTTTGAGCAGCTGCGCGGCCGCAGGGCTGTCGAGTGTGGCAGCGGCCGCCGATACTGAGGTCAGCAGCGAGGCCATTCAAGAAGTCACGGTGACGGCACAGCGCCGCACGGAAAACGCGCAAAACGTGCCGATCACGATTCAGACGCTTTCAAGTGTGCAGCTCAAAGAACTCAACATCACCTCGTTTGACGATGCGGTTAAATACCTGCCAAACGTGTCCTTTGCTACCAATGGTCCAGGCCAAGGCAACATCTTCATGCGCGGCTTGAGCCCGGGCTCTGCCGGCAACCAGTCGCAATCTTCGATCGCCTCATTCCCCAATGTCGCGCTGTATCTGGACGATCAATCGGTGCAATTCCCAGGTCGCAATCTCGATATCAATGCGGTTGATATGGAACGCATCGAAATTCTCGAGGGTCCGCAGGGCACTCTGTTCGGTGGCGGCGCCGAAGCGGGAGCGATTCGCTACATCACCAACAAACCGAAGCTCAACGTCGTCGAGGGCAGCGCCGATGCCGCCTACAGCGTGACGTCGGGTGGAGATCCCAACAGCGCGATAAATGCGGTGCTGAACCTGCCGCTCATCACCGACCATTTCGCCGTGCGCGCCGTGATCTATACCGATCATCGCGGCGGTTATATCGATAACGTACCCAGCAGTTTCACCCGGCAGAACACCGATAACGGCACGTTTCGCTTCGGCGTTGGACCGACGGCGGGCGTATGTCCCAATGGTCTGCCTCCCGGCGCCCCTGCAGCAGGTTTGCCAAACGGTGTATGCGTGCCGCTGGGACTCCCGGTCACCAACAACCTCGCGGTTGCGAAGGACAATCAGAACCCGGTGGACTACACCGGACTACGCGTGTCAGGTTTGTACCAATTCACCGACGATTGGAGCTTGCTCGTCCAACAAAGCTATCAAAACATGGAGGCCGACGGCGTCTTCACGCAGTATCCGCTGGGGTCGGACGGTCAGAAACTCGCGCCCTTGCAAGTGACTTCCTTCACGCCCAGTTACGATAAGGACAAATTCGAAAATACGTCTTGGACTCTCAATGGCAAGATCGGTTTCTTGAGTGCCGTGTACACCGGAGGCTACCTCGTTCGCACCACCCAACAGGTGAACGATTACTCGAACTACGCCCGCGGCTCGGAAGGCGATTACTACCAGTGCACCGGCGCGCCGGGGACGGTGTCCAGCAAAGGTCCACTCAGGTGCTACACGGCGGCGACCGATTGGAACGACTGGACTCGAAACACTCACCAGACGCACGAAATCCGCCTCAGCACGCCGTATGATTGGCGCATTCGCGCGCTCTTTGGCGCCTTCTATGAGAATTTCAAAATCCAAGACGACATGAATTTCAACTACAAGTCTTTGCCGGCATGCAACCCGGCGAACCTCGCGGTGGCGCAGGCAGGCGGTCCCGCCTGCACGGGCAACGTCGGGCCGCTACCGGGTACCACGGCTACCCATCCCGGCACGCGCGGCGATACCACCGCGTTCGGCGAGGATTTGCAGCGCGGCTACAAACAGGACGCGCTGTTCACCTCCATCGACTTCGACATTATTCCAAAGGTATTGACGGTTACCGGCGGCACGCGCTGGTACCACTACGACGAATACGAGACCGGTTCGGAGTACTATACGACCACCTCCTGCGGCAATGTGCCGAATCCGTGTCTGGC
The DNA here is from genome assembly GCA_025355165.1 of Gammaproteobacteria bacterium. Taxonomy (GTDB): domain Bacteria; phylum Pseudomonadota; class Gammaproteobacteria; order Steroidobacterales; family Steroidobacteraceae; genus Bog-1198. The sequence goes on along the minus strand of JANYAD010000224.1, from coordinate 5,246 downwards.
GGGCAAAAACCTTGACAAGATCGGTCTGAGGAAGACCTACAACGGCTTCCGCAGTCGCGGCAATCTTACCTGGCATATCACGCCGGATATTCTGCTTTATTACACCTACTCTCAGGGTTATCGTCCGGGCGGCTTTAATCGGGAAACGGGCAAAAGTCTGGTCGCGACGGGCCCTGATGGCAAGAAGCAGTTGTTCAAGCCCTCGGGTTACGCGCCCGATTCACTGACCAACAACGAGGTCGGCCTGAAATCGGAGTTCTTCGAACATCGCCTGCAGGTCAATTTGTCCGCGTACCACATGCTATGGAATGAGATACAGGATCCGCTGTTCAGCCCCTCGCAGCTCGGCAACACTACCTTCGTCACCAATGGCGCCAACTACCGCATCAATGGCGCGGAGTTGCAGGTTGTGGGCCGCGTGACGCAGGGCCTGACACTGCAGGGATCGATGTCTTACAACGATGCCAAGCAAGCCAATAACCCCTGCCTGCTGGCCAATAACCCGGCGAGCGCAACCTTCGGCAAGTGCATCACGCAAATCGTGAATCCTGCTGGAATTTTGGCGCCAGCGGACGCCGTCTTTGGTCCGCAAGGCGGCACACCGGCATTTTCGCCGAAAATCGAATATAACGTGCGGGCGCGCTACGACTGGGCGATCAGCGACTACAAGGCGTTTGTCATGGCTGGGGCCAATCATGTGGGCGGCATGTACAACCAGATTGACAACGGTACGACGAACTTCGTGGGGAATCCGACCACCACGCTATTGCGCTACTTCCAACCCGGATACACCACATATGACGCCTCGCTGGGCGTTGCTAAAGATAGTTGGACCGCGGAGGCCTTCGGTGCCAATCTCGGCGATTCGCACGCCAGCGTGTTCACCTCCTCGGCGCAGTTCATCAAATCGGAGGTTCCGATTCGGCCCCGCATCATCGGGGTACGGATCGGCTATAAATTCTAAAACAAACCGGTTAGGCGGGCAGTAGTGCCCGCCTTTTCCGCATGCGCTAAGCTTGGGTCGTTGTGAAGCCCGGCAGAAATGATGCGTGCCCGTGCGGCAGCGGGAAAAAATACAAGCGCTGCTGCGCGCAACTAAGCACCGCGGCAGCGCAAGGCGTCTCGCGCCCGGATCTTAGCCTCGCTGCGCTAACCGCCTTGATGAATGGCGGGCAATATGAACAAGTGGAGCTGAAAGCTCGCTCACTCCTCGATGTTCACCCCAATTTGGGATCGATTTGGAAGTTGTACGCGGGCGCGCTGATGCTGCAAGGCAAGGATTCGTTGCGCGCGATGCGACGCGCCAGCGAGCTGATGCCGCAAGATGCCGAGATTCACTTTTACTTGGGCAACGCGCAGCACGATCGCGGAGATCTTGCCGGTGCAATCCTCAGTCAGCGCCGCGCGCTGGTCCTCAACCCTGAATTTGCCCAAGCGCACGACAGTCTTGGTTCAGTTCTGCTGGAGGCGGGCCAGCTAGCCGAGGCCGCCGCGAGTTTCCGCGCAGCCCTCAACCTGCGGCCCGACTTCGCGGAGGCGCATGGCAATCTGGGCAACGCGCTGGTCGAGCTGGGACAGATCGAAGATGCAGTGCGCCACTATCGCCGCATGCTCGAGTTGCGGCCGGATTTGCCGGAAGCCCACAATAACCTAGGCAATGCGCTGCTCGCTCTGAGACGATATGAGGAAGCGGCAGCGAGCTATCGGGGAGTCCTCGATATCCGGCCGGATTCCGCCGGCGCGCACGCCAATTTGGGGAACGCGCTGCGCGAACTCGGCCGGCCTCAGGAGGCCTTGGCCCATTGCCGACGCGCGCTGGAACTTGAAGCGAATTCCGCCGATGCGCAGCTTCTCAAGGGCAACGCGCTATTTGACTTAGGGTCATTCAATGGGGCGGTCGAAAGTTATGCTCGCGCAATCGAACTGAGGCCTGATTACACCGACGCTTACATCGCGCTGAGCAAGGTGCTGCGTCAGGTCGGTCGCGTGGCCGAGGCCGAAGAGAGTTGCCGCAAGGCCTTGAGTGTCGCCGCAGATTCTGCCGAAGCGCTGACGCTGCTCGGTGAAATTCAGGCCGACCGCGGGCGCTTCGACGCTGCGCAACAGCTGTTTCGGCGCGCTATTTCGATCGCTCCGGAGTTACCGGATGCCTGGGCAGCCCTCGCACGCTACCGAAAAATGGGCGTCGACACGGCGTGGCTCGATGCAGCGCAAAAGTTGCTCGGCAAACCGTTGGGCATTGGAGAGCAGATCAAACTGCGCTTTGCGCTCGGAAAGTATTTCGATGACGTGCGCGATTATGACAGTGCATTTGCCAGCTACCGCCTCGCCAATGAATTGAAAAAGCGCAGCGGCATCAAGCATGATCGGCCGCGCCTCATGCGCCGCGTGCAACAAATCACGGCTTTGTATGATCAAGAATGGCTGCGTCGGGCGCGCCCCGAGGGCAATGAATCCACACGCCCGGTATTCATCGTCGGCATGCCGCGCTCCGGCACCACGCTCACGGAGCAAATCCTCGCCTCGCACCCGGGCGCCTTCGGCTGCGGAGAGCTGCGCTTCTGGCTCGGCGCCTGCCTCAGGTACGAATCCTTGGCGCAGCGTGAGGCTCAAAGCGATGCAGCGATTCGCGCGACAGCGGACAATTACCTCAAGCATCTGGCGAGCTTGTCGGCCAACGAGTCCCGCGTGATCGACAAGATGCCGGCGAACTTCATGAATTTGGGATTGATCCACGCGGCCCTTCCCAATGCGCGCATCATTCACATGCAGAGAAATCCGCTAGATACCGGTTTGTCCATTTACTTCCAGATCTTCTCCAACACGCACACCTATGCCAATGACTTGGCAGACATCGCGCACTACTTCAAGCAGTATCACCGCCTCATGCAGCACTGGCGATCTACCTTGCCCGAGGGCGCGATTTTGGACGTGCCGTACGAGGAATTGGTGCACGATCCTGAGCCATGGATCAGAAAAATCGTGCAATTCGTGGGTCTGCCGTGGGACCCGCGCTGCCTGGATTTCCATCAGACTGATCGCACCGTCGTCACTGCCAGCAATTGGCAGGTGCGCCAAAAGATTACACCGTCCTCCGCTGGACGCTGGCACCACTACGAAGCATTTTTGGGTGAGTTGCACAGTCTTACCGAATTGGAATCTTGCTCATGATGATGGACACGCAATCGGCCGCCGGCGGCGCCTCGCCCGTCGAGGCGGAGGTGCTGCGGATTCGCGGGCTACTCGAGCAACGTCGCTACGCCGAAGCCCTGAGCGCGGCAAACTCGCTTGCCGTGCAGGTACCTGAGAATCGCGATGTCCTCTACATGTGCGCCGTCAGCCAACGCTACCTCAACCAGATTCCCGCGGCGCTCGGTACGCTCGATCGACTCGAGCGGCATCATCCGCGATTTAGCCGTCTGCATCAGGAGCGCGGCCATTGCTATGTGGCTTTGCGAGACGCGCCGCGGGCCATCGAGGCCTTTCTGGCGGCCGTGAATATCAACCTGGCGCTCCCGGCCAGTTGGGGCATGCTCGAGAGCTTGTACCGCATGAAGGGCAATCGGGAAAACGCCCAGATGGCGGCAGATCACGTCGCAACCTTGAAGAATTTGCCCGCGGAAGTGGTAGCCGCGACCGCATACTTTCTGGACGGCGAACTCGCTCCGGCCGAAGCCATCATTCGGGCATTCCTCTTGAAACACGGCAACCACGTTGAGGCCATGCGGCTGCTGGCACGCATCGGTATTGCGCACGATGTGCTCGATGATGCAGAAATCCTGTTGCAAGCGGTCTTGGAACTCGCGCCCAACTACAAAATTGCGCGATTCGAGTACGCACGGGTGCTGCTGGATCGGCACAAACACAGGCGGGCCATCCAGGAACTTGAGAAGCTGTTGGCACTCGAACCGCAGAATCGGCACTACCAGACCCTTTTTGCCACCGCTTGCGTCGGCATCGGTGCCAACGAGAAGGCGCTTGCCCTGTATCAGCAGCTCTTGGCCGGGGCGCCGCACGCGGCTGAGCTGCATCTATCGATAGCCCACTCGCTAAAAACCTTGGGTCGGACCGCGGAGTCCATCGAAGCCTATCGCGCTGCGAGTGCTGCCCAAGCGGACTACGGCGATGCCTATTGGAGTCTTGCGAATCTTAAAACGTATCGCTTTGCGCCGGATGAGCTGACCCGCATGCGCGCTGAGGAAGCACGCCTCGGCACATCCCCGGTCGATCGCTACCATCTATGCTTTGCCCTCGGTAAAGCTCTCGAGGATAGCGGCGACTACGCAGGATCGTACCGGTACTACGAGCGCGGAAATCAGCTCAAACGGGCCGAAAGCCGTTACCGGCCTGAAATTATCGAGCGCAACACGCAAATGCAAATCGCGACATGCACCCGCGAACTGTTTGCGCGCCATGAAGGCGGAGGTTCACGTGCAGCGGATCCGATCTTTATCGTAGGATTGCCGCGCTCCGGATCTACGTTGCTCGAGCAAATCCTCGCTTCGCATTCGCGAGTGGAAGGAACGCACGAGCTTGCGGATATCCAGAGGATCGTCCACGAATTGCAAGGGCGCGACGAGTCTGAGCAATCCTCTCCGCGCTACCCACGGGTTCTTCAAGACTTGCGAGCGGAGGATTTGCTTCGTTTGGGCGAGAAGTACCTGAGCGATACGCGCGTGTACCGCACCGATATGGCGTTCTTCATCGACAAGATGCCGAACAACTTTCGGCACATCGGGCTCATTCATCTGCTGCTGCCGAACGCCAAGATCATCGATGCGAGGCGCGAGCCCATGGCTTGCTGTTTCAGTAATTTCAAGCAACTGTTTGCCTCCGGCCAAGAGTTCACCTACAGCCTCGTCGACATCGCCCGCTATTATCGAACCTACCTCGAGCTGATGCGGCATTGGAACACCGTGTTGCCCGGCAGGATTCTTAAAGTAGACCACGAGGACATCGTCGATGATCTCGAACCCACTGTCCGCCGGCTTCTCGATTTCTGCGGACTTGAATTCGAGCCCGCGTGTCTGGACTTCCACAAGACCGAGCGCAGCGTACGTACTGCAAGCTCGGAGCAGGTCCGGCAACCCATTTTCCGCGACGGGCTTGATCAGTGGAAGAACTTCGAGCCCTGGCTCGCGCCGCTCAGGAGCGCACTCGGCGATGCGCTGGATAAGTATCGGGATTAGCAAGGTACACTCCCCAAGATGACGGATCCGATATTGCTGACCCCCGGTCCATTGACC
>JANYAD010000190.1 GCA_025355165.1 Gammaproteobacteria bacterium | reverse complement strand
TGCGGCACGCGGCGCTCCGCGGAGTATCGGCTGATTTCATCGTATGCTTCGCCAAGCACGGGCGCCGGCACAGCTAGAATCCATGCCCCTTCAATCTGCCGCACTTCATGCTGAATACCCTTCGCTTCAAGTACCAGGCTGTATTCCCGGCAAAGCCATTGCGTGCCGCGGAAGACGACCGCATCGGCTTCGGTTCCCTCGCGGGGTTCAACCATGGCCACACAGCGCAAGAACCTCAAGCTGTCGCCAGGCGTATCGAACGGCATTCACGCGACTTCCGTCCGGCCCGCTCTCGGCGACCCAATCGGCGGGAATGCCGCCCAGGCGCTCATAGAAGCGCCGCGCCTCAACGTTCTGCTCATATACCCACAGATGCATCGTCGGGGTTAGCCCATCGCGCCCGATCTTTTGCGCCACCCTCGCCATGAGCCGGGCACCGAGCCCTCTGCCCCGAGACCCAAGCTCGACATGCAGATTGTCCAACAAGGTTCCCCACTGCGGATCGGCGTCTAAATACGCGCATGCGAAGCCCTGCACTGCGCTCTCATGCTCGCTGACAAGAATGTATTGGTTGTGAGGCGCAGTCTCGCCAAACCGCTCCTGCCACACTTGCAGTCTGTTTGCGATGACCGGACCGTCCAGGAACTGCGTGCTAAGAATGCCGCGATAGGCGGTTTGCCAGCTCTTTGCATGAAGGCTGGCAATCGACGCGGCATCGCTCGCAACTGCAAGGCGGATCGTCACGGCTCGGTGATTCCTGCGAGTAAACCAGCGCAAACGGCCGCCACGCTCGCGCAGAGGCGATTTGCGGACCCGTCGATATCAGCTTTTGCGATCGACCAAGCTTCGCGCAGCCGCCACTACGTGGCTGACGGATATCCCGAGCTTCTCGAGTACGACTTTGCCCGGCGCCGAGGCGCCGAATCGATCGATGCCGATCGCGATTCCCTCACGGCCAATATATTTATACCAGCCCAGGGTCGCGCCCGCCTCGACGGAGATGATCGGCTTGTTCTTCGGGAATACCGACAGTTTGTACGCTTCGTCCTGCTCTTCGAAAATCTTGAAGCTCGGCATCGATACCACCGTGGCGCCGATGTTGGCTTTTTTCAGCTCCTCGGCCGCCTGTAAAATCACCGACACTTCAGAGCCCGTGGCGACCAGAATAATATCCCGGCCGCTTGCATCGAGGACATAGGCGCCTTGACGAACTCCCTCGAACACCCGGTACTTGTTGAGATCCAGCACCGGCAGATCTTGCCTTGACAGCGCCATGAAGCTCGCCGATTTGCGTTCCAGCGCAAGCTGCCAGCACGCCGCCGTTTCGTTGGCGTCGGCGGGGCGGAAATCCGTTAGCTGCGGAATGACGCGCAGCGCCATGAGATGTTCAATGGGCTGATGGGTCGGCCCATCCTCACCCAAGCCCACCGAGTCATGCGTAAAGATATACAGCGAGTGGGAACTCTGCAGGGCCCCCATGCGCAACGCCGATCGGCAGTAATCAGAGAAGGTGAAGAAAGTGGAGCCGAACGGGATCAAGCCGCCGTGCGCGGCAATCCCATTGACCATGGCCATCATGGCGAACTCGCGCACGCCGTAATAAATGTTTCTGCCTTTCGGATCGACGTGAAAACTCGGCGAGTCCTTGAATATGGTCTTGGTGGAAGAGGTCAGATCTGCCGCCCCGCCAAACAGTTCCGGCACGGTATTGGCGATGGCGTTCAGGACCGCACCGCCCGCGTTGCGCGTGGCCATGGGTTTATCGGCCGCAAATCGCGGTATGGCTTTCTCCCAGCCTTCCGCCAGGCGCATTGCGGTGGTGCGGTCATACTGCTGCGACAAGGTGGGGTAGGCCTTGCCGTACAACTCGTATTGGGCATTCCAGCGCGCCTGCGCCGCTTGTCCCTTCGCCACCGCCTGCCGCCAGTGCCTTTGCGCTTCATCGGGGATATAAAAGCTCTTATCTTCCGGGAACCCTAGATTGCGTTTAGTGGCCTTGGTAGCCTCCGCTCCTAAGGCCTCGCCATGCGCTGCACTGGTACCTGCTTTGGGGGAGCCGTAACCGATCACCGTGCGCACACGAATTAGCGATGGTCTTGAGGTCTCCTCTTGTGCCGCATCGATGGCCTTTCGCAGGGCCGTCAAATCGTTTCCGTCATGCACCATTTGCACATGCCAATGGTAACCCTCGAAACGGCGTGTAACATCCTCGGTAAAACTCAACTCCGTCGGTCCATCCAACGAGATCAAGTTATCGTCATAAAAGACAATAAGCTTGCCTAGGCCCAACGTTCCCGCCAGCGACGCGCATTCATGGGAGATACCCTCCATCAGGTCGCCATCGCCGCATAGAACATAAGTGCGGTGATCCACGGGCGTGTGCTCGCCGTGGTTGTAGGTCGCCGCGAGGTGGCGCTCCGCGACGGCAAGGCCGACCGCTTCGGCGAATCCCTGCCCGAGGGGCCCGGTGGTGACCTCCACTCCGGGCGTTTCGCCGTATTCGGGATGTCCCGCCGTGTGCGAGCCCCACTGGCGAAATTGCTGCAACTGATCAAGCGGCAAGTCATAGCCCGTCAGATGCAGCACGCCGTAAAGCAACGCCGAGGCGTGACCGTTCGATAACACAAACCGGTCGCGATCCGACCACAGTGGGTCGGTCGGATTGAATTTCATCACATCGTGAAACAGCAAATAGGCAATGGGCGCCAATCCCAGCGGAGCGCCCGGATGCCCGCTCTTTGCCTTCTCGACCTGGTCGACAGCAAGAAAGCGCAACGTATTGATGGAAATCTGCTCAATTGCTGCTGAACTGTCATTCATAGTAACGATCACACCTCATGAGTCGGTTGTGCGCCCACCTGCGCAAGCGCGAAAAGCAAATGCTGAGTATAAGCGGCTAAGCCGCATAGCCCTCGACCAATTTAGCCGGCGTCCTGCCGAAACGGCGCAGCAGCAAATAATCGATGGACAAAAAACCCGGTCCGGCGATGGCAAGCCACAAAAACAAGGCCAGGTATTCGAATTCATCGAACCCCAACAATGTCTCGAGCGTGTCCACCTCGGCCCACTTCGCCGCTTTAATGGCCACGATCATGGTTACCGCTAAAGCGCCGGCCGAAATGCGCGTCAGCAATCCCAGCAGCAGGAACAGACCGCCGAGAAACTCGATCCCGGAGGTAAGCGGTGTGAAAAACTGGGGAAACGGGATGCCCCAGCCGATGAAGTTTTCAGTCACCTGCGGCAGATTGTGCAGCTTGCCCCACCCGCTCAACAGAAAAACCCAGCCGACCGTAATGCGCGCAAACAGAGGTGCGAGCCAACCGAGATGCGCCGCTACCTCGCGCGGCCATGCGATAAGCCAGTGGACAATTCCCTTCATTACTTTTTCTCCCTAAAGTTTGTGGCGGCACGCTGTCGCGTGCTGGCGGTGAGCCGTGTTAGGCAGGATCGAGGAGGCAAGCCATTGTACTACCGCGACGCTATTCGCCATTGACGCCGCAGCGAGCTCGCGAACCTCCGTTACACGCTGCATTTTTCGCTCACACTCAACGGTACGACGCTTGAGCGGGTGTGCTACAATTGATTAGATAGCTAATTATTAGAGGGCTGCGAATGAGCGATTTGGAAGAGCGATTCAGCGATGTGCTGCATAGCACTTCCCGCGCTTGGCGCCAGGCGGTGGATCGACGCCTTAAGTATCTTGGTGTGAGCCAAGCGAGCTGGATGACGATTGCCTTCGCCGCGAAAGCGCGCTCGCCGTTGTCTCAATCCGAACTCGCCGACAAGCTCGGCGTGGAAGGCGCCACCATGGTGGCGATGATCGATCGGCTGGTGAAAGCGGGCCTGGTGTTACGCGAGGCCTCGACCACTGACCGGCGCGTCAAGCGCGTGGTGCTCACGCCAGCGGGAGCGAAGATTTATGAAAGAGTCAAAGCCGAAGCGGTGGCGCTGCGCGAGGAATTACTGGCCGATACCGATCCGAAGAAGTTGCTGATCGCAACCGAGCTGTTGGAGAGCTTGCGGGAAGTCATCGAAACCAAGCCCTAGCTCGCCGCCTTTAGTGTGCCGCAAAGTCCTGAGTCCAAAATACGGCCGATCGGGTACGGAGATTTTCCGCATAGGCGATGCCGATCAGCGTGAATCGCCCGTCCATGATGTTTGCGCAATGCGGCGGGCTCGCCAGCCATCCTTTCATGACTTCGCCCGGCGTCATCGCTCCCGCGGCAATATTTTCCCCGACGATACGATGCTGGCCGAAGCCAGCGCGCTCGACACGCTTGGCAGGAGTGCTGGAATCGCTTCCCTGGTGATCGAAGCGATCATGCGTGGCCATGTCGGTGGAGTGCGCGAGTGCGGCACGGGTCAAGGAGGCATCCAAGCTAAGTGGCGCCGCGGGCTTAAAGGGTGTGGCGCCGCAGCGTCGACCGGCGGCCCGCACCGCATTGACTTGATCGAGGATCTCCTGCGCGACTGCCCTCGCATCGCGCGCGGCGGGTACCGAGGCAGGCGCTGCGAGCACCACCCACACCTCACGGCCGCGCTGTTCTGCGCCGAAATCTTGCAACTGCGGATCTTGCAAAGTTTGGCAGTAGCGCGTCGCGAGCAGGCGCTGCATCTCAGCATCCCCGGTAACTCCGGATAGGTGCAGCTCGGTCAATTTGGCGGCGAGATAACCGCTGTTGGAAACCGCGCTCTGCAAGGGAACACCGTCCGCCAGCTGCCTGGCGGCGCTCGAGAGACTCAAGTTGTAGTAGAGCGGCTTGCCCGGACTCGCTCCGCCGCACCCCTGCATGCGCTCGAAGTTTGCGGCGTTGAGGGGCGCCGCAACCGCAAGGTTCATCAGCAACGCGCCGCAGGGTAGTAACGCGGCTACGAAGGCCAGGCGCAGTGCGTCATTCCGCCTGTTGAACCGCAGGCGCTCCCAGAGGTGCGGCCGGCGAACCCGCCAGCAATTTCACCGCCTTCGGCGCTACCCAGCGCTCAATGTCATCGAACAAGGTAAAGACCGCCGGAACGATGACGAGGGTCAGCAACGTTGAGGTAATGAGTCCGCCGATGACCGCAATTGCCATGGGCTGCCTAAAATCGCTGGCTTCGCCCAAGCCCGATGCCACCGGCAGCATACCGGCCACCATGGCTACGGTGGTCATGACGATGGGCCGCGCGCGCTTATGGCCGGCCTCGACGATGGCCTGCAAACGAGACTTGCCGGCACGCATCTCTTCAATGGCGAAATCCACCAACAAAATCGAGTTCTTCGCCACGATACCCATCAGCATCAGCACACCGATCATGACGGGCAATGAGAAGGGGGTATTGGTGAGAAACAGGGCCAGGACCGCGCCGCCGAGCGACAGCGGCAAGGCCGAGAGGATAGTAATGGGCTGAAAGACCCGTGCGAACAACAGTACCAGCACGGCCAGCACCATCAATACCCCGGCCGCCACGGCTATCGCGAAATTCGCGACCAGCTCGTTCATGAACTCGGTATCACCGGTTTCCACCAGGCGCACGCCCTGCGGCAAGTTCTTGAGCGTGGGCAGCGCATACACTTTTGCGTTCGCCGTCCCCAACTGCACGCCGGGGGCCAAGTCCGCATCGATGTACAAGCGCCGGCTCTGATTGTAGCGCCGCACCGCTGAGGGACCCTGCCCGAAACTCAAGTCGGCCACCGACTTCAAGGGCACGCTCGCGCCGGAGCTAGTAGGAACGGGCAAATTCTCAAGCGTGGTCAGGTCGCGCCGTGACTTCTCCGGCAGGCTGACGCGGATCGGGATGGTACGATCGCTTAAGGCAAATTTTGCTCCGTTTTGCGGCAGATCGCCCAAGGTGGCGATACGGATGGTCTCGCTGATGCTTTGCACACTCACGCCCATTTGCGCTGCCAAATCAAGCCTCGGATGCACCACGATTTCCGGTCTTGGCAAATCGCCATTGATGCGCGGCGTACGAATTTCACTGAGTGCGCGCATTTCATCCAGCAGCTTGTGACC
>JANYAD010000173.1 GCA_025355165.1 Gammaproteobacteria bacterium | reverse complement strand
TTTTATCAGGGCATTGCCTTCAGCGCGGACAACACGCACGTGTACGCGAGTCTCGATTCGCTCACCGCACCGGAGGGCGGTAAGCCCAATCAGACCGGTAATGCAATCGCCGTGTACAAGCTGGTCAATGGCAGGCTGGTCGCGGAACGCTTGATTCCCGTGCCGCTGCAACGGCTGGCCCCAGGAAAGGCGCAGAACCGGCTTGGCGCTGCATTGCGCGAGGGACTCGCGATCCCGGCACCCGCGGGGATAGCGGTGGTCGCGCGCGCGCCGGGCGATACGGCCGGAAACGAACAGCTGCTCATCGCCGATGAATTTTCAGACGACGCGCTGCTGTTGGATACCGTCACCGGCAAGGTTATCCACCGCTTTGATCTTTCCTCGGCGCGGACCGTCCCGGCGGCTTTTCCAATCAGTGTGATCGTGACCCGGGACGGCAGGCGCGGATTCGTCGCATTGTGGAATGATTCCGCCATCGCTGAACTTGATTTGCGCAGCGGCAAGGTGGTGGCGCGGCTGGCCTTGCTGGCCGCGCAGAGCGCGATCGCGCCCGGATCTCATCCGGCGGCGCTGGCGCTCAGCCCTGATCAGAATACCTTGTATGTTGCGCTCGCCAACCGGGACACGGTGGCTGCGGTCGCCCTGGACGGCGGGCGGCTGCACGTTGCCGCCATGCTTGATACCCGTCTGCCGGGACAGGAACTTTTCGGCGCCATTCCCGACGCGGTCGTCGCATCCCCTGACGGGAAACGCCTCTATGCCGCGAACGCCGGGGCCAATGCGGTGGCTGTTTTTGACGTCGAGAAGGGCGTTGCCGGCCGAGTGTCCTTGCCCACTCGCCCGCTGGGATTCATCCCCACCGAGTGGTACCCCACGGCGCTCAGCCTCGCTGGGCAGCGGCTCTATGTGGCTACCGGCAAAGGCGAGGGCGCTGGCCCCAACAAGGATGCGCAACGCGTAGTCAATTCCGTGGAATCCAGCCAGCGTGCGCACGGCTACATCGGCACCCTGCTCTACGGCTCTCTGGCCTCCATCGAGCGCGGCGAAGCGGAGAAGAACCTCGCGGCACTGACCCGCACGGTTGAAAAGAGCAACCTGATGGCGGCTGTGCAGCAGCACATCAGCTTTCGCAACGGCGGCCATCCAATCAAACACGTCATTTACATCATCAAAGAAAATCGAACCTACGATCAGGTTTTCGGCGACCTCGGTGTGGGCGACGGCGATTCCTCGCTGACCATGTACGGCAAGGAGATCACACCTAACCAGCACAAGCTCGCGTTGCAGTTCGGCGTGCTCGATAATTTCTACGACTCCGGCGAGGTTTCGGGCGACGGCCACGTTTGGTCGACAGCCGGCATTACCAGCGACTATAACGAGAAAACCTGGCAGCAGACCTATCGCGGCGCTGAGCGCAGCTACGATTTCGAGGGCGTGGTCGAGAACGCCTATCCACTGGAGGCCAACATCGCCGATGTAGACGATCCCGCCAGCGGTTACCTGTGGAGCAATTTCGCTCGGCACGGCAAGTCGCTGTATCACTTCGGCGAATACATCTCGACCAAATTTTGCGACGACTCGGGCGAAGCGCCGAAGAATGCGCCACCCACCGAGGGCACGCCGGTGTCGACCGGCACCGGGTGTGCGCGCAGCCACGTGCGTCTCGGCGAGGAGGTGCCGCAGAGCTATGGTGGCGGCAAAAGCCCTTGGCCCTGGCCGATTCCCCTCATTCTTCGCAACGTCGCTACCAAGCCTGAACTTCAGGGACACTTCGATCCGTTATATCCGGACTTCAATGTGAGCGTGCCGGACCAATTTCGCGCCGAGAGATTTCTGGTGCAATTTCGCAATTGGATTGGCGAGCGCGAGCGCGGCGCCGAGGGCATGCCCAGCTTCGTGATGCTGCGGTTGCCGAACGATCACACCGCTGGAACTCGCGCCGGCATGCCGCGTCCGCGCGCCTCGGTTGCCGATAACGATCTCGCCGTGGGGCGCGTCGTGGAGGCGGTTTCGCACAGCGCCTATTGGGACGACACGGCTGTATTCATACTCGAGGACGATGCGCAGGACGGTGCTGATCATGTCGATGCGCATCGCAGTATCGCGCTGGTGGTGAGCAAGTACGCGCCGCGAAGTGCGAACCCCACAATCGACAAGTCGTTCTTTACTACGGTAAGCGTCATCCGCAGCATCGAAGACCTGCTGGAAGTTCCGCCGATGAACAACAATGACGCGCTGGCCCCGCTCATCACATCGCTGTTTAGCGGAGAAGGCGATCAACCGCGTTTCGATGCGGATTATCGCAACCGCGACAACCGGATGATTTACGAGGTGAACTCTGCCCATGCGCCGGGGGCCAAGCAGTCGGCCAACATGGATTTTCGCCGCGAGGACCAGGCTGACGCGCATTTGCTGAATGTGATTCTGTGGCGCGATGCCATGGGCAACAGAGCTTTGCCCGATGCGCTACGGCAGGGCGGCAAGGTTACCCATAAGGATGACGACTGATGCGTGTACTGCTCCAATTGAGCGCCTCGCTCCTCACCGCGGCTGCCTTGAGCGGCAGTGCCGCCGCCGCCCCGGCGACGCGGCTTGAATTCGCGATCAGCTACCCAGCTTCGCAAAGCGCCGAGCCGCTTGACGGCCGCATTATTTTGCTGATCAGCCGCGATTTGACACGCGAGCCGCGTACACACGTCGAGCCCAACGAGCCGCTTGCCAGTCCTTATTTGTTCGGACTCAATGTCGAGGCCCTCGCGCCCGGTTCTGAAGCCCTCCTCAACGACGATGCCTTCGGCTGGCCGGCGGCGCATCTGTCGGCGATTCCGAGCGGCGATTACCTCGTGCAGGCGGTACTCAATCGTTATGAGACTTATCATCTGGCCGACGGCCGAACGTTGAAATTGCCACCGGACAAGGGAGAAGGGCAGCAATGGGCGCACAAGCCGGGGAATTTGTATTCGACGCCCATGGCCTTGCATGTCGATACTGCGCATCCGGCGAAGGTGGCACTGCTGCTCGATCAGCAGATCGCGCCCATTGCGCCGAAGCCGGATAGCGAATTCATTCGGCACATCCGTATCCGCAGCGAGTTGCTGTCGCAGTTCTGGGGCCGCGATGTTTTCATCGGCGCGCATATCCTCGTGCCTAAAGGATTCGATACTCATCCGCAGGCGCATTACCCGCTCATGGTGTTCCATGGCCACTACCCGGACGACATATCGGGCTTCCGTACCACCCCGCCCGATCCGGATCTCAAACCCGACTACTCCGAGCGCTTTCATCTCGCCGGCTATAACAGGATTCAGCAGCAGGAGGCCTATGCTTTCTATCAGAAATGGATAGCCGCTGATTTTCCGCGATTTCTCGTGATCGAGATCGAGCACGCGAATCCCTACTACGACGATAGCTACGCAGTGAATTCCGCCAATCTTGGTCCGTACGGCGATGCGATAAACAAGGAGCTGATTCCGCAGATCGAGCGGCGATTCCGCGGCATCGGCGCGGGCTGGGCGCGCTTCACCTATGGCGGGTCGACCGGCGGCTGGGAAGCCCTCGCCACGCAGGTCTTCTATCCGGACATGTATAACGGAGCATTCGCCGCGTGTCCGGATCGTAGAGAACGACGGCAGCGATTCCGTGAGGCGCGAGTAGTTCGCCAACCCGGTCTCGTTCATCCGCTGTTTCGGGAAGCAGCCCAACAGCCCGTGCGAGTGTGGCGTTGTCGGCCGCGTTGTTGGTGAACAACGTCAGCCGTGAGTCGAGGAAGCAACGCTCTCCTG
>JANYAD010000138.1 GCA_025355165.1 Gammaproteobacteria bacterium | reverse complement strand
AACCAAGGTCGGGCTTTTGGGTGCCGGCTATATTCTCGATTCCCACGCCAAGGCGTTATCAGCAATCCCCGGCCTCGTGATTCATGCGGTATGCGATGTCTCGCGAAGTCGAGCTATGCAGGCTGCATCAAAGTACAACATCGCTCATGTGTTCCATTCCATCGCAGATCTTGCCGCATCGGACTGCGACGTGATTCATGTGCTCTTGCCTCCCGCCATGCACATTGATGCGTCACTGACGCTGGTTGAGGCTGGAAAATCGATATTTCTTGAAAAGCCAATGGGACTGGACAGCGCTGGTTGCGAGGCGTTGTGTCGCAGGGCAGAAGAGAGGGGCGTCGCGGTCGGCGTAAACCATAATTTTCTGTTTACGCCGGGATATGAGTCGCTTCGCGCAAGCGTCAGAGCTGGAGATTTCGGCCGAATCGATCACATTGCCGCCAATTGGCACTTCGCGTTGCCCTTCTTGCAATTTGGTCCCTTTGACAACTGGATGTTGGCTGCACCGGCGAACATTCTGTTTGAAACAGGATCGCATCTGAATTCGATCATCATTGATCTCGTCGGTATGCCGGAAATCACAACAGCGGTTGCCGCAAACCCGATGGCGCTTCCAGCCGGCCAAAAAGTCTATCGACAGTGGACTGCGGTGGGTCACGCGGGTACGGCCACGACGTTGTTTTCCATATCGATGACCGCCGGCCACGCCGATCGAATTCTGCGATTGAGGGGCCGCGGCGGTAGCGCGCAACTCGATTTCGGCCGCGACATCGGTTGGCGTGACACGGCGGCTAGCGGCAATCCGATTTTCGATGCGCACGCGACTGCCGAATCGATTGGCCAGCAACTTCGCCGCCAAGCGGGGCACGATCGCATGCGGCGGTTAAAGGCGGCCCTTTCGAAGCGACCGGATGCTAACCCCTTTGAGGAAGGTATCTTCCGCAGTATCAGCGCTTTTTATGGGGGCGGGGTGAAACAGGTGGACCCGCGCCATGACGGCCGATTTGGCGCGAAGGTCATTCGGCTCTGCGAGTCCATTGCCGCGGCGGCCGGTGTTGGTGTGCCGAGTCGCGAGAGCGTGTCCGTACCAATGCCGATCCCGCTGTCGACCGCTTCCGTGCTTGTAGTGGGTGGCACGGGTTTCATCGGTCGTCGATTGGTGCGTCTACTGGTTGCGGCTGGCCACGGTGTGCGGGTGCTGACCCGAAATCCAAGGGCGGCGGCCATTGAACTGGAAGGCTTGCGGGTCGAACTATTCGCTGGATCGCATGGCGATCCGGATTGCGCGAAGCGCGCTTTAGAGGGTATTAAAACCGTCTACCATCTCGCCAAATGTGAAGGCAAACGTTGGCAAGACTATGTAGATGGTGACATCGAGCCGACGCGTGTGCTCGCCGAGGCGGCACTTGCATCGGGAGTCAAGCGCTTTATCTACACCGGCACCATCGCTTCTTACGCCACGGGGAATGCACGGGACCTGATCGACAATCGGACGCCAGTCGACCCAGCGATAACCCGGCGTCGACCCTATGCGCGCTCCAAAGCGGCTTGCGAAGCGGTGCTGCAGGAATTGCAGCGCGAACGAGGCTTACCGCTAGTGATCGTGCGCCCAGGGATTGTCATTGGGCCCGGAAGTCCGCCCGCACACCTTGGCGTTGCAAGTTTTGCGAGCGAGACTCGGGTCGACTTTTATGGTGATGGCTTGACAGCCCTACCACTGGTGTTGGTGGATGATGTTGCCGACGCCTTGGTGCGGGCGATGGATGCGCCGGGAATCGAAGGCCAGACTCTCCTTCTGACCAGCCCGCCTTTAATGACGGCGCGCGAGTACGTCGAAGCCATGTCCCTGCACATGGGGACACGGATAGATGCACGCGAGCGCGCGCCATGGCTATATTGGGTCGCGGACCTAGTCAAGGAAATGGCAAAAAATGCGGTGAGACATCCTAACCGTCGCTGGTCGAGTTTGCATGATTGGCAATGCGATTCTCAAAGCGCTCGTTTTGATGCTCGCATGAGCGAACAGGCGCTCGGTTGGCGGCCCGTGGCAGATCGCGAAACGATGGTCGCTCGAGGTGTTGCGGACGCAGTGACTTGGTATCTGCGTTGATCCGCGCGCGCTTGCTCATTCGTCATTTCGTTTAGATCGAACCCAGCCAATTTGCCGTGCGACTAAGAATCTTGCGTAGAGCGGAATTTTCCAAAAGGCATAAACGATTGCCAGCGCAAGCTTGCCAAGACTGATGATCCGGCGGCCGTATCGATGCCAGGACATGAAAACCGCAAGCACGAGTAAAAGGGCGTCCGCGCTGGCTAGACTCACGGGGAGTGTTGCCTTCGCAAGTAGGTAAAGCGCTGCGCTGGCGCCCCAAACCACGGCTACCAACAGAGTCAACAGCGCCAATGGCGGAACGCTAAGATCCAGCGTCAGTGCTAGTAAGCTGATATTTCGTTGAAAAATGGCTCTGAGAAGGAGACGGGGAACTTCGGTCACGAGCAGGCGTAAGTGACCGTGTTCCCACCGAGTGCGCTGTACAGCGGCACCTTCGCTGGAATGGGGAAAGTCACTGGTCACGAGCGCTTCTGCACAGAAAAGCGGCGGAGCACCATCGATAGTTAGGTCCATACCAAGTTTCAAATCCTCGACAATTTCGCCGCTGGCAAGCTTCGCCGTACTGATACGCGCCCACGGAAACGCCATCCCCGTGCCCATCAGTTGGCAGGGCAGCCCCAGCCGATGCAGGCCTTCGGGCCGAGCCTGGTTTTTGACTATCCAGGCGAATTCGGCGATGCGCATTTTAAGGCCGGCATCCTGTGTGGCGCGCATCAAGTACAAAGCTTGAACGGGTCGCCCAGCCGTCGTGCACAGTCGAGCCAGCTTATCGATGGAGCCAGGTGCGGCGCGGCAATCAGCATCCATGATTATGACGACTTGAGGGGGGTCCTGTTCGAGGTGGCGAATGCCAAAGTCAAGCGCATAGCCCTTGCCGCGCTTTTGTAAATGGGAACGCTCGATGACTTCCGCGCCCGCCGACCGCGCTAGGGATGCGGTATCATCCACGCAGTTATCCGCAATCACGAGCAGTCGATCAAACTCAGTAAGTTGCGGGGCGATTGAAAGCAGTGTTTCAGTAATGATCGACGATTCGTTGTGTGCCGGCATGACCAAAGCGAGGCGGGGACGATTTCCTTCCGTTGGCGTCCGATATCGACGACTTGTTAGAGCCGCTAGGATTTCAACGAAGAATACCGACACGGGGAGGAGCAACAGCCAAGCAGCGCACCCGAGTAAAATTGTCGGCCACATCATGACTCAAATTCTATCTGGATACG
>JANYAD010000101.1 GCA_025355165.1 Gammaproteobacteria bacterium | reverse complement strand
CTGGCGCACCCCAACATCGCCCGGCTGCTCGACGGGGGACTGTCGATCGAAGGCCGTCCCTATTTCGTCATGGAATACGTGGAAGGCGCGCCGATCCTGGCCTACTGCGAAGCGCGAGCTTTGCCCTTAAGAGCGCGCCTGGAGTGTGTGCTGCAAATTTGCGCTGCGCTGCAATTCGCCCACCGCCAACTGGTGGTGCATCTGGATATCAAGCCCTCCAATGTCATCGTGACCCAACAAGGCGAGGTGAAGCTGCTGGATTTTGGGATTGCGAAGCTGCTCGGCGCACTCACCGAGCCCGACCTGACCCACGCGCACCTGCAACGACCTCTGACGCCCGGCTATGCCGCCCCCGAACAAGTGCTCGGCGAGCCCGTGAGCACCGCGACCGATGTGTATGGAGTGGGATGCTTGCTCTATGAGCTCATGACGGGCCGGCGCGCCATCGGACTTGCCGAGGGCGCCAACCACCAAGACGCGCGCCGAGCATTGTCCCGCACGGGTCCACCGATGCCGAGCCAAACGCTCGGCGCTACAGGCACCGTTGCTGACATTTCCGCGCGCCGACTGCGCGGAGATCTCGACAACATCATTCTGAAGTCGCTCAAAGCTGAGCCGGAGCGGCGTTATCTCACCATCGATGCGCTCGCCGAAGACTTGCGTCGCTATCTGGGCGGTCAACCGGTTTCCGCGCGGCGCGATACGCTGCACTATCGCACCGGAAAATTCATCGCGCGCCATCGACTCGGGGTCGCTTTGGGCGCCGCCGGCCTCGTGGGGCTGCTTGCCACGACCACCCTCGCGCTCACTCAAGCGCATAACGCGCGGGTCCACGCCTCGCGTGCCCAAGCGGTGGCACATTATCTGGTGGATGTGTTTCGCGTCGCCGACCCTAAAGGCGTCCCCGGCGGTCTGCGCTTGAGCGCACGTGAAGTCCTCGATCTGGGCGCGAAAAGGATGCAGCAGCAACTCAATGACCAGCCGCAACTGGAAGCATCCTTTTCAGCGGTGCTGGGCACGATTTACCAGAACCTGGGCGAGAACGAGCGCGCCGTCACCTTGTTGCAGCGCTCACTTACCGTGCGCACCCAAGCCGAACGCAGCGATGTCTCCCATGCCGACACGCTGGCCTTGCTGGCACGCGCCCAATATGAAAAGGGCGACTATGCAGCCTCGGCCTTGAGCTCCGCACAAGCACAGCGTGAGCATGAGAGCGGCGCAAACAAGCCCAACGCGCTGGTCGCACAAGATCTGGCCTTGCAGGGCGAGATTGCGCGCCGCCAGGGTGAATTTGCCGCCGGCGACCTCCTGCTTACAAAAGCGCTGGCCATGTCGCGCGCAGCGTTGAAGGCTCCGCATCAGCAGATTGCCGCGCAGCTCAACGAATTGGCCGCGCTCTACGGGGACATGGGACGCATCGAGCAGGCCACCGAGCTGACCGAGCAGGCGCTCTCGATGTTCCGTGCCCTTTACGGCGAGGACCACCTGGATGTCGCCGAGAATCTGGTCAACCTCGGTGTTTTTCGAATGCAGACCGACCATATCGCACAGGCGCTGCCGGCGTTTGACCAAGCCATTACGATTTATCGGCGGCTGCTGCCCAACGATCACCCCCTGCTGGCACTTGCGCTCGCCAATGAGGCCCGGGCGTTTGACCGCCTGAAACGCTTTCGGGACGCCGATCCGCTCTATCGAGAGGCACTGGCCATGCAACGGCGGGTATTAGGTACCCAGCACCCAGACTTGGCGACCACGCTGAATAATCTGTCGGTGTTGCGCATGCACCTCGACGATTATGGCGGCAGCGCGCAATACAGCCGCGAAGCGATGGCCATTTGGGCCGCCCAGGGGAAGCCTGAGCATCCTTTCGCGCTGATTTCCAAGGCGCATTTGGCGGCCGCGCTGCGCGAATCCGGCGATCTGGCGCAAGCCGAGCGCCTCAGCCGCGAAGTGCTGGCGTCGCGCCGGCAGCAGCTTGGGGAAAAAAATCGCGCTGTTGCCTTGAGTCTCGACGACCTTGGCACCGTGCTGCGCCTCTTGGGTCACGCAGATCAAGCAGTCATTCATCAACGCCTCGCGCATAGCATGCGCTCGGGCCTGATCAACATTCCTTCCAACGAAGCAGTGGCCGGCCAAATCCAGTACGCGCTGAGCGAATCGGCCGCGGGCGATCACCGCAATGCCTTGTTGGAGATCGACGCGGGTATCGCCGGTCTGACTGCAATGAAGTCGCTCGACGCGCAGCAACTGGCCGATGCCTACCTTGCCAAGGCCAAAATCGAGCTTGCCCAGCACGACGTCGCCGCCGGCTGTGCGCTCGCACGCCAAACGCTTGTGCTGCTACCGAACGACGAGGAAGCGAGCGGGTGGCGGCACGCGGAGGCGCAGGCCGTTTATGGCGAGTGTTTGGCCGCTCGAGGGCAATTCAGCGCCGCTCGGATCCAGTTGCAGGCGGCCCTGTTGCGGCTCCAACAGGTCCGCGGCGCCGATCACTGGATGACGCGCAGGGTGCGCATTGCATTGCACCCGCTGCGTATGTATCCCACCGCACAGACGGCGGCGGCTATCTCCTAGATTGTGAAGCGAGGTTCTCGCAATCTCGGCGAGGTCAGCAAAACCTCGCTAAACCAATCATGTGTAGCCGGCCGAATAGAGCTTAAGCCCCTAGCGGATCGTCGCGCGTTTCAAACGGGGGTGATTTCGGCTATGCCTGACACAAATACTCGCTCCTTGGCGGAGGCCCTTGCGGACCGCCCGGGCGGCGAGATACTCGAGCGCCGCCAACAGGAGATGTTGAAAGCCAGCGCGCTGTTGAAAGCCGGTGCGCTGCAGACCGCCATCCTGACCAGCGCGAACTTCTCAATCATCGCAACCGATGAAAATGGGATCATCCAGCTATTTAATGTGGGCGCCGAACGGATGTTGGGCTACACGGCGGCAGAAGTCGTCAATCGCATCAACCCGAGCGACATTCACGATCCGGACGAAGTGATGGCGCGCGCGAAGTCCTTGAGCCTGGAACTCGGCACCACCATCGCCCCGGGATTTGAGGCCCTCGCGTTCAAGGCCTCCCGAGAGATCGAGGATATCTACGAACTGACCTATATCCGCAAGGATGGCAGCCGCTTTCCGGCCATCGTCTCGATCACGGCACTGCGCGACGACTGCGGCGATCTCGTCGGATACTTGCTGATCGGCACCGACAATTCCGTGCGCAAGCGGGTCGAATCGGAGCTCAAGCAGGCGATGGAGACTGCGGAGAATGCGAATCGCGCGAAGACTGATTTTCTCTCGGGAATGAGTCATGAGCTGCGCACTCCGCTGAATGCCATACTGGGGTTTGCCCAAGTCCTGCAATCCGGCTCACCCATGCCGACCCCGTCTCAGAAAAGAAGTATCGATCAGATACTCAAAGCCGGCTGGTATCTTCTTGAACTGATCAACGAAATTCTCGATCTTGCCCTGATCGAATCGGGCAGATTAACGTTGTCGCTTGAGCCGGTGTCGCTGGTCGAGGTCATGCTCGAGTGCCGCGCCATGATCGAGCCTCAAGCGAAGCTGCGCGGTATCGTGATGTCTTTCGCGCAATTCGAAATACCTTGTTTTGTGACCGCGGATCGAACCCGTCTCAAGCAGGTTCTGATCAACCTCCTCTTTAATGCCATCAAATACAATCGGCCGGGGGGCGCCGTCGCCGTCGAGTGCACGGCAAGTGCCTCGCAAGCCATGCGCATCAGCATCCGGGACACCGGCGAAGGTCTTGCCGCGGATCAGCTTGCGCAACTCTTCCAGCCGTTCAACCGATTAGGCAAGGAGGCCAGCGCCGAGGAAGGCACTGGTATAGGCCTTGTTGTGAGCAAGCGGCTCATGGACCTAATGGAAGGCAACATAGGCGCCGACAGCATCGTGGGAACGGGAAGCGTTTTCTGGATCGAATTGGCTTTAGCGACTTCACCGCTGCTGGCGCTTTCAGAAACTGAACGCTCCACTGCGGCCTGCGCCCTCACCGAGGTCAACGGCAACCGCGACCTCATTCTGCACGTAGAAGACAATCCTGCGAATCTCGAGCTGGTCGAGCAACTCGTTGCGCGCAGGCCGGACTTGCGACTGCTGAGCGCCGCGAATGGAAATTTGGGCGTCGAATTTGCCCGAGCACACCAGCCTCGGGTGATCGTGATGGATATTAATTTGCCGGGCATCAGCGGCATCGAAGCAATGAGGATTCTGCGCGCAGATCCCTCCACCGCGGCCATCCCCATCATCGCGCTGAGTGCCAATGCGATGCCGCGCGACATCAAGCGGGGGCTTGAGGCCGGCTTTTTCAACTACCTCACCAAACCGCTCAAAGTGGGCGATTTTTTGCATGCGCTCGATAGTGCGCTGGCATTTTCAACGGCGGAATGCGCCAAAGCGAAGCACGCCATATGAAATCTGTCGAGCTCCCCATCTTGAGCGCAAGAATTCTCATCGTGGATGATCAAGAGGCTAATGTCGAACTGCTCAGAGAAATTTTTACTCAAGCGGGCTATACCAGCATCGATTCGACCACGAAGCCGCTGGAGGTCTGTGGGTTGCACCGCCAACACGCCTACGACTTGATCCTGCTTGATTTGCAGATGCCCGGGATGGATGGCTTCCAGGTCATCGAGGGCCTGAAGACCAACTCCGGCGATGCTTACCTACCCGTAGTGGTGATCACTGCACAGCCGGGGCACAAGATTCGCGCGTTGCAGGCGGGTGCCAAGGATTTCATCAGCAAGCCATTCGATGTGGTCGAGGTGAAGACGCGCATCCACAACATGCTTGAGGTTCGCTTGCTGCACAAGAGACTCCAGAATTACAGCAAGGAACTGGAGCAGAAGGTCGATGAACGGACCGCTGAGCTGCGCGAAAGCGAAGCCCGCTACCGCAGCCTTACCGAGCTGGCATCGGATTGGTACTGGGAACAAGACGAAAACGGGGCCTTCACCAAAGTGTCCGGCCCGGTGCTGGAGATGCTGGGGATCAAAGTCTCTTCCCTGGGTGGAAATGACTCAATCGGGTACTCTGATGGCTGGAACGAGGCGGAGCGGGAGACGCTGAAGGCGACGATCGCTGCCCGGCAGCCTTTTCTTGACTTCATCTTTTCGCGTATCGATGCTGACGGCTCGAAACGCAGTTTTCGCGTAAGCGGCGAACCGATGTTTAACAGCCGCTGTCGCCTTACCGGTTATCGCGGAATCGGCGCGGAGCTGATAGCCAAGAAGTAGGAGCAATGTTACCCGCGCAGGCAGCCCACCAAAATCATCTACTCGCCGCGTTGCCAACAGCGGATTTCGAGCGGCTCGAGCAAGCGCTGGAACTGGTGCCGCTGCTTCTAGGGGAGGTACTCTATGAGGCAGGCGATTTGATGCAGCACGTTTACTTTCCTACTACTGCCATCGCTTCGCTGCACTACGTGGTCCAATCAGGAGCATCTGCCGAAATCGCTGCCGTCGGCAACGAAGGAGTCATTGGGGTGTCGCTGTTTTTGGGCGGGATCACCACGGCCAGCTCTGCGGTGGTCTATACCGCCGGGTACGCGTATCGCCTAAAAAGGGCGCTGCTGAAGAAAGAATTTGATCGCCGCGGACCGCTGTGCCGTTTATTACTGCGCTATACGCAAGCCCTGATCGCGCAGCTGGGACAAAATGCGGCCTGCAACCGCCATCACCTGGTGGAACAGCAGCTATGCCGATGGTTGCTGGGCACCCTCGATAGAATCCCCACGGGGCAACTGATCATTACCCAGGAGCTGGTTGCCAGCTTGCTGGGCGTGCGGCGAGAAGCCATTACTGAGGCGGCGGGACAGCTGCGCCTTGCCGGCTTTATTCACTATCGCCGCGGCCATATATCCGTGCTTCAACGATCTGGGCTCGAGACTCGCTCGTGCGAGTGCTACGCCGTGCTGAAGAAAGAATGGGGACGGCTCCTGAGCAAACCGGTCGCCACGCCGATAAGGCACGAAAGGAGCGCTGAATCAAGTGCGTCGCCCTCTCTGGAACGCTCGGAATCCAGGGTCAGCTTTCACAAATGACCTGCGCGCTTGATTGTCCGCGCGGCCAGTCTATGGCTTACGCCACCGTCACGGGAACCTTTGTTCTATGGCAGCAGGCCGCGCATGGCACGCACTTGACGTGGTTATCCGGGCTGGGTGAGCGCATCTTCCCTCAATCGCACTTCGCGAGCAGCGCCGCGCCGCTCACACTCATGATTTTTCGCCTCATCTCACGCGGCAGGGCGCGCATCAGCAATCCTTGAGGAAATACGAAGGGGTAGGATTTGTTCAATCTTTCGGATTCCTCGGCACTGCTGATCACGTTACGTACCTGCCAGCCGCAGTCTGCAAAAAATTTGAACCAGTCTCCCGGCTGGAACAAAAACGGCGCCGCCTTCAATTGTTTCGCCCAGCGCTTCGGGATTTTTCGTGCGCCCGAGTTGTCGAAGTCGAGAATCCAATAGTAAAAGGACGGGATGCCGAGCAGCTCGGTGGCAAGATCGGCCACCGCCTCATTCGTCAGATACGGCATGACGCCCTCGGCGATCAGCAAAGTCTTGATGCTGGTCGAGCCGAGAACCTTGAAAAGGCTGCTGCGCTCAGCCCGATCCGATAAATCGAGCCCAATGCGTTGCACCACGCACGCCGGCGTGTGTCCGGCGAGCACCTCGTCCTTCCATTGCACCAAGCTGGGAAAATCGATTTCGATCCAGCGAGTCTGTGGCGGCAGCGTCATGCGGTAAGGCCGGGTGTCGAGACCCGCGCCTAAGTTCACGATGCGTTCGACGCCCTGATTCAGCGCCTCGCCGATCAGCCTGTCGATTGCACAGGTGCGAATGATGACGCCCCACTGCACCAGCGCGGCATCAGGCATGGCGCGCGCTATGCTTGCACCGCGCGTCCCTGCGAGTAGCGATGCGAGCGGCTCACGAAAAACGGCATCGGAGCGTTTGGCCTCATTCGCCCGCAGCGCCCCGACCCAAAAGGCCGTGTCCGTGACGTGAGCGATGGCAGCGGCTCGGGTCACAACTCAGCAGCCGCTGGCGCCAGATGCCTCAGGTCGAGTAATGCCGCGGAAACCGGATTCGAAAAGTCGTCCCCACGCCAGACTCGGATTCCACTTCAATGGTTGCGTCCATCATCTCGCACAGTCGCTTGACGATCGATAGGCCTAATCCTTCGCCGGTCGCGCTGAGCGGCTGCGGAAATTCGGAGGCCGGCGCTTTCACTTTGTTTTCACCCCGGATAGGCTCAGGCTGATTTGCCCCATTCGCCTCGTTCAGCAGTCGATCCGGCACGTGTTCCAACGCTTGCGTCAACGGCTTATCCGACCCGGTCGCAAAGCCGGGCCCGGTATCCCGGATACAAAGCTGCCAGCGTTTCGGGTCGGCGGCGTCGCTGTCTCCCCAACTGACGGTGATGCCGCCTTGGCGGGTGAACTTGACCGCATTCAGTACCAAATTTTGCGCGATGCGCCGTATCTTGACGGCATCGCCGTCCACACCGAACCCGGCAGGGCCCTCGCAACGCAAGAATAGTCGATGTTGCTGCGCCAGCGGCCGAGCACCTTCGCACAGTTGCGTCAGGAGCGGCGACACGTCGATGGGTTCGATGCGCCGCTCTTCGCGGCCGGCTTGTAAGCGCGCAAGGTCAGTCACATCGTTCAGCAGATGGTGCAGCGAGGTCACGTTGCGCATCAAGATGCGCACGAACGCGTCCCGCGTGGGCTCGTGAAGACTGCCTTGGGTGAGGCCGACCGTCGCATTGGCCACCACACCTAAGTTGCCGCGCAGATCGTGAGCCGCCTGCCGCCACAGATCGCCGCGCTGCTGCTCCAGCAGCTTGATTTCAACCAGCGCGCTCTCGAGATCCTTCGCTTGGCCGGCGGCTTCTTGCTGCTGAAGATTAAAATACTGCCCGACGCTCTCCTCGATGCCGATGCTGCACAGCGAGGCCCACATGCGGCGCGCCTCGCGAGCCGCACTGGAATTTTTATCGTTATAGCTCTCGAGTTCCGCCACCACGATTTCGTTGAGCTTCCCCAACTCGCGCGTCACTTCCCGTAAGTTATAACCTTGCTTCCAGCGTTGCAGTCCATGCGCCGCCGCCGGCGCTTGCGCAATGTCCTCGTACGTGTCCGTGGAACGGGCCGGTCCTTTGCGAAGTTGCTGCTCAAAGGTCGAAAGCAACGCGGGGATATGATCGTACAAATCGGCGCGCGGCAAAGAATCGCTGGTGGTCAGTGCCGGATCCCTTTGTATGGCTTTGCGCCACGCCGACAAGACGTCATCGCGCCGTGCCTGCAGGTGATCGGCAAGCCCGGGAAGCCCCTCATCGACATTTCCCATTTATCTTTCTCCTATCGCAAGTCGCCGCAGCATCACCGCTCGAACCAGCGGACCCGGATAATACTCCCGTGCGATGCACAATCTTCATAGGCCCGCGAAGTTGCTCCCGCATGCGCCCGAATAGTCGATTTACATGGCTTAGGGACTCAACCCTTGCCAGGCTTGCCATCCTTCTGCAATATACGCGTTGCTGGAAAGCTACAACCCGACAAGGATGTTACACATGGGTTTTTTGCGCAACACCAACTCTCTGCTCGCCCTTCTTCCCGCCGCTGCGATCTTAGGCGCCTGCGGCGGGAGTGGCGGTGGCGCGAGTACCACAGCCGCACCGCCGCCACCACCCCCGGCGGGCTGGGTAAAAGGCCAATTCGCTCCTGAATCCACGCTGGCGGCCAAGTGCGTCACCCCTCGAAGCGGCATCGACCCCAGCACGAAGAAAGCCTATCCCGACGTGCAGGGAACCTTGCTCGATGAGCTGAACTGGCTGCGCTCTTGGACCAATGATCTGTACTTGTGGTTCGACGAGGTCGCTGATCAGGACCCAGCCACTTTCACTACCGATGCTTCTTATTTCACGGCCCTGAAAACAACGGCGATGACCGCCTCGGGCCATCCAAAGGATAAATTTCATTTTACCTATGCGACCGCGGACTGGGAGGCGCTGGCACAAGCCGGGGTGCAGGCGGGTTATGGCGCCAACTTCGTCGTTCTAGCAGCAGCGCCGCCTCGCAACGTGGTTGTTTCGTATACCGAACCCAACTCCCCGGCCGCGGCCGCACCGGCCAACCTGGCGCGCGGCGCCAAGATTTTGACCATCGACGGCGCCGACATGGTGAATGCCGCCGACCAAGCCAGCGTGGATAAGCTCAATGCCGGGTTGAGTCC
>JANYAD010000054.1 GCA_025355165.1 Gammaproteobacteria bacterium | reverse complement strand
GCCGCCAGCGCCGATTCGCCCGCCGGCCCCTCTATAACCGATACTTTCCGCCGCTCGGCCGGAGCAAGTTCCATCAATCCGAGTTCGAGGCCATGGAGAGAATGCCGGCTGACTTCGTTTAGGCGCAGCTCGGAAATCCGTTGCAGCGTCGACAGGCCGATGGCCCCGACCCCGGAATAGAACTCGGCGACCCGCGCGCCCGACGGAATCTGACCCCGAACGTAGTCGATGATACGCTCCGCGATATCCAAATTGTTTTGCCCAAAAGCTCCTGGCGGGTAATGAATCGCCGTTGCGCCGAAGTGCTCGACCACACTCTGCGGACCGAACCAGGATTCGAAGTCCGGCCCAAGGATGGTGTTGGCGCGCTCGAGATTGGCGTTGAACCATAAGCTGTGCAGCTCGCTGCCTAGGCGCGAAACGATAAGGTCCAAGCAACCGGCAAGCGGCGCAGATGAAACACTGTTGGCGACCAAGACCACTTGTGCGGTTTGCGAGCTGCGCTCCACTACCACTTGCAAGTAGCGCGCGAGCCCCTGATGCACGCCCTCCGAGTAGGCGGTCACTCGAGTTTCCGCCAAGGCCCGGCGGACTACTCCGGCCACACGGTTGATCAAGGGGTGATGAACAATGCAATTCGGTATGTGCACCACGCGGTGGCTACCCATTTCGAATAGCCCTACCTTGGGCGAGCCCAGGCGGCCGCGGATCGCAAGACGCGCGCGAAGGCGAAAACCCGTATTTTGCCCCGTGACCGTGGGTACGTCGGGCAGACCGTGGGCGTGCGCCAGTTCATCTAAAGCGCCGCGGGCCGCCAAACCGATCCCCAGTTGACCGAACCGGGGGCATGCCGAGCAAGGAGGCCGATGCGGGCAACTCTCTGAAGGTAGCAACATCGCCATCGGCGCGATGATATCGGGTTTCTCCCAAAATGGTCGGCACGGCGAGCGCGTTAATCGCCATGCGCGACAGGCAAGTTTGACGCTGTGGCTCAGACTGCCGCCGAGGACCCGCCCTTTACCCACGCGCTCTAGGGAAAGTGGTTAATTCCTCTAGTGATGCGATTGACCTTGGCTATAGTCACTGCGTTCGCTCACCCGTACCGGCCAGTCCTGCGGTGAAATGCTTTCCAACAGCGAGTTAGTCAATCGTTTACGAGCCTCAAGTTTTACCAAGCCGCGGCTAGCCAAAGCGGAAATATCGGGATTCTTGATCCTTTGGCCGCGCTTGTAGAGAAGCAGCGACTTCTGGTAACCATCGACCATATATGCCGCATAGGCAGAATCGAAATCGCTTTCACTTTTTTCCCGCATATCCCTGACCAAGCGGTCATGATATTCATCCAACGATGAGGGCACCGGAATACCCTTGCGCGCCGCGATCGCCGTGATGTCGGCCAGGGTCGCGCCATGGTCGGCAATCACATGCCGGCCGTACCCCCGCACCGTTTCTGAGACCGCTTGCTTGAGGGCCATTTGGCCCATTTGTAACTCCGCCATGCACTCGAGCGCCGCAGTGGCGACGAATGTGTCCGGTTGTATGCTCTCAAGCTGTATGAATTCTCTTTTCATGACTTCCTCATATGCCGTAAGTAGCTAACCCAGACCGATCCAGGAACAAACCCCAAGGGTGGGCCGTTATCGACGGACCTCAAAGTGATGAAACTCCGCTCGGTTCGTAGGAACGATTCCCTAATGTCCGTCAGCAGAAACATGAGACCGCCCGGTTGGGTGGCTATGAACCAGCCACTGCGCACGAAGGGTCAGGGGATCTTGGGCGTGACAGTCCATCTGCTAACCGTCATCCTAGCAAACATGGTCAAAGCGATTGTCGCCGCCCGGGCTGAATCTCATCCTCAGTAGTCAACAACCCTTCCGGTTACCGGCGCCCTTTACAGGCATACACCGAGTGAAATCCGATGAGATCGATGAGTACGATCACGTCAACAACGCGGTATATTTGCGATGGCTGGACGGCATCGCTTGGTCCCATTCCGCGAAGCTTGGACTGTCGCTCGAACACTGCCTTGCGCTGCGCCGCGGCATGGCGGTTCGACACACGCGCGTCGACTACCTCAAGGCGGCGGAACTCGACGAAGATTTGCTATTGGGGACCTGGCTCGTGGCCTGCGACGGCCAATTGCGCTGCACCCGTCGCTTCGAGATCCTGGGCGTGGCTGGGGGCAGCCGGGTTCTTGAGGCCGAAATCGACTATTTTTGTTTAAACCTCGAAACCGGCAGACCCAGTCGATTTCCCCGCGAATTCAGCGAGCGCTATGAAGTTATTCCCGAAGTGGCCGCGGCGTATGCGAATTTGCCGCACTCGTACCGTCAAATTGGCTCACCACGCGCACGTTAGGCGAACCAGCAATTGCTCGCCACGGTTATGCGGGTGTCGCTGCCATAAAAAGGTGCGACCTCGTGGAATACATAAGAAGGAAATATCACTAGTTGGCCAGCCTCGAGCTTGATCTCCACGGGCGCCAGGGCGAATGCCCGATGCAGCGTGTCGTTGGCTGGATCGAGGTAAGCATTGGCGCCTTGCCTAACATCGAGGAATCGAAGAACACCGCTGGTGGGGTGTTGCGCAGCACTCTCGCCGGCGCGCACGCAGTACACTGCGGACCAGGATGCGAGCGGGTGATTGTGTGCGACAAATGATCCTGCGTATCGCGTGATGTGAAACCAGGTGTGATTCTGGAAGGAAAGACGCGCCAGATCGTGGACCTTCAATGATGTGGTTTCGAGCACCATCTGCCCTACTGCATTTAGCATGAAGGCACGCAACTCCTGCACGCAAGCATCCGTCCAGCGAAACAGATTGAATCGGCTCTCGAAGGTTTCTTGCTGCGGCACGTGGCTGGGCGTCGGATTCCGATGCTCCTCGGTCTCGCGTTGCAGGAACAGCGCTTCGAGTTCCCGATTTAGCCGTTCGCACCCCGGCAATCGAACTTCTGCGAAAGGCGTTGCAAACAGCGGCCGCACCTTGATCGGACTTGCTACCATCGGGCAAATCCTTGCTGGCCCGGGCCGATGAAGCGAATTCTCGCGGTGACCAGGATAAGTTCGCCCGCGGCGCGCAGCAGTGCAATCTCGTGGGTGAGCGCAGCTGGGAATATCACCAATTGCCCTGCCTCAGGATGCCACGCGTAGTGCGACGTTAAGTACGGTATTCGCATCACCGCGTTGGTTGCGTCTTGAAACATTGAACCGAGACGGGACTCGTAGAAGCGCACTACACCGCTATCGGCACGAGCAGTGTCCCGCGGCGGCGCGGCCACGCAATAGATGGCGCACCATGACGTCAACGGGTAGCTGGCGGCGGGCACGGCCCCATTGGTGCGCACCAGAGTGAACCAGGCGCGTGTCTCAAGCTTGAGCGAGCGCAATTGCATCTCAGTGATGTCGCTCACCTGACTGATGACGGAGTACACGGCGCCGATGATCCCGTCCGCCAAGCGTCGAACCGGCGGATCCGGCCATTCCATAAGATCATCGTGACTGGAATATCGCAGGGAATTTTCCAGCGGCCGACTCTGCGCTGAGCAACGCTGCTTGAATAGCTCGAGCAATGCGGTATTGAGCTGCAATGAATCCGGAATTGTCGCAATCGCCAGCGGCGTAGCAAGAATAGGCATGACGGTCGGTGGTGCGGCGTTCATCGCAGGTCGAGGAGATCTTCCCGAAGCTCGCTCAAGTCATGGGCATAGTAATGCGCCCGTGCCGCTGATGTGCAGTAAAAGTGCTCACGCATCCACCAAACGCTGCCGGTCTTGATGCCGCCACCCCACCGCCGCCCTAGCCGGCACCTTCCCAGAACACGGAACCCCAAAAAAATCAGATACACCTTAAATGGTTGCAGTGGTTCCCTCACCAAGGCCTCGTTAATCAAAATCAAAAATATCACCTGTAACTACGGTCTTGGTATCGGTAAAAAACCATCCGGGACTGGCAATTGTCCGGGGCGCTTGTCCGAGTCATAAGTAGCGCTTGCACCCAGGCAACTGAGTTTCGCGCCACCCAACCTTTCGGGGTTTGATACGCTTCGAAAAGCGGCGGCATGTCGCGGTTGGTCAGCAGGAAATCGATTTCGCCGCTGCTCGGCAAACCCGCGACGAGCTGCTGCGTCAATGTCGATCGCAAAACAAATATGCCGATGACGAAAATGGGACGGGGCGCGACATCTATCGCCTCGGCTCGAACGCCGGCCCGGCCGCCACCTATCAAGCGGTCGATAAACGTGTGATGTGGAGATGATCACGCTGCGGTTGAGATGTCGTTCTTCGGGGCGTCCGATTCCCGTCACAGGTATTTTGATAGGAACTCAACGCGGCGTCTAGTTGAAAATTCGGGCACTGCAGGATCACAGTCTACACCAGGCATCCGCAACCTCCGGCCTGCACGAAGCCATGGCCTGATATGCCGCTATCGCATCCTTGAGGAGCTGCTGTCGCCTCGAGGTCTTGCTTCCAGGACACACCGCAGGAACATCGTGGCATTGAACTCGTTGGCTGTACCCTATCAAGTCACGATTTCCCATACCTGATGAAGTCGGCGAACCGAGCCGGTTACGAACACGGCCGGATTCCGGTAGGCTCGAGCCATGGTGCGCGACCTTCATTCGGACATGGAAACTTTAAGACAGGTGCTTCGGCTTACGCAGGAACGCGACTTCGAGCGCGCCGCGGTATTGGCAGAACAGACGCTGGCAACTGGATTCGAGCACCCGATGCTGTTGAATGTCATTGCCACTCGCTTGGAGCAGCAGGGCAGATTCGAAGACTCGCTGCTCCTTCTGCAGCGCGCGGTGAATATTGCACCCAACGACGTCGGCGCGCGTAATGCGCTGTGTTTGTGCCTGCAGCGACTCGATCGACCGGCTGAGGCGCTCGCTCATGTGGATGTACTGCTCAAGCAACACCCAGAATTGCCCTTTGCGCACGCTAACAGAGGCAATGCGCTGCTCGCGCTAGGCGCATTTGGCCTCGCCAAGCAGAGCCTGGTACGGGCGGTGGAACTCGATCCGAGGAATCTCGCCGCGACGGCGTCGCTGGCTTCCATCGCGACGCACCGCGGGGCGCATGAAGAAGCACGACATTGGGCGCAGCAGACACTGACGCTATCCCCTGGGTTTCCGGACGCCCTCCTCAGTCTCGCGGCCGCTGAATCGGCGAGGGGCGAGAATGCTTCGGCCGAGAGACTGTTGCAGCAATTGATCTTGGATTCGCGGGCAGGTCCGGCTGATCGGGCCAGGGCCATCGGCTCGCTGGCTGATGTGCTCGATGACAGCGGGCGCTACGCAGAAGCATTCGATGCCTACTGTACTTGCAAGCAAGCCCTGCTTCAGATGCATCCACCCTTCCCCGGGACGAGCACGATCGACTATACGCGTACGCTCACCGCGGCTGTGCGGCGCGTGAACGCTTCTCTCTGGCGGCCACGTGTAGCCCATGAATCACAAGCCGCGGAGCACGTGTTTCTTCTAGGCTTCCCCCGCACGGGTACAACCTTGTTGGAGGTGGTGCTCGATGGGCATCCGCGCGTTGTTAGCTCCGAGGAGCTGGAACTGCTGACCAAAGGCGTGCTGCGTTTCATGTGTGAGCCATTGGATCTTGAGCCCCTAGCGCGCGCCAGCGACCTCGAGTTACAGCCCCTCAGGCGCGCGTATTGGGACAGCGTCAAATCGGCCGGCATCGATGTGGCGGGCAAAGTATTTATCGACAAGCATCCTTTGAATACGCTCAAACTGCCGCTGATTGCCAAATTGTTTCCCGAAGCGAAAATCCTATTTGCGATCCGCGACCCACGCGACGTGGTACTCAGCTGCTTCCGTAGGCGATTCAAGATGAACCCTGCGATGTACCAGTTTCTGACACTGCCCGGCACGGCGTCCTTTTATGATGCGGTGATGGATTTTGCCGATACGGCGCGCCAAGCGCTGCTCATTTCTTGGCATGTCGTGCGATACGAGAGTCTGGTGACTGCATTTGAGCAGCAAATGAGCGAGATCTGCGCCTTTCTCGGGCTCGAGTGGGATCCGCGCATGGGTGATTTCTCGCAGCGAGTGCAATCGCGCGAAACATCCACACCGAGTACGGCACAGTTGTCGCGGGGGCTTGTGAACTCAGGCATCGGCCACTGGCGCCACTACCAGGGGCAACTGAAGCCGATATTCCCGGTCCTCAAACGCTGGGTGCAGCACTTTGGCTACGCGCCCACTAGCGAGTCCGATTCACCCGATAGCTATGGTGCGAGCGGCTCTCCACCATCAGGTATGAGCCCAACACCGCGCGCCTGATGGTCACTTCATCGCCGGCCGACAGCCAACCATCGTTATCAATCACCATCCATGTTTGGCCGCTGTCGAGGAGCACGTACGAGTAACCGGTTTTATCCGAATATACGCTGTTGACGTGCGCATGCTCCGAGCGCGGACCCTTGGAGAACAGGTGCTGCTGCACCGCGGATAACCCGAAATTTTTTTCGTCCGCGGGCGGGGCACTCGCCGCACGCGAGCTCGATGCGGAAGCCAAATTCGTTGCAGCGTTTGATTCAACCTCAGCTGTTGCGGTTGTTTTGTGAGCGCTACTCGAGTCCCGATCGGCATCTCGGCGCGCGAGCAGATCGTAGCAATCCAGCCGCGCGTCACGCTCCGCTATATCGGCACAGCGGCTTAGGTCTACGGCACTTGCGCCCATCGCCGCAACCGCACCGCAGAGGAACAGCGCGACAATGGCAAGCCGCCAGGAGAGCATTGCGCTAGGTCCCTTTCGCCTGAGTTTCGGCGTAGTACTTGCCCACCGTCTCTGTGGCTACCTGAATCATGTCGCGCTCCGGCTCCGTCAATAACGGATTCCAAATGTCGAAGATCAGAATGGCGCGGGGCGTGTCTGATAAATTCCAGGCTTCATGTTCGATCGTGTCGTCGAACACCCAAGCCTCCCCGGGCACCCATTCGCGGGTGGTCCCTCCGACTCGGAAGCCGCAATTCGGCGGCACGATCAGTGGTAGATGCACCGTGCACCGCGTGTTGGTAACGCCGGTATGCGCTGGGATTCGGGTGCCGGGGTCCAAGATCGAGAAGAAAGCGGTAGGCGCCCGCCCGCCCACGCGACAACGGGGCACGACCTCCTCCAGAATCCGAGCGGTCTGCGGGCAGCGCGCGATGTGGTCGGGCACGGGCGTGCTTTGGTTCCACAAGAAATACGCGCTCCATTTTCGCGAGCGATTCAATTCCTTGAACTGATCGAGGGGCAGTCCCGCAGGAAAATCGATGTAGGGCTGCAGTCCGTCGCGATCTGCCACCATGACGCGCAGCAGCTCGGCGCGGATCTCGCCCACGGCCGCTTCGACCTGCTGCAGCCAGGGGAATAAGGAACGATCGAAAAACTCTATCGCCGGTAGACCCGGAAAATACATCCAAGTAGGCTGGGAGTGGTAGGCGCGCCGGTTGCCGCTAAGGATATCCAGGCACTGCTCGACCCGCGGTTGCGGCGCGCCGCCATGCCGCAGGCGGACCTTCACTAGCGACTCGTCGAGCGCGTTCGCCAAGGTCGCGCGATTTGCATTGACCTGCGCTTTTGCCTTGTCGAAGGCGGGTGCCAGATTGGCAGGCACAGCGGCGCCCTCGGGCAGAGAATCTAGGGCAGCCTGATAGAACTGGGCGGCGTTGCGCGTATCTCCAGATTGATCCAAATACTCGCCTTTTTGCAGCAGCGCCGATAAGTGCCGCGGCTCCAGCGCCAATGCTTTCTCGATTGCTTCCCATTCTTCGGCGCGCTTGCCGAGCGCTTTGAGGCTGGCGGCTAAGTTTGCCCAGATGGCAGGATGGCTCGGATTGGCGCTGACCGCGCGGCTGAACAACGATTGCGCCTGGTCAGCCGCGCCGCGGGCCAGCATACGCACGCCTAGCTCGTTGAGTACGGCGGGATGGCCCGGAGCGCGCGAGGCCACATTGGCCAACAACTGATCGGATTCCTGAATGCGGCCCGCGCCCTGCTCGGCCCGCGAAGCCTGTAAAATTCGAATGATAGTCGCCTCATCGAGGGGCGCGGGGGCAGCGGAATTCACCTTGTGATTGTATAACAGCTGCCTGTGGTCGGTTAACTCGAGGAAGGGTGAGATTGACTGGTTCTATTGATCTGGCGCTGATGCGCGCATCGACGCTGCTGCAGAGGGATCCGGCCGCGGCTGCAACGCAGGCCCGGGCAATCCTTGCCGATGAGCCCCGCCACGAGGCGGCCGGTTTGCTATTGGCCGCCGCATGCCGCAGGTTGGGCGAGCCGGAACGCGGAATGAGCGTCATCGAGTCATTAGCGAGGACGCACCCCGGCTCTGCATTTCTGCAGCTCGAACTGGGACGCACTTATGCTGCCTGCGGGCGCAGCGCCGAGGCGAGGATGGCGCTACAACGCGCAGTTGAGGCTGATGGGGCGCTAGCCGACGCGTGGCAAGAGCTGTCGGCACAGCACTTGCTAGTGGGCGATTTAGCGCTGGCGGACCGCGCTTACGGCAATTTTCGCCGGTTGACGATCGACCCATCGGACCTCGCCGAGGCGTACTTTGCACTTGATCAGAATCATCTGGAGGCGGCCGAGTCGGCAGTGCGATTGAAACTCCAGCAAGGCACCAATCCGGTGGCCGCATTCACGCTGCTGGCAGCCATTGCCTCGCGACGGGACGATGTCATGGCCCAAGAAGATGCCTTGCGCCAGGTGCTCGCGCTCGCGCCCTGCGACAATTCCGTGCGCGAACAGTTGGCGCGGCTGCTGATTCGTGAAGGCCGGACCGACGATGCGCTGCCCTTGATTGAGCGGCTGTTGGAGGCGGAAGCGGACAGCCGCATTTACTTGCTCCTCAAGGCGGATGTGCTGCGCATTGCCGCACGTCACGCTGAATCGCTGGACCTCATCACCGGCTTAATCGGGAGGGACCCGGACGATCCGGATTACTGGTTGTTTGCCGGCAATCTGCAGCGCTATATGGGCAATCCGGGCGAATCAATTGCCTCTTATCGACGCGCCATTGCGATTCGGCCGGGGTATGGTGCGGCCTATTTGGCGCTGTCGAATCTCAAGACGTTCCGCTTCCAGGCAGATGATATCGAGGCCATGCGCCGGCAGCGTGCAGCCGTGGCGTCCTCCCACCCCGACATGGATTTGGAGTTTGCACTTGCAAAGGCTCTGGAAGACGAGCAGCAGTTCGCTGAATCCTTCGAGCATTATCAAAAGGGAAATCGCTTGGCCCGCGCCGAGTTCAATTACGACGCAAAAGCCACGACCGCCTTCGTGCACCGATTCAAAACCACTTTCACCGAGCGCTTTTTCGCCGAACGCCGGGGGTGGGGCCTTCCCGAGGATGATCCCATTTTCATCGTCGGTCTGCCCCGCTCGGGATCGACCTTGCTCGAGCAGATACTGGCGAGCCACTCACAGGTCGAGGGTACCCGCGAGCTTCTGTATATCCCCACCATAGTCCGCAAATTGGCGGGCCCGTCAGGGACGGCCGCAATCTATCCCGAAAACCTGATATCGCTGGACAAATCGGACGTCGAGGAGCTGGCGGCGAGCTATCTGGCGAGCGCGCAGGGGCACCGATTGCTGGGCAGGCCGCGCTTCATCGACAAGATGCATGGCAACTTTGCGAGCCTCGGTCTTATTCACTTGATGTTTCCGCGCGCGATTTTCATTGATTCCCGGCGCCACCCGATGGCATCGGGCTTTGCCTGTTTCAAGCAGACTTTCAATCCGGGGATGGACTTCGCTTACGATTTGACCGAATTGGGACTGTACTACCGTGCCTATGCAGATCTCATGGCGCACGTTGATGCGGTGCTGCCCGGAAGGGTCTATCGCGTCTACTATGAGCACCTGGTTACGGACACCGAAAACCAGATCCGCCGGCTGCTGGATCATTGCCGATTGCCCTTCGAACCCATGGTGTTGAGGCACCACGAGAATCAACGCATCGCCCAGACTTTGAGCTCGGAACAGGTGCGGCGGCCCATCTACGTCGACGCGGTCGATCAATGGCGGAATTTCGAACCGTGGCTCGATCCGTTGAAGGCCGCGCTTGACGGTTTGATGGACAGCTACCCATCGCATCGTCGGTAGGTTAAAAAACGGCGGGCTGATGTAGCCCGCCGCATTGGTGCCAAGTTGTTTTGACTAGATCAGAACTTGATGCTCAGGTGCGCGTACAAGTAGCGGCCCAAGGTGTCGTAGGTTCCTACCCAGGTGTTGGCATTGCACGAGGTGTTGGGACACTCCGAGTAATTGCCGTTCGGAATAATCGGCGGAGCCTTGTCCGAGATGTTGTTCACCCCGACACGCAAGTCGATGCCGGTGGTTGCAACCGGAACGCCCAGTGACAGATCGAGGTAGGAATAGCCACCGATGTGCGCCGTCGGAGCGTAGTACGTGCCCGACAATTGCGGATCCTGACTGACATGATCCGACTGCGACGGGCCGATATAGCGCCAGCGCAACGAAAGATCGGCGCCCCACCACGGTGCCTGCCAATCGAAGTTCATCGAATGCCGCCAATGCGGGTTGGGGCCGCTCGATGGACTTCCCGCGCTGCAGGTGGTGCCCCAATATCCCGCGCAATCGAACGCCGGGCCGCCAGTGAGCGGCTGGGTGAACAAGTTCAGCACCCGCGTGCCAGCGAACTGAAAGCCTAGTTTGCCGAACGCCCCCGTGTCGTACGAGTAGTGTGCGGCCAGATCGATGCCTTTAGTGCTGATGGCGCCGATGTTCTGTTCAGCTGCAAACACGAAGTTGTTGGTGTTGAACCATAGCGAGCCGGTCCCGGGACCGCGATGGATCAAGCCGCAAAGGTCCGCTCGGCCCGTGCCTCCGCAGTTGTTAATGACGGTATTCGAGCTCAGGGACACGATCGTGTTTTCGATCTTGATGTAATAGAAATCGGCAGACATGGTCAAGTTCGGCACCACTCTTGGTGACACCACGAAACCATAGGTGAACGTATCCGCTTTTTCCGGTTTCAATTGCAGATTGCCGCCGACCGACGTGTTGATCTGCGCCGCGGGATTTGGCGTGATGTTGCCCCATTCCGCCGGAGTGACGCCCGTGTTCGCGCAATAGGCGAAATTGTGGCCCTGGATGGTACCAGTGGTGCCCCCCGTACCCCCAATCACGGGACCCCAGCATGGATCGGCCGTGCCGCCCGCGCCCACCACTTGGGGCGCAAACAGATCGCCAACGCCCGGTGCGCGGACTGCGCGGTTATAGCCGGCACGCAGTCTCAGATCGTGGAACGGCGCATAGTCCACGCCGAACTTGTAGGTGTTGGTATTGAAGCCTGACGTGTAGGTTGAATAACGATAGCCGGCCTCGAGCGACAAGTCATAGGCACCCGGTATGTCGGTCAGCAGCGGGAGCCGGCCTTCTGTGAATATTTCAGCGACGTGAAAGCCGCCGTCGATGGGATTTTGTGCGCCGTTGCCGCCCGAGTTAAGGCCATTCTTGAATACGAAGTCGGGGTCGAAAACGTAGCTCTCGGACCGATACTCGGCGCCAAGGTTGATGCTGGGCCCCGTAGAGGCGGTGGGTAGCTTCAGGCCAAACTTACCGAGATCCGCGGTAACCGAGGCGTCTACAATGTATTCCTTGGTGGTTACACTGTAGGTCGCCGGAACCGAGATGTAATTGATCGCGGCCGGAGTGACGGTGCCTTTGCTGAAAATGTTCCAGGGAACACAATTGGGGTCGGTGCCGTTCACGACAGAGGCACAAGCCGGCTGGCCGGTCTTCGGATCCGTTACCACGTCCAACGCCTTCAGCGCGCTCTGGGTATTCACAAAGCCGCCTTCCGAATCATGCATGTTGTTAATGCCCACTTGCGCATAGGCATCGTAAGAGAGGCCGTCGACCCACTTGCCCTTGATGCCCACAGTCTCCCGGAAGGCGTTCGACAAGTAGTTATCTGCGCGCGGACCATTTTCCACCGCACGGCGGCCGACGTACAACGTTATGCGATCGCCGGTCGTGCCGAAGGCATTTTGATTTTGAGTGACGGCGCTCGGACTGCACAAGGTGCTCACTTCGAGCCCAGTCAATAACGGATTCGAGCAGCTGATATTCGCGGCCGTATAAGAAAATAGACCGCTCGGTCCGTAGTTCGCCGTTGAACTGTTGCGAGCGAACATGAAGCTCGAATACACGTTCGTCTTGTCAGTGAGATCGTAGTTCAGGAACGCGCCCGAGGTGTAGCGGTCGGCGGCACGCTGCAGGTAGCTGAGCGCGCCGTAGTTGTAGCTGAATGCCGAGGTGTAGGGAACCAACCCGCCGGTCGTCGGGTCGACCGCGTAAGACTTAGACGGTGTAACCGGCTTGAGCGGGGAGTTAGCGGTGGGTACCGCCTTGCCGAACACGGCAAACCGGCCGGTGGCCGGCGTCCCCGAACCGCCGCAGGTCAAACCACCGGGGCCTGGTAAGGTGTTCGGCGTGTTCAGGGTGCAACCTGCATAGTCGTACTGGTAGCCAACCGCAGGGGAGGTCTTCAAGTACGTGGCGTACACCGTGGCATTGCCCTTGCCGTCGGCGAAATTCGAGCCCATGAGGACTGAAACATCTTTGTTGATCCCGGCATCCACCGTGCTCTGCGGAGTCGGATTGTGCTTGGCGGCCAGATACCCCAGCAAATCGGCGTGATCGTTGTCATAGCGGCCGAAACCGTAATTCGCATCGACCCGCACGCCTTCGAAGTGGGTGTTCAGAATGAAGTTCACCACACCCGCAACGGCGTCTGCGCCGTACACGGCCGACGCGCCGCCCGTGAGTACGTCGACACGCTGGATCAAATCGGCCGGAATCTGATTGATATCCGCGCTGCTGGTGGTGGTGGTGCCCAAGCTGGCGCCCGGCGCCAAACGGGTGCCATTGACCAGCACGAGGGTGCGCTGCGAGCCTAACCCGCGCAGGCTGACATTGGCGGTGCCGTTGGAGCTAATGGAGGTACCACCGCTCTGCTCTGCCACAACTTGCGGCAAATTATTCAGCAAATCCTCGGTGCGGACCAAACCGGTCTTTTGAATATCGAGCGCATCCATGCTCGTCACCGGGCTGATCGATACGTCATTCGGCGATATCGCCAGGCGTGATCCGGTCACCACCACTTCCTGAAGTGCAGTATCCGACACAGCAGCCGGAGCGGTTTGAGCATACGCAGGCCCTACGGCCGATGCGGCCGCGGCCGCAAGAACAGCGCGCACCGCGTACTGCAGTTTGGTATTCCCCATCATTCTCTCCCTTGATTGAAATCGATCCCACGCTAATGCACGCACTGTGCCGCATGTCCATCCACACGCAGCGGTGCTGTTGTGAAATGATTACAACACGCCACCCGGTGGTTGCCAAGCCGCCAGACGGCGCCAAGCAGAGTTAATTTTCAAGGCTCGTCAAGCGCCAGGGTCTATTCGGCGGCGCGCGGCTGCCTCTCTGAGCACTGCCGGTTGCGGCGCATCTTTTTAAGGCATTGTCGGTTAACCCGTGCCTCGTGTGAGGGCAAAGCAACGGGGGCGGCGAGAAGCATCGTCACACAATAGTCCTTGCCTACATATATCAGTGGGGTGGCGCCCACGGCATTGGCCCGCAATACAGTGATTCTCGGGGCCAACTTACGGCGCATTATTGGCATCCCAAGGTGAGTGAGCGGGACCACCGCGCGGCCCTGGTATGGTTGCCCATTGGAGCCGGTAAACAAAAGAGGTTTTAGTTCGAATGGCAATGAAGGGCCGAATGGATGCGGTCGAGACTGACTCGCGGCAGCTATCCGGTGAAGCACCGCGGGCGGCAGAGATTCGCCCCTAGGGCTGGGCCCTGATGGCATTGGCAACGCATTACTCCGATACCGCTCTCCCGGCGTTCACGAACTGCTTACGGCCACCGCCAAATCGCGTGGTACATGCATGTCCATTATGGACATGCCGCCTGACACCGAACTCAGTTCCGGCTCTCGATTGGTTTGGCGCCGCACGCATCCAACCTGGCATCTTGGGGGAATTACGCGGTTTGCCGCAAAAAGTCGAACCCGCACCTAGGCGGCACGCTCCATGCTGATGCGCGGAACGCCGCCATCAGATCGCTTGTTTCAGGATTGTGCGCCAAGGCGCCCACGGCACCGTCCCCATCAGGGTGACAGGCGATGAGCCACGTTTAACAAGGGGCCGCGCCATTGCTGCAGCGGGCGCTATGGATGGGTGTGCATCCCGCACCGAAATAGTTGCGCGACATGCCCGGTGCCGCTGCATCCCAACCCCTTGGCAATACCTTTCGTTAGCGTGCTGCGGCTCAGGCTGATGAGTGCCGAGTTTTCGGGCGCTCGTGTGCAATGGTCGTACGCCAGCAATACTTGGTATAGGACCCCTCCTATAGTATTTCGCGCCAAGCGCTGGATCTTTCGATGCCTCGGACCGGCCAGACTGCTGTCAGCAAATCAAAGGGGCACGTTATGGATATTGAAGCGCGCTTGCACAACTTAGAGTTGCTATACCGATCCACGTTGAGTGCCGCGGTTGCTGCCAAGGCGCGGTACCTGGCGCTTGAAGGCCTGTCTAGCTCAACGCCGGCGGCCGTCGTTCGCGCCAAGAGCACATGGGAAAACCTTGCCGTCCGCAAGGCGGGCATTGTTGCGCAAATTCACGCGCTGGAAGAGTTAGAGCAGACGCTCGCCTAGTAATGCCCAAAAATAACCTGCGACCCATCGCCTCCCTCACCATTTCCTTCGGACTCGTCGCTATCCCGGTCAAATTGTATTCGGCCACCGTGGCCTCAGAACACATCTCCTTCAACCTGATGCGAAAGAAGGATGGATCCCGCGTAAAGCAGCAGTACCTTGCCCTCAACGACGGAAAACCCGTAGAGCGCTCGGAGATGACTAAGGGATATGAGTTCGCAAAAGATCAATACGTCATGTTCTCACCGGAAGAGATCAAAGCTTTGGAGGAGGCAACCACGCGTTCGATCGATATCGAACAATTCGTGCCTCTTGATAGCGTCGATCCTGTCTATATCGACAACACCTATTATCTTGCTGCGGATAAGGGCGGGGCGAAGCCTTACTCACTGCTGGCCAGTGCACTGCGTAAGTCGAAACAAGGCGCTGTGGGACGATGGGTTTCGCGCGGCAAAGAACACATCGTTCTAATTCGACCCATCGGTGACGGGTTAGCCATGCACCAATTGCATTTTCAAGCGCAACTACGCGACATCAAAGATATTGGGGTTGAATCGACTAAAGTCTCCGACTCGGAGCTCAAGCTTGCCGACCAACTCATTGACCAACTCTCGGCAAAGCGGTTTGATCCAAGCCAATATGTTGACGAATTCCATGAGCGTGTGGAAGCGGCCATTCAGAACAAGGTGCAGGGCAAGGAGATTTCACTTGCCGAGCCGCCGGAGCCCGCCAACCGCGGTAATGTGATCGATTTAATGCACGCTCTGAAGGCAAGCCTTGACGCGCGCGGGCCCAACAAGGCGGCGCTCAAAGAGCGCCGGCCTGCGAAACGCGCCAACGCCGCGAACCGCAAGGCGGCCAGGCGCTAATGCAAGCGTACCGCACCAAGGACTTGCAGCGGCAGTTCCGACTGCCCGCATCGGCGCTGCACTCCCTCGCACGAGCAGGGAATATTCATCCGGTGAGAGTCGGCGATCGTGCGCGCTATTCATTTCAGGATTTGCTCGTGCTGCGCATGGCAAGCGCGCTCTACGCGGCTAAGATCCCCCAAAAGAAGATCACCATGGCGCTCGCGAACATCAGATCCTTCCTGCCGGGCGCCGCACTCGACGCGCTCTCGGTCAGCAGCGACCGAGTTGACAATGCCGAAGAGCAAGACTTGAGCGTCTATAAGGGCGGGTCGCATCGAAATCGTCCCGTGCACCCGGCGCAACGCCACTTTGAACGTGCAGTCTCTTTTGAAAACCGCGACCCTGAAGCGGCACGTGCTGCATACGAACAAAGGTTGGCTGCGGACACCCATCACGTGGAAGCGAGAATTAATTTAGGCCGCCTGCTGCATCTACAGGGGGAGCACAAAGCCGCTGAGGACATCTATCGTGCCGGGCTGACTGTAAACGCGGTGCTGTCGTTCAATCTGGCGCTGCTACTTGAGGATTTGCAACGCGAGAGCGAGGCAATCCTCGCGTATCGGCAAGCGCTAGCTCACGATCCAGGATTTGCCGACGCACATTTCAATCTCGCCAGGTTGCACGAGGTCGCCGGGAGACCTAAGGAAGCCTTTCGGCACGTACTTACTTATCGCCGGTTGATCCGCGATGCCCCGAACAGAAGCTGACACCTTGGCTATGGCAAAAAAAGAAATTGCGGTGGCCCGGCCTTCTTTCGATCCGCCCGCCGAAGCGCAGTGGCACCGTATGATTTCCGAGGCCGCGTACTTTTTGGCACAAAAGCGCAGCTTCAAGAACGGCAGCCCGCTAGAGGACTGGCTGGCCGCCGAGGAGCTGATCAAAAACCAGCTCTCTGACTAAGGGTGCGACTTTGTCGCGCGGGTCTGAGATAGCAGATACGACTTGAAAGCTGCAGTGGGCGGACTCACCCTCGTTTACACCGGCGGCGGGTCGCGGTCGCGCTCCACATGTCGATGTCTCGCAACCGCCGCGATAAACTTCCTCACCGTGGAATCACTCGCATCGGCCGCGACGATGATGCCGGGATCCGTCGCCCCGCTGGGCAGCGTCGCCGCTATCCCCG
This sequence comes from Gammaproteobacteria bacterium, assembly GCA_025355165.1. Classification (GTDB taxonomy): domain Bacteria; phylum Pseudomonadota; class Gammaproteobacteria; order Steroidobacterales; family Steroidobacteraceae; genus Bog-1198. The sequence continues at coordinate 10,367 of JANYAD010000054.1, read as the reverse complement.
CCTTCTGCAGCAGCTCGGTTGAACTGCCCAACGCCAATATCGATTTGCAGTGGCGATACTGATCTTTGACAAATTCAAGCGTGTGGCCGTCGGCTGCCAAAGCGGCGATGGCACTCGCGCCGGAGGGCACCACGACCGCATCAAACAGCACGGAGGGCGAATTCTCTAATGTCGCATCGACTTCCAGATTCTCACCGTCCTCGCCGGCGACGCTGCCCAGCCGGCTGGCGAGAACTCGCGTCACCGCCCCGGCTTGGTTCAGGGTGTCAATGAGCGCAGAGAGCGCGGCAACGTTGACACCATCGGCTACCAAAATCGCTACCTTGCGGGTCGTGATTCCACCTTCTCCCGGCAAAGCCAACAGCGATAGCGGTGCCGAACGGGAAACTTCGGGCTTGAGAGCAGGCTTAAGTGCGCGCGGCATGGGCGTCGGAAGTTCGATTCCCAAGCCCTGCGCCACGATGCTCGCGAGTTCTTTCGACACATTGAGAAGCGAGGACACCATTCTGACTCGGATTGCCGGAACCGTAACTTTGCTTAACTCGAAACGAAAGCCTCCGGCAATATGCGCTTTCTCGACGGCACTCTGGCTTTCGTAGAAAAGCTGCGCCTGAGCGTAGTGTTCGGCAAACCTCTCGGGCCTGCCGCGCACCTTGTCGAGCGGCGTATTGTTGGGCTCAATGGATTTAGGAAAGGAGACAAATCCTGCGGCGCCCGCTTGGAAAGGACATCCGCCGCCCAGGGAATTGGGCTCGTAGGCCACGCGGCCGCGCGCAATGGCTTGACGATGTAGTCCGTCGCGTTGGTTATTGTGCACCGGGGCAATCGGCGCATTGATGGGTATTTCGTGGAAATTGGGCCCGCCCAAGCGCGTCAGCTGCGTATCGACGTAGGAATGAATCCTCCCATGCAGCAGCGGGTCATTGCTGAAATCAATACCCGGAATTAGGTGTGCCGTGCAGAAGGCAACTTGTTCGGTTTCCGCGAAAAAATTGTCCGGATTGCGGTTCAGCACCATTCGCCCAATCGGTTTGACCGCGACCAGCTCTTCAGGAATCAACTTTGTCGAGTCGAGAATGTCGAAGCTAAATTTATCAGCTTGCGCTTCGCTAAATGTTTGAATGCCGAGTTCCCATTCTGGGTAGTGCCCAGACTCGATCGCTTCCCATAAATCGCGGCGGTGAAAATCCGGATCCGCCCCGGCAATTTTGACCGCCTCGTCCCACACCAGTGAATGGGTGCCAAGCTTAGGCTTCCAGTGAAATTTACAAAATGTGGATTTACCGCTCTCGTTCACGAGCCTGAAGGTATGCACTCCGAAGCCTTGCATCATGCGGTAACTGCGTGGAATCCCGCGGTCTGACATCACCCACATGAGCATGTGGGTGGATTCGGGCATGAGGGAGACGAAGTCCCAGAAGGTATCGTGAGCGGAAGCTGCTTGCGGCATCTGATTGTGCGGTTCGGGCTTCACGGCGTGAACGAGATCGGGAAATTTCATCGCATCTTGGATGAAAAACACCGGTATGTTGTTGCCTACCAGGTCCCAGTTGCCTTGGTCGGTGTAGAACTTCACCGCGAAACCGCGCACGTCGCGCGCCGTATCGGCCGAACCACGCTCGCCCGCGACCGTGGAGAAGCGCACGAATACCGGGGTAATCTTTCCGCTTTCAGCGAACACGGTGGCGCGCGTTAGCTCAGGCAGCGGCGCATATGCCTCGAAGAAGCCATGCGCAGCCGAGCCGCGAGCATGCACAATGCGTTCAGGTATGCGTTCATGGTCGAAGTGAGTAATTTTTTCCCGAAGAACGAAGTCCTCGAGCAATGTGGGACCTCTTAGGCCCGCCTTAAGCGAGTCTTGATTATTCGAAACCGGCACTCCCTGGTTTGTCGTGAGCATCTGTCCCGAGGAGTTCACTCGCTTAGTCAAGAGCGATCCATCCAGCGCTTGGGTACCAGCGGCCGCAGCGCCCGTCTTCGCCGTGCCATTGACTTCGCTCAACGTGCTTGCACCTGCGCTCGGTGAGGGTAGTTCCATGTGTGCACCTTGAACGGGGGCAGCGGCGTTACTACTGCCGTATTCGTTTCGCTTGGTTGAATTAAAAGGCATGGCTGCGCTCAACGACTGTTGCTCGGCGGCGTGGGTAGCCATGTCGCTGCTTTGCGACCCGCCCGGATGTGACGGGCCGCTCGTAGTCGCGCCGATTGCTGAATCGCTGGCCTTGGGCCGGCCTTTGGCGCTAGGGGCACCTTTCCCTTTGCTCTTTTGTGGAGTCATTGCGGTAAAGTCCTGGTGTTCAATAAGAAGTATGCGACGTTGCGCTCCATCCCTGCGAGCGAGTGTAGGTTCACATGGGCGTGTGCTATCTGGCAGATGCCCAAACACAAGACTTTTTGTAGTCGCGCGCCTACGCGACCCTGCAGCAAAATGCTAGACTTGCGTGTGGCCAGCGATTGGCGTGTACTTTGTAACGCAGAGTCGAACCCCCCCCCCACGCCGCGCCATTGACGGTTGCAACTGTAAAAGGTGAATTCTGGTGCCGATAAATCTTTGGGAATGGATCGTGGAGATCGGTTACGCCATTGCCTGCATCGCGATGCTTTACAGCATCGCTGCTGCCATCGCCATACGCATACCGATTCGATCGCGCGCCGGCCGGGCACCCATGCAACTGCCCGCCGTCACCGTCCTGAAGCCTTTGTGCGGCACCGATCGGGACACGTATGAATGTTTGCGCTCGTTCTGCGAACAGAATTTTAAAGACTTCCAGGTGGTATTCGGGGTCAATGACGCCAATGATACCGCCGTAGCGGTTGTGCGGCGATTGCAGTGCGAATACCCGCAGTGCGATTTGGAACTGGTGATCGAGCGCCGCTCCCACGGCAGTAATCGCAAGGTCAGCAATCTTATTAATATGCTCGCCGCGGCCCGCCACGATTATCTGGTGCTATCGGACAGTGACGTTCGGGTAAAGCCTGACTACTTAGAACGGGTGGTTGCGCCGTTGATCGATGAACGGGTCGGCATCGTTACTTGCTGCTATCGAGGTGTCGCCCGCGCGGGAGTCTGGTCCATCCTCGGATCGATGTTTATTAACGAGTGGTTTATTCCCTCGGTTCGCGTATCCGCGATGATGGGATTTCGCGCCTTCGCTTTTGGTGCCACCATCGCAATCCGTAGACATGTGCTCGATCAGATAGGTGGATTCGCAGCGATTTCTGGCCAGTTGGCCGACGACTATCGATTGGGGGAGCTGACCCGGCGCCTAGGTTTGCGTACGATTCTTTCCGATGTCGAGGTGGAGACGATGGTCGGCGAGCAAAGCGTTGCGGAGCTGATCTCCCACGAGCTGCGCTGGCGCAGAACAATCCGAGTGTTGTCCCCTTCCGGCTACCGTTTCTCCTTCGTCACCTTCGGATTGCCGATCACGGCCTTGCAGCTTGCCGTCGCCGGCGCCGCCGCGCCCGCCGTGATCATTTTCGCTGTCACCGTATTGGCAACAGCGAGCTTGCACCTCGGCGCGAGGTCGCCTTGGGCGCGCCTGCTTCTCATGCCGTTCAGGGAGTTGCTGCATTGCGCTTTGTGGGGCTGGAGCTTCGCGACGCGTCGCGTTCAATGGCGTCGGGACCTCTACCAAGTGACACCGGACGGATCGGTCCAGCCGGTTGCAAGGATCTAATAAAAAATATCTGATCGTGACGGCCGATGATTTCGGTTTACACGAATCAATCAACGATGCCGTAGAACGGGCAAGCCGCGCTGGAAGCCTTACCGCGGCCAGTTTGATGGTCTCCGCGGCAGCCGCTGAAGATGCGGTGCGGCGGGCGCGTACACTGCCGAACCTGCGCGTCGGCTTGCACATCGTGCTTGCCGATGGTTGGTCAACCCTCGACGCCCAATTGATTCCGACAATTGCCGACCCCACCGGCCGCATGCACGGAGATATGTTCTCCCGAGGGGTTCGTTTTTTTTTCCATCCTGCGGCACGGCGCCAGCTCGAGGCTGAAATCAGGGCGCAGTTCGCCGCTTTCGCACGTACCGGACTGGCTCTTGATCATGTGAACGTGCACAAGCATTTTCATCTTCATCCGACGATCCTGAGCATTTTGCTGCGGGTGGGGAAAGATTTCGGGATGCCGGCAATGCGGGTACCCGACGAGAGCGTATGGTTTGCGGCCCGAAGCGCGGGCGCCGTACAGGGCATGACGCAGGCGTTGCTGACACCTTGGATTTCCTTGATGAAATTTAGGCTGCGTCGAGCGGGCGTTTTCCACAATGATCAGCTGTTCGGGCTCGCAGCGTCGGGCGCGGTAGACGAAGCAGCATTGCTGGGCATGTTGGCTCGGATACCACAAGGAGTCAGCGAAATCTACCTGCACCCCGCGACGCGGGCATTATCAGTCATAGCCCCCTCGATGCGGCACTATCGGCACGCCGAGGAGCTCGATGCGTTGTTGAGCGCTCCCGTACGTGATGCGCTCGAGGCGTTTGAGCTGCGAGGGGGCTACGTGGATGCACGAAAAGCGATGGGCATGGCGAGCGTCTGACAATGGCAAGAGCGGCGCTCCGATGCAGTTTCTCCGCTACCATGCCGAGAATGGGCAGGATGAGCGCAATCGGCCGTTGTATGAGATTTTTACTGCCCGCGCTGCTGTTGGTTGGGTGCGGGGGCGGTTCGGGAGCCGGCACGTCCAACTCAGGCTCAACAAGCGCTCCTCGCCGTGGCGAACTGTTGCAAAGCCCGCCTGAGCTCCTGTCTTCCGTGACCGCACCGGCACTGCTCGCCGAACTCAACCTAGCCACCAATCAGCTATTGTTGTCCCAGAGCGGCACCCCGGTTTGCGACATTCTTTTTTATCGCATTCGCTATGCGACGGTGGGTGGCAGAAACGAACCGACCGCGGCTTCAGCAGTGCTGATGGTGCCCTCCGGTGTTGGATCAAACTGCACAGGTGCGCTTCCGATGGTGTTATACGCCCACGGCACCACCACGGACCGTGCGTACAACATGGACAACTTGCAGAATACCGAGACGATTTCGCTTGCGGCCCTCTTTGCATCTCATGGCTACATCGTCATCGCACCCAATTACGCGGGCTATGACACCTCCACGCTTGCTTATCATCCTTATTTGATCGCCGATCAGCAATCGAAGGATATGATCGATGCGCTGACTGCGGCGCGGACCGCCCTGCCGGCGGCCTCGGTGACGCTGGTCAAAGATAATGGACAACTGTTTATCACCGGTTACTCGCAGGGCGGCTACGTGGCGATGGCTACCCACCGAGCAATGCAGGCGGCCGGCATCAAGGTCACCGCCTCGGCCCCGATGTCGGGTCCTTATGCGCTAGCCGCTTTTGTCGATGCCGTGTTCTACGGTGAGGTTAACGGTGGGGCGACTGTGTCCACTGTTTTAATGCTCTCCGCGTATCAAACCGCCTATGGCAACATTTACGGGAACCCCACGGATGTATTCGAACCTCAATACGCCGACGGCATTCAAACCCTGCTCCCCACCACCACACCGCGAAGCCAACTCTATGCCGCGGGTAAGCTTCCCGAGTCCGCGCTATTCAGTGCCACGCCTCCAGCTGCGCAATTCGCCGACATCACTGCGCCAAAAACGCCCGCAAACCTAGCGGCTGTATTTGCACTCGGGTTCGGTGCCGGTAACTTGCTGCTCAACAGTTATCGCCTTAGTTATCTCGAGGATGCCCAGGCACATCCCGACGGCGGATTCCCGACGATCACTACCGGGGTTCCCGCAGCGGATCCACAGCTGGGTTGGCGCCAGGACTTGGTGAAAAACGATTTACGCAACTGGGTGCCGACTGCTCCGGTTTTTTTATGCGGCGGGGATAATGATCCTATTGTATTCTGGTTCAACACCCAGTTGATGCAGCACTATTGGGCATCGCAGGGACCTGCACCGGCACCCGTCAGCATGCTCGATGTGGACGCCGCTGCTTCGACAAACGATCCGTACGCAACCATCAAACACGACTTTGCGATTGCGAAAGATCTTGTCGCCGCTACTGCGATTTCGCAAGGAGCGGCCGATGGCGGGGCAGCGGCAGTAGCTACCGCCTACCACGCGTTATTGGTGTCGCCATTCTGTTTTGCGGCGACCAAGTCATTTTTCTCGTCTCAATGAGGCTGCGAGCCCGCACGGTTTTCGTCAACTCATGCGGCGATGATGCTGCCATAGCTCTAGGACTGATCGATCCCTACGCTCAGCGGGGCTCACCGAGTTCCTGTGCGGGCCGCAGAGGCGCGTAATCGTTATGTCTATACTCGAATCTGCGATAGGCACGCGCCGCATGAACTTCAGCGAGATCAGCGTTTTCATCCGGCCGTTAGGCGCTCGTAGCAATCTCACTTTGCGTTCGCCAGACCTTAGAGGATCTGTATGAAACCCGCCAAGCTCTACGAATTTGCTGCTGAATACACCTCAGCTTGGTGCAGCCAGAATGCGGCCAGTGTGGCGGCGTTTTTCTCGCCTGCAGGTTACCTTAAGATTAACGACGGGAGTCCGGCGGTAGGCCGAACGGCAATCACCAGCGCCGCACAAAGCTTCATGACCGCATTCCCAGACCTGCTCGTACGTATGGACAGGATCATCCTCGACGGTGCATCCATCAAATATCACTGGACGCTGACGGGCACCCATACCGGTCCGGGCGGTACCGGCAAACCGGTGCGCATCAGCGGGCATGAAGATTGGAAATTTGGTGTAGATGGCCTTATCGCCGAATCCGATGGTCATTTCGACGCGGCGGAATACGAACGTCAACTAAATACGCATTCACGTGCAGGAGACGAAATTCCCTAAAGCCCCTGAGCGGTCCGTTGGATGATACGGCCGCCTGGCACATTCGGTGATCAAATGGAAAGATCAGTCAGCACAACCATGATACCCCGAGTAATATCACCCATCGCTATTTGGGAGCCCGCTTAACGTGATCAGAAAAATTATCAATGTGTTGCTGCCATGTGTTCTCCTCTCCTATCCGGCGCTGAGCGCACAAATTGCCCAGACTGCTGGCGCTGTACCCCCCGAGAGCGCCTACGGCGCACTGCAATGGCGCGGTATCGGGCCTTTCCGCGGCGGACGAGCTGTCGCGGCGGTCGGGGTACCGGGTTCGCCCAATGTCTTTTATTTTGGTGCGGCCGCGGGCGGCGTTTGGAAGACGATCGATGCCGGAACCACCTGGAAACCCATATTCGATGGCGTTAAGGCATCTTCGATCGGTGCCATTGCAGTCGCGCGCAGCAATCCCTCTATCCTCTATGTGGGGACTGGCGAGGGCAACCTACGCGGCAACGTGACGTGGGGCGCAGGAATATTTAAATCCACCGATGCCGGCGCGACTTGGACAGATCTCGGTTTAGCGGACACCCGACAAATCGGCGCAGTGCTAGTCGATCCCGTCGATCCTAACATTGTACTGGTGGCCGCCATCGGTCATGCGTTCGGACCCAATTCGCAACGCGGCGTTTTCCGCACCACGGACGGCGGCAAGAATTGGAGTCGCGTGCTGTACAAGAACGACTTGACCGGCGCAATCGACTTGGCTGCCGACCCCCACAACGCGAAGATCGTTTATGCCGCCCTCTGGCAAGTCAGGCGCCAGCCTTGGAATTTCGCGAGCGGCGGGCCGGGCAGTGGATTGTATCGATCGAACGACGGAGGACTGACCTGGTCGCAGCTGACAGGCAACGGACTACCCACCGGGATTCTGGGGCGCATCGATGTAGCAGTTTCCGCGGTTGATTCAAACCGGGTGTATGCGATGATTGAAGCGACCGATGGCGGATTGTATCGTTCGGATGATGCCGGAGGGCAATGGCGCCGCGTCAGCGAAGACGGCCGTTTGCGCCAACGGGCTTGGTACTTTTCAAAAATTTACGCCGATCCCAATGCGATCAACACGGTTTACGCCTTAAATACCGGCATGTTGCGCTCGCTGGATGGCGGCAAAACATTTAACTTGGTATCCGCGACGCATGGCGATCACCACGCCCTCTGGATCGACCCCAACAATTCCAACAGTTTGATCAACGCCAATGACGGTGGCGCCAGCATTTCGCTGGACGGCGGCAGCACCTGGTCAACTCAGGAGAATCAGCCCACAGGGCAGTTCTATCACGTTTCCACCGATAATCGATTTCCCTACTATATCTACGGCGCTCAGCAAGACAATTCCAACCTAGCGGTGGCGAGTTTCGACGATGAAGGCGTGATCGGGCCGCGCGACTGGTATCCCGCCGGCGGCGGCGAATCGGGCTTCGTCGTACCAGATCCGCGCGATCCCAATATCATTTATAGCGACGCAGAAAATCAATACCAGCGTTTTGATCGACGCTCACAGCAATCCCAATCTATCAGTCCGGATCCCATCGACAATTCCGGACATCCCGCGAGCGAACTTGATCATCGCTTCAACTGGACCGCGCCCCTGATGCTGTCGCCCCACGACCCGGAAGCTCTCTACGCCGCTTCCGAGGTCGTCTGGAAGTCCACAGACCGAGGCATGAGCTGGAAAATCATCAGCCAGGATCTCACCCGAAATGATAAGAGCAAGCAAACCGCCTCCGGTGGCCCGCTGACCAAGGACATCACGAGCGTTGAGTATTACGACACGATTTTTGCGCTGGCCGAATCCCCGCTGCTCAGGGGCAAGCTGTGGGTGGGCACTGACGACGGTCTGGTACAGCTCTCCGAGGATGACGGCGCACATTGGCGCAATGTCACTCCTGCAGCAATGCCGGCTTGGAGCACGGTCAGCACCGCGGAACCCTCGCATTTCGACGCGGCAACGGCGTATATCGCGGTAGACCGGCATCGGCTCGATGACATCTCGCCGTACGCGTGGAAGACGGTGGACAACGGCAAGAGTTGGATTTCAATTGCCACGGGGCTACCGCAAGGTGCAGTCGTGCACGTGGTGCGTGAAGATCCTGTACGTCGCGGCCTGCTTTATGCAGGGACTGAAGTGGGGCCGTTCGTATCCTTCGACGACGGTGCGCATTGGTCTGCCTTGCAACACGGCATGCCTGTCACTCCTATTCATGATCTGACGGTGCACGGCGACGACTTGGTGGCGGCTACCCACGGGCGCGGATTCTGGATCTTGGATAATGTAACGCCCCTGCGCCAGGTCCAGCCGGTTGCCGAGAACCTCGTGCTGTATTCTCCGGCCACTGCATTGCGGCTCTACTATCCGGAAGAGGTGAATTCCCGCCGTCCGGTCGGGCCGAATCCGCCGGCAGGCGCGATAATTGACTATGTGCTCACTGCGGCGGCCACGAGCGAACTGACCGTCGATATTTTCAACGCGCAGGGCGAGCGCGTTCGCCATCTCTCCAGCACCACTACCAACAAGGAGGTGCAGCCGCCGGAGTGGCCCGATCGGTTGGTACCCTCTGATCTGATTCCCGCGCATGCCGGCATGAATCGGCTCGTCTGGGATCTGCGCTATGACGATCCTACGCAGATTCCGGGTGCCTTTTATCAAGATCAGGCGCCGCGAGGACCTCTGGTCGCACCTGGAAAATACCAAATTCGACTCACCCTAGGAGACAAGAGCCGCAACGCGAATCTCACCATCGTCGCCGACCCTCGGATCGGCGACCGGGACAGCGCCATTGTTACCAAAACAGCCCTTGCGCTTGCTACTTACAAGGACATCGATGCACTGCATCGGGCGGTAAATGATATCCGCGCGCGCCGCATCGCGCTGAAAGGCTCGCCCGCCGCGCAGCAGGATGCAAAACTCGCAGGCATCGAGGAAGCGCTCATGCAGGTAAAAATGAACGGCTCCGAAGCCGGCCTGGCGTTCCCCGGTATGCTCAATGAACAGCTTGCCGCCTTCGCGGGAACACTTGAGGACGCCGACACGGCGCCAACCCGCCAGCAGCAGGCGCTGTACGAGTCCCTGCATGAGAGATTGCAGACTCAGCTAAGCCGATGGCAAAGCTTGGGCCAACATTAGATTATTCCTCGTCGTCTGATTCGCCCTCTTCGGAGGGCGAATCATCGCCGCGCAAGGCCGGCAATCGTGCGGCGGCGAGCGCTTGATTGAGGCTCGCCAGCGGCTCTTGCCAAATCTTTGCGCAAGATGCGGCAAGCGCCTGCCAATCTCTGGATAAATCTTGTGCAGCCGATTGTTGCGCCTGTGTCGGTGCGGCATCGGCGGCGAGTGCTTGTTCGTACAGACTGGCGGCATCGCCGTTAAGTCGCTCCAGGCCGCGGTGTGCGCCGCTATTCCCGTTGCGCAACAGCACTTCCAATTGCTCGTCGAGCACTTTGGCACGAGCCGCGATCGGTTCTCTCTGCCCGGAATTCAGCATTTTTAGTTGCGAG
>JANYAD010000032.1 GCA_025355165.1 Gammaproteobacteria bacterium | reverse complement strand
GTGGGTGCCGAACACCAAAATGAAAATCATGCCGGCGATGACCGGCGAGACCGCAAACGGCAAGTCGATGAGCGTGATCAACGCGCTCTTGCCTCGAAAATCGAATTTGGCGACGGCCCAGGCAGCCGCCACGCCGAAAATGAGATTCAACGGCACCGCGATCGCGGCCACCAACAGCGTGAGCTTTACCGCGGCCCAGGCCAACGGCGCGCTGATCGCCATGTAGTAGACGGCCACTCCTTTTGAGAGCGCCTGCGCGAATACCACGACCAAGGGCAGCACCAGGAACACGCAGAGAAACAACAGCGCGGATGCGATAAGCAGCAACCGGCCCATCAGCGCTCACCGTGCCGTTTCGAAGCCCAGTTCTGCAGCGCATTGATACCCAGCATGAGCGTGAAGGAGAGGACCAGCATGACCACAGCGATGGCGGTTGCACCCGCATAATCGTACTGCTCCAGTTTGCTGACTATCAGCAACGGAGCAATTTCCGATTTCATGGGCATGTTGCCTGCGATGAAAATGACCGAGCCATATTCGCCGACGGCGCGCGCGAAGGCGAGCGTGAACCCGGTCAGTAGCGCCGGCCACAATGCCGGGAGCACCACGCGCGCAAAGCCTTGCAGCGCGGAGGCGCCCAGGGAAGCGGCGGCCTGCTCCACTTCTTTGTCCAATTCCTCGAGCACCGGTTGCAGCGTGCGCACCACGAACGGCAAGCCGATAAAAGTCAGCGCCACGATGATCCCGAGCGGCGTGAAAGCCACGGTGACGCCGATGGCTTTAAGCCAAGCCCCGAGCCAGCCGTTCGGCGCGTACAGCGCAGTCAGGGCGATCCCCGCCACCGCCGTCGGCAGCGCAAAAGGCAGGTCGACCATGGCGTCGATGAATCGCTTGAACGGAAACGTGTAGCGAACCAGCACCCAGGAGACGATGAGCCCAAAGATGACATTGGCCAGGGCCGCTACGATGGAGGCCGTGAAGCTCAGTCGCAGCGAGGCCAGCACGCGGGGAGCGGTCACGACCTCCCAGAAATGCCCCCAGCCGGAGCCGACACTGCGAATGAACACCGCTGTAAGCGGTATCAATACCAGCAGGGAGAGATACAACATGGTGTAGCCCAAGGTGAGGCCGAAGCCCGGCAGTAGGCGCCGCGGCTTGCGCCCATCGAGTGCTCCCGACGCGGTCGTTGCCATGCGAAAAATTCTAGTGGCCGTAGATCCTGTCGAAGGTACCACGGTCTGCGAAATGCGTGGACTGCGCCTTCGTCCAGCCGCCGAATAACTCATCCACGGTGACGAGGAGTGGGATATTTTGGAATTGATCCGCGAATTGTGCCGCCACCGCTTCATCTCGAGGGCGATAAAAGTGCTTCGCTGCGATCGCTTGACCTTGCGGCGAATACAAATACCTCAAATATTCCTCCGCTACCTTGCGGGTGCCATGCTCGTCGACGTTCTGATCAACCAAGCTCACCGGCGGCTCCGCGACGATGCTGACCGAAGGAGCCACGATGTCGAACTTCTTCGGCCCCAGCTCCTTGACGGCGAGGTACGCCTCGTTCTCCCAGGCGAGCAATACATCGCCGATGCCGCGCTCGACGAAGGTGGTGGTTGACCCGCGTGCGCCGGAATCGAGCACCGGCACATTGTGATAGAGCTTCTTCACGAAAGCCTCGGCGCTGGCGTCATTCCCGTCGGGCTGCTTCAGCGCCCAAGCCCAGGCAGCTAGATAATTCCAGCGCGCGCCGCCCGAGGTCTTGGGACTCGGCGTGATGACCGCTACACCCGGCCGCACCAGATCATCCCAGTCGTGGATGTTCTTCGGATTACCTTTACGCACCAGAAAAACGATGGTTGAAGTATAGGGAGCGCTGTTGTTCGGCAGCCGCTGCTGCCAGTTGGGCGGAATCAACTTCCCCTGCGTTACCAACGCGTCGATGTCGTAAGCCAAGGCCAAGGTCACGACATCGGCTTCCAGGCCGTCGATTACCGAACGCGCTTGCTTGCCCGATCCGCCGTGGCTTTGATTGACGATCAGGGTGTTGCCGGTCTTGCTCCGCCAATAGGCGACGAAGAATTTGTTGTATTCGTCGTAAAATTCCCGCGTCGGGTCATAGGAGACATTCAGCAGCTTGACCGTGGCGGCCGCGCTCACGCCTGCGCCCAGCGCGAAAAGCAGCGCCGCCGCCCATGTGACCGCCGTGCGAGCCGCAACAGCGACGGTCGCATCGTCTGAAGATGTACTCAAGGGATATCGCGAACCGGGATGATCAAGTCTTTCAGGATTTTGTCCACTTCTTCTTGGGTTTCCAACTTCTCGACTTCTCGCACCAGTCTGCGGGGCAGATGCGGGGCGAGCAGCTCGATGAATTCATACATGTAGGCGCGTAGCAACGCACTCCTGCGAAACCCGATCCAAGTCGTGTGCCCTTCGAACAAATGCGAGGCGTCGAGCACCGCGAGATCCCCGTCCGCCACCGGATCGATCGCCAGCCGCGCCAAGATTCCCACGCCCAAGCCGATGCGCACATAAGTCTTGATCACGTCCGAGTCACGCGCCGTCAGTGCCACGTCCAATGACAGACCCGCGGTTTCGAACAACGCAGGCAGCGATGAGCGCCCCGCAAAGCTGAACACGTAGGTCACGATCGGATATTCGGCCAATTTCTTCAAGGTCAGCTTGCCGGCGGAGGCGAGCGGGTGTCCGCGAGGCACCACCACCGCCCGATGCCAACGATATACGGGTAAGCGTACCAGGTGCGGGAACAGTTCTTCCGAGCCGGTGGCAATCGCGAAATCAACTCGATCGCGCGCCACCATTTCGGCGATTTGCTCGGATGTGCCTTGATGAAGGTGCAGCCGCACTTTTGGGTATTTGGCACGAAACACGCGGATTACTTGGGGCAGAACATAGCGCGCCTGGGTGTGCGTGGTGGCGATGGATAACGTGCCGCCGTCGGCTTTGCGCAGCTCCGCCGAGGTGCGGCGAATATTTTGCATCTCGCGCAAGATGCTGCTGGCTCGCGAGATGATTTCCTCACCCGCATCGGTGGTGCGAGTCAGCGCGCGCCCCTCGCGCTCGAATAGTTGGAAACCGAGTTCCTCTTCCAAGAGCTTCAGCTGGCGGCTGACGCCGGGCTGCGAGGTGTGCAGTTGCCGCGCCGCCGCCGTGATGTTCAATCCGTTCTCATGGACCGCCACGAGATAGCGCAATTGTTGGAATTTCATCGGCTGTAGCCTTGGACGTAAATTGAGACTGTGTGCGCCTAGCATATAAGGTTCGCGCGCATCACGAATAGGCATGTACTCATGCTCCGGAATTCCTTTTGCACGGGGGCTCCGCGTCCTATAGTTCTGCATGGCCGAACTTTCAAAAGCGTTGCGCGCGCGTGTGCGGGACAGCGTCTCACAGCTGCACAGCGCGCTGGTGGAATTCAAAAATGTCTGCTATGCCAACAGCTTAGGGCCTGAGTCCATGGTGTTGACCGACCTGATCTGGGCCGGTCCCGATGCGGCTTCAGGCGCGCTCGGCGAAATCGAGATATTCAGCGTCGACTCCGGGCGTCTGTATCCTGAAACCTATGATCTGATTGAACGCGTGCATCGGCATTACGGACGCACCTTGCGCATCTACTACCCGAAAGCAGAGCAGCTGGAGGGCTGGGTCGGCGCGCATGGCATCAATGGCTTTCGAAACGGACTCGAGCAACGTCGCGGTTGTTGCAGCATTCGCAAGATTGAACCGTTCCGTCGCGCCGTATCGGGCCGCAGCGCTTGGATTACAGGGATACGGCGCGGCCAGTCGGCCAGCCGTGCCATGGCCGCAGCCATCGAGTGGGACGGCGCGCATGGTCTGCATAAGGTGAGTCCGCTGCTCGATTGGACCGAGCAGGAGATTTGGGAATACATCCGCAAGAAGCGCCTGCCCTACAATACCCTGCATGACAGCGGTTTTCCCAGCATTGGGTGCGCGCCCTGCACGCGCGCCGTGGAGCCCGGAGCGGACCCGCGTTCCGGAAGGTGGTGGTGGGAGCGCGGCGAATCCCGCGAGTGCGGCCTGCATCCGCGGCGTCAGGTAGCATTCGCCGAATGAATTATTTTCCCGTCTTCTTCGACCTGACGCAACAAGCCGTGCTGGTGGTGGGCGGCGGCGAGGTGGCGTTGCGCAAGGTGCTGCTGCTGGAGCGAAGCGGCGCAGCCATAACCTTGGTAGCTCCGCAAGTGCACCCTGAGCTCGAAGAGCGCGCCGCGGCGGGCAAAATCAAACTGGCCGTGCGGGAATTCGTTCCCGACGATCTTAAGGGAGCGCGACTGGTGATCGTCGCCACCTCACGCCGCGCCGTAAATCGCTGGATCGCTGCCTTGAGCGAAGCGCGCAACATTCCGGTGAACGTGGTGGATGACCGCGAGGCATCGCGCTTCATCGTGCCTGCGATCATCGATCGGGACCCGGTGCTGGTGGCAATTTCCACAGCTGGCACATCGCCGGTTTTGGCGCGGCGCTTGCGAGAGCGGCTGGAGGCCGCGATACCGAAAAAAATTGGTGACTTGGCTTTGTGGCTGCGGGCTTTGCGACACAGCGCGCGGCGGCGCTTGCGCAATACCGATGAGCGGCGGCGATTTTTCGAGACCATCGTGGATGGACTCGCTGCCCGCCGTTTCATCGAGGGCGACGCTCACGGTGCGCAGCGCTTAGCGCAGCAATTGCTGGCAGGCGCCGCGAGCTCGCCGCGCGCCGCGGGCGATGTGACGTTGGTCGGGGCGGGACCGGGAGATCCGGAACTGCTGACATTGAAAGCGCTGCGGGCTCTACAGGACGCCGATGTCATCTTGCACGATCGGCTCGTGCCCGAGGCGCTGCTCGACCTATCGCGCCGCGACGCGGCGCGGATTTGCGTGGGTAAAGCGGCCGGCAGTATCGGCAGCTCCCAACAAGAGATTAACGCGCTGCTCATCGAGCACGCTCTTCGGGGCAAACGGGTGGTACGGCTGAAGGGCGGCGATCCTTTTATATTCGGCCGGGGCGGCGAGGAATTGGAAGCGCTCAGCAAGGCACACATTCCGTTTTCCGTCATCCCGGGCGTCACCGCCGCCTCCGGTTGCGCCGCCTATGCCGGAATACCGCTACGCACCGCGACCACGCGCACAGCGTCACGTTCGTGACCGGGCACGTGGACAAGGACGGCCGCGAACCGGATTGGCGGGCACTGGGCCAACCCGGCATGACAGCGGTGTTTTATATGGGCCTGGCGCGCCTCGAGCACATCGCGGCTCGACTCGTCGAGCACGGCGCATCGCCAAACTTGCCGGCCGCCCTCATTGCCCAGGGAACACTTTCGGATCAGCGCGTCATCAAAGGGTCTTTATCCACCCTTCCCGGCCTGACGAAGCACTCCTGCGTGCAATCCCCGGCCCTGCTGGTGATAGGAGAAGTCGTTTCCCTGCACGACTCGCTCGCGTGGTTCAACTCCGCGGTGCCCATCGAAGCCTCGCGGTCGGCGTAGTTAATGCTCACTGCTTAGGCGATTGCCTCGAGAAATCCGCGCTCGGACAGCCAAGAATTGTTGAACAAGCGCGATTGATACTTTGCACCCCCGTCGCACAGGATGGTGACGATGGTGTGACCCGGGCCCAGTTGCTTCGCCAACTTCACCGCCGCGGCGACATTGATTCCGGATGTGCTGCCCAGCAGCAAACCCTCTTCACGCATCAGCCGGTAGACGAAGCGCAGGGTCTCGGCGTCCGATATGCGCAAGGCGTCATCGATGGGCGCCCCTTGCAAATTCGCGGTCACGCGACCGGTGCCGATACCCTCAGTGATCGAAGCACCGCCATCGGTCTTCAGTTCGCCCTCCTTGATGTAGTGGTACAAGGCACTGCCGGGAGGATCCACCAGCACGATGCGCACTGCGGCGGATTGTGATTTCAAATAGAGTGCGGTCCCAGCCAGAGTGCCGCCGGTGCCGGTGGAGGCGCAAAAGACGTCGATCTTTCCGCCGGTGCCTTGCCACAACTCAGGTCCGGTGCTTTGAAAATGCGCCTCGCGGTTGGCGATGTTGTCGAATTGATTGGCCCAAATGGCATTGGGTAATTCTTGTGCGAGGCGGCCCGCCACCTTTTGAAACTGATTCGGATTGCTGTAGGGTACCGCAGGCACCTTGCGCAGTTCCGCTCCCAGCGCTTCGATGATCTGATATTTTTCCGCCGCTTGATTGTCCGGCATCACGATGACGCATTTGTAGCCGCGCGCGTTGCAAACATGCGCAAGCCCAATTCCGGTATTGCCGGCGGTGCCCTCGACCACCGTGCCGCCAGGCTTTAGCGTGCCGCGCCGTTCCGCGTCGAGCACAATCCATTTCGCCGCGCGGTCCTTAACCGAGCCGCCGGGATTCATGAACTCGGCTTTTCCCAGAATCTCGCAGCCGGTTTCCTCGCTGACGCCGCGCAGGCGGATCAGGGGCGTGTTGCCGACCGCGCCAACAAACCCGTCTTGGATGCTCATGGAATCGCCGGCCGCAGGGCGATGGGCGCAGCTGGATGAAGTTCGCTATTCAATCTTGCAACGTCCAGCTCGCCGGTCCATTTGGCGATGACCAGCGTCGCGACACCGTTGCCGATCACATTGGTGAGAGAACGCGCTTCGGACATGAATCGGTCAATCCCAAGAATGAGAGCGAGGCCGGCCACCGGCAGCGTACCCACGGCGGAGAGCGTGGCAGCGAGGACGATGAAGCCGCTGCCCGTCACGCCGGCGGCGCCCTTGGACGTCAGCAACAAGACGGCGAGCAGGGCAAACTGTTGATATAGATTCATGGGCGTATTGGTCGCCTGCGCGATGAAGAGCGCCGCCATGGTCAGATAGATCGAGGTGCCGTCGAGGTTGAAGGAATAACCGGCGGGAATCACCAATCCGACCACGGGCTTGGCGGCACCGAGGTTTTCCAGTTTGGCCATCATTCGCGGCAGCACGGTTTCCGAGGAGGAGGTGCCGAGCACAATGAGCAGCTCATCCTTGATGTATTTGATGAATCGCAAAATACTGAAACCGTGCACGCGGGCAACGATTCCCAATGCCCCAAAAATGAACAGCAGACAACTCGCATAGAAACTTACCATCAGCGCGCCCAAGGCGATTAGCGAATGGAATCCATACTTGCCGATGGTGAAGGCCATGGCGCCGAATGCACCGATAGGCGCCAATCGCATGACGATGCCGACAATCCAAAAAATCACGTGCGAAAGCGACTCGATGAAGCTCATCACCGCGGCGGCACGGCTCCCGAGCTGTTGCAGCGCGAAGCCGAACAGCAGGGCGATCAACAGAATCTGCAGGATTTCACCTTTGGCGAACGCATCGGCCATTTGCGAGGGGATGACGTTGAGCGCAAAGTCCGTCACCGACTGTAATCTGCCTGGTGCCGTGTAATCTTTCAAAGGGCCGGTGTCCAACGACTGGGGATCGACATTCATGCCGCTGCCCGGATGTAATACGTTGATCACGACCAGTCCAAGGATCAGCGACACGGTACTCATGACCTCGAAGTAAATGAGCGCGAGACCGCCGGTCTTGCCCACTTTTTTCATGTCTTGAACGCCGGCAATGCCCAGCACGACGGTGCAAAAGATGACCGGCGCGATCAGCATTTTGATGAGTTTAATGAAGCCATCGCCAAGCGGCTTCATACTGGCGCCAAGCTGTGGGTAGAAATATCCCAGCAACACGCCAAGACCGATAGCGACCAGCACTTGGACGTATAGCGAGCGATATAGGTTTTTCACGCACAAAATTTACGCGATTCGCGCGCTTTCAGTGCACAAACTTTATAAGGATTTCAAAAAGAATCCCCGGACGTGCCGGGGAATCGAGTGGAACAGGTGATGGGTAAATACCTACACGTCCATGGGTGGCGGATACGCCGCACAAAAGTGCCTAAACGTTCGACCTTGTTGGTGCCGCCCAGTGTTGCAACTAAGTAACGCTGGAGGAAACACATACCATCTTCGTCACGCTCATCATAGGCGATAATCTATCCAAATCCAATAGTTAAACGATTATTAACCGCCCTTGCTGCACTATGTCAAATGTGTTGCCAAATGGTGACACCAGTTTCCGCGGGCGCGTGGCGCACCGTCCATGAACGCTCATCGGTGTCACTCCCGCGAGTTGCTTTTGGGGACTCTATCCTCCAGATTGAAAGCATCAGAAGAGGGGCCAATGAAGTATCTACACACAATGGTGCGCGTTGCGGATATCGAGCGATCACTGCGCTTTTATCGCGATGCGCTTGGTTTGAAGGAATTATCGCGCGAGGATTATCCGCAGGGCCGCTATACGCTGGTGTTCTTGGCGGCACCGGGCGATGAGGAAGCGCAAGTCGAACTCACGCACAATTGGGACCCTGAGGAATATTCAGGAGGGCGCAACTTCGGTCATTTGGCCTATGCGGTCGATGACATTCATGCCGCATGCCGGCGCCTCATGGAGCATGGAGTTACGATCTCTCGGCCGCCCCGCGATGGCCGCATGGCCTTCGTGCGCTCCCCCGACGGGATTTCCATCGAATTGCTGCAAAAGGGCCCGGCACTGACACCCGAGGTGCCCTGGACCACAATGCAGAATGTGGGCCGATGGTGAGGACGGTTAGAACATTTCCGATGCGTCCGGGGTCTTGGCCTTGACCTCGGTGCGCGAGGAAATGTGATCGCCGGTGATCATTTCGCTGTAGCCGTGACCTGGCCCCACCATGGGATAGACCCCGGCATCTCGGTCGATGATGACTTCCAGAAATGCAGGTCCTTTGAAATTGATGAACTCTGAGACGACCCGCCGCACATCGGCCTTCTGATCGAGGCGCACGGCGTATTTGAAGCCGTCGGCCATCGCCGCCTTGATGAAATCTTTGGTATGCAAGCTTTTGTCGCTCGCGCTCATCCTGCCTTTATGGAACAGCTTTTGCCATTGACGAACCATACCGTCGCCAAAGTTATTGAGCACCACGACCTTGATGGGCAAATCGTAGGTAGTGACGGTTTCCAATTCGCCGATGTTCATGCGGATGCTGGCATCGCCGTCGATATCGATCACCAGGCGATTGCGCTGCGCGAATTGCGCGCCGACCGCGGCCGGCAGGCCGAACCCCATGGTGCCCATGCTGCCTGAGGTCAGCCAAAGCCTTGGGCTGCGAAAATCAAAGTATTGCGCGGCCCACATTTGATGCTGGCCGACGCCGGTGGTGATGACCGCCTCGCCGCGAGTCAACCGATTGATTTCCTCTATGACGAAGTAAGGCTGGATGAAGGGACTGTCTCGGTCGTAGTTCATCGCGTGGTTGACGCGAAGCTCCTCGCAGTGCCGCTGCCACGCCGACCAGTCGCGCCGAAATTCATGCTCCCTGCCGTAAGCCAGCAGTTGCAGCAGCGCCTCGGCCATCAAGCCCACGTGACTCCAATGAACGCGTTTGACCTTGTCGATTTCCGATGCATCGATGTCAAAATGTGCGATGAACTTGGCGCCGCTCGCAAACTTCGGCACGTTGCCGGCGACCCGATCATCGAAACGCGCCCCCACCGCCAGCAAGCAATCGCAATCATCAACCGCATAATTGGCAAATGCGGTGCCGTGCATGCCGAGCATACGCATCGATAAAGGATCGGTGGTATCGACCGCGCCGATTCCCATGAGGGTGGTGACCACGGGAATCTTGAATTCCCTGGAAAATTCGCGCAGCGCATCCGCGGCCCTGCCATTGATGACGCCGCCGCCGGCATAAATGAGTGGACGGTTCGCCACCTTTAGAGCGGCGAAGAACTCGGCGCAAGCCGCCTGCGGCAGCTTGGCAGCTTCCAGTCTGCTCATACGCTGCCGATAGCCGGGCACGGATAGGCGGCTTGAACCGTGAAACACGCCCTTCCAGTTCTGCACGTCTTTCGGCACATCGAGCACCACGGGACCGGGACGTCCGGTACGTGCAATTTCAAACGCGGTGCGCACTGTGGCCTCGAGTTTGGTCGGATCGGTGATCAGGAACACGTGCTTGGCCACAGCACCCATGATGCTCGGCACCGGTGCTTCTTGAAACGCGTCGGTGCCGATCGCCGTGGTCGGCACCTGGCCGCAAATCACGATGATGGGCACTGAATCGGCCATGCTGTCGCGCACCGGTGTCACCGTGTTCGTGGCACCCGGGCCGGAAGTAACCACTGCCACGCCCACCCTGCCGCTGGCCCGGGCATACCCTGCCGCCATGAAACCAGCGCCTTGCTCGTTGGCCGGCACAATCAGGGGCATGGCCGTGCCGTGTTCTTGGTTGTAACGGAAAACGGCGTCATAGATCGGCAATATCGCGCCGCCGCTATATCCGAAAATCGTATCCACACCTTCATCGGCCAAAACTTGAACAAGTATGTCGGCGCCGGTCATCGCTGCGCCTGACAGCGAGTGGGCGCCTTGGAGTTTTTGGTCGTGCGGGTCGTTCACGAGGAAAGACTAGCAGTTTTAGGCTCTGGCGCCCACGTGCCGCCTTCCGTATCCTGCTAAGTGCTGTGCGTCATGTCATCGCAATACTTTTACAAAACGAAGCTGGCGCGCTCACCCGGGTCACGGGCTTGATTTCGGCGCGCGGATACAACATCGAATCCCTCTCGGTTGCCCCCACCGACGACTCCACCGTCTCGCGCGTGACCCTGGTGACGATGGGTTCCGATGCGGTGATCTCACAGATCAATGCGCAACTGCTGAAGCTGGTCGACGTGGTCGCGGTCGATGACATGACCAGCGGCGATCACTTTGCGCGCGAGTTGCTGCTGATCAAACTGCAGATCGATGCGCAGCACCTCGAATCCGCCGGCGCTTCGGTGGCGCGCGCCGGCGGCAAGGTGCTCTCCGCCAATCCCTCGAGCTACATCGTCGAGCTCGTGGGCACGGAATTGGAAATAGGGGAATTTATTGCGCTGATCAGCGAGTCCGGCAAAATCATCGAGGTGGTGCGCAGCGGCGTTCTCGGCATTGCGCGCAGCCATCCGCGCTTGCACATGGCCAAATGACCGCTCTGCTCTCATCGAGCTTCGCGACAGCCGCCAAGACGGCGCCTGAAGGAAATTCTCTGCAATAGATCTGCCACGCGGGCCTATCGGCGTTCGTGCCGGTCATTTTGCGTTAAAATTCGCCGAGTTTTTGTGCAAGGTGCGCATAACAAACCGCTCCGGGTGTAAAGCATGCATATAGGTACGGATTCGACCAGGGAAGCGCTGGAGTTTCTCTTGGCATTGGGATTGGGCGCCATCGTCGGGCTGGAGCGGCGCTTGCGCGGCCACCCGGCCGGCATTCACACCAATGCATTGGTATCCTTAGGATCGGCCGCTTTCGTGGTCGCGGGTTTGTCACTCGGCGGAGACGTATCTCGGGTCGCCGCCCAAGTCGTGACCGGCAGCGGTTTTATCTGCGCCGGCGTGATCCTGCATCAGGGTACCGACATCCGGGGCCTCAATACCGCTGCCACCCTTTGGTGCACGTCGGCGTTGGGTGTGCTCGCTGGGGTGGACAGGCCGCTGCTCGCCTGCATGGTGGCCGGTGTCACGCTGCTCACCAACGTAGCCTTGCACTATGTCGAGCACGTGATCGTTAAGATCACGGCCGAAAATCCCTAGACTCGAAAAATTCGTCAAGCCCCAAAGGAACCTCGAACTTCATGCCTGAAATTGAACTCACGCCGGAACATGCCGCCGATCCGAACTCCCGTCGCGTCGGTATTTTGGTAGGGGTTGTCGGCATTTTGTTGTCGGTCGTCACCATCGCCTCGCATCGCGCACATACCCAGGCGGTGATCCACCGCACCGAATCGAACGATCAATGGACCTATTACCAGGCAAAAAAAACCCGCGAAAATACCGAGGAGGTTGCGCTCACGCTGATGAAGGCGCTGGCATTGGATCCTGCCAAGACAGAGGCGCTGGTGCAGAAGCTGGAGACTGCACGCGCCAAGTACGCCGCGGATGCGGACAAGATTCAGGAAGAGGCGCGGGCCAAGGACAAGGAAACCGCGGTGGAAGAGCATCGCGCGCTCTATTTCGACCTCGGCGAGGGCTTGCTGGAATTGGGCTTGGTGCTGTGCTCCCTGTATTTTTTGGCGCGTAAGGTATTTTTTCCCGCCCTCGGGGTGATCGCGAGCATTGCCGGGGTGGGTTTGGGCGTATTGGGCGCGCTGCTTTGAGGAGAGTGCTCACCTGCATCGCCTTGGCCGCACTGACGGCGGCACCACTGGGCGCCGACACGCCGGCCTCGCCGGCACGCGTTGAGGCGCGCTCGCAGGATTTGCTGGCCGTGGGCGTGGTTCATGACGCCAAAATGAGCATTCACGTCAGCCGCATCAACGACAATGCGCCGGTGCGAGATGCCGTCGTTACCGTCGTGCTGCGGGGAACGGCGCACCCCACCACGGCCCAGATCGACGGCAGCTACGCCCTCGAGACCCAAGATCTGGCATTGCCCGGAGCGGCGGCGGTGGAATTTCAAGTGAGCCAGGGCGGCGCAATTACCAGCCTTAAAGGGACTTTGGATATCGCGCGTGCGGCGGGTGAAGCCGAGGATGGCAACAGTGCCCGCCAGCTGTGGTGGTGGGTGTTGAACTTCGGCGTGTGCTTCGGCGTTTTGTGGTTGATCTCGCTGCGGCGCAAGGCAGCGAAGGCTTAAAAGCTCTGCATCGTTTGCACCAGAAATTGAAATCTGGAGATGCCGGCGATGGTGTTGAGAGGAAACGCAAAATCAACGTGCAGTACGTTCCCCAAGCCCGAACGTGTGTTTCCCAAGCGCATACCGAAGCCCACGTCCTTGAGCAACCCCGGGTCGCTGTTGCCAATGACACCGCTACCCCAAGTTCGCCCGACATCGGCGAATACCGCGCCGCCCACGCGTACCAAGCGAAACGGATACCAATCGGTGTAAAAGCGCTGTTCTACGGTAAAAATTCCCCTCGAGGTACCCGATTCGAAGCGCAGCGGATATCCGCGAAGCCCATTATCCCCGCCGAGCAGCAGCTGTTTATCCGGATCGAGCGAAGAGGTTGTCGTTCCCGAGATGGCGGCAAAAAGCAGCCAATTCTGGCGCCATCGCCAATAATATTTGGCGGCGGCATCTGCGATTAAATTGCGCACATTGCCGCCCTCGATTCGCGAGGAGATATCGCCCGTCAGAAACAGCTGTTGCTGCACCGGCAATTCGAGGCCGCGAAGGCCCTTCACGCTCAGCACCACCCCGGTGCGGTCCGCGCCGAAAACGCTGCTGGAATAGCCGATCTCGCCGGTGACTTGCGTGCCGAAATAGAGGTCTTCCGTCCGGCCGATCTGATTTTCATCGCCGATTTTCTTGTAGGCGTCCTGTAGAACATCGAAGCCAACGAACGGATAGGAGAGGGTCCTATCCGTTGGCAAAATCTTGGCGGGCGCGGAGCTGAGCGGTGCCGCCTGAAACAAATTGCGGTCGTAGCGCATACCGAATGTCCAGCGTTTGGTCCATCCGTCGACCAAGCCGCTCGAGACCCCGCCGCTCAGCTCATAGGAGGTCTGGTTGTCCTTGAATTGATCGACGATGTTGCCCAGGTTGTAGCGTGAAATGGTTCGATCGAAACTGATCGCAGAAATTTTCGTGCTCCAGGGCGCATCCAGCGAATAGAAAGGATGTCCCAACAGCACCGCGCGCTGCGAGCCGTCAGTGGAGTTCGCATAGGTGAGGTCCGAGGCCCACCTTGAGCCGAGCACATTGGGATCGGTCCAAGACACGGTGTTGCTGGTGCGATCCACCGTGCTGCCGCGGGACACCTGCAAGGTCTTTCCCCATCCCAGGAAATTGGTGTCTTGCAAATTGAACTTGGTGTCGTTGGTGCCGCCCGAACGGGAAAAGGAGATGCCGGGGCTGAGAGTCCAAACATCGTTGGTGATGACCCTGATATCGACTTTGCCGTCGGCGAAATGCACCGGCACGATGCGTGCGTCATACACATACGACAAAAGACGAATGTTGCGCTCAGTCTCCGCGAGCTTGCGCCCGAGGTACCGATCGCCGCTCGCGAACAGCAATTGCGCTTGAACCGTGGCGTGCTTGGTTCGGATGTGCAAGCGGTCGGCGAGGCTGAACAAACCGTTCCTCTCGCGGGGATCGCTCTCATCGAAGATATTGCGCGTGGCAATTTCTACATTGCCGATGATTGCGCCCGCTGCTTCCAGTTCCCGATCACTCGGCACATCCGCCGGACGCGGTTCCTCGATTCGGGTATGTTCGAGGTCCGTGAGCTTGGCTGCAAAGGCCGACTGGGTGATCGCCCCGCTCAGAGCAGTGAATGCGATCAGGCATCCGCCGCCGGAGAATCTCATTTTGGGCGTGCGCTACAGCGCGGCGTTATCACTCTCGCCGGTCCGAATGCGCAAGACCCGTAGGATATCGGTAACGAAAATTTTGCCATCGCCTACCTTCCCCGTCTTGGACGCCCCGACGATGGCCTCCATTACCTGATCCACGAGCTCGTTCTTGACGGCGACCTCGATGCGAGTCTTTGGCACGAAGTCGACTACGTATTCCGCGCCCCGGTACAGTTCAGTGTGCCCGCGTTGCCGGCCAAATCCTTTGACCTCCGTCACGGTCATGCCAGATACCCCGATCTCGGACAGCGCTGCGCGTACGTCATCCAGCTTGAAGGGTTTGATGATTGCGGTGATCAATTTCATTCTAAACTCCGGTCAGAGGCCGTCTGCGTAATACTATTACGATTCAGCCGGGGGCACACAATGATCTCCACTATCGTGATTGTAGGGGGCGGGCAGGCAGGGGCCCAAGCCGCCGATACGCTGCGACGTGAAGGTTTCGCGGGCCGCGTGTTGCTAGTCTGCGAGGAACCGTTGCTGCCCTACCAAAGGCCGCCTTTATCGAAAAAGTACCTGTCCGGCGAGTTGGCGGCTGACAGGCTGCCGTTTCGGCATCGGCCCTTTTATGATGAGCATCGGATCGAGCTTAAATTGGGCGCGCGGGCTGTGTCCCTCGACCCGCGTGCCCGACGAGTAGAGCTTGCCGGCGGAGAAGCACTCGCCTACGACCGATTATTGTTGTGCCTTGGCGCCGCGGCGCGCCGCTTGACATGCCCGGGAGCTGAGCTTGCGGGAGTGCACTATTTGCGCAGCCTCGCTGACGTCACCGCCATTCAGGCGGCCATCAAGGCGGCGAGGCGGGTGGTCATCATCGGCGGCGGCTACATCGGACTTGAAACCGCCGCGACTTGCCGCCAGATGGGCTGTGAAGTGACGGTTTTGGAACTTGCCGATCGCGTTTTGAATCGTGTGGCCGCACCCGTCGTATCGCAGTTTTTTGAACATGAGCACCGCGCCAAGGGCATTGAAATCAACTGTAACGCTCGAGTAATCCGACTCGAAGGCTCCGACAGCGTGCAGCGCGTGATGTGTGCCGACGGCAGCGAGATCCGAGCGGATGTGGTGATCGTGGGTGTGGGCGCCGCCGCCAACTCGGCGCTCGCCAGCGAGGCCGGACTGGCCTGCGAGAATGGCATCATCGTCGATGAGTACTGCCGCACTCAAGACGAGGCGATTTTCGCGGCGGGTGACTGTACGAACCATCCCTCGCCGCGCTTCGGCCGGCGCGTGCGGATCGAATCGGTGGACAATGCTTTTGAACAGGCCAAGACGGCCGCGCTCAACCTGTTGGATCGCAACGTGACCCACGACCGCGTACCTTGGTTTTGGTCCGATCAATTCGACTGCAAGCTCTTGATCGCAGGCCTGGCTCAGGATTTCGACCAGCAGATATTGCGCGGCGATCCCGCATCCCGCAGCTTTAGCGTCTGTTACCTCAAAGGGGGCGAACTGATTGCGGTGGAGGCGATCAATCATTCCAAAGACTACATGGCTGCGCGCAAGTTGATCGCCGAGCGCACGCACATGTGCCCGGCGAAGATCTCAGATGCGACTCTGCCGCTCAAAGAAGCCGTTTGATGCCGCGCATCACTTTCATCGAGCCGGACGGCTTCCGGCGGGTCATCAACGCCCCGGTCGGCATCACCTTGATGGAAGCAGCCATGCAAAACGGCGTGCAAGGCATTCTTGCGCTGTGCGGCGGTGCCTGTGCCTGCGCAACATGCCATGTGTATGTCGATGCGGCGTGGTTGCCTTCTCTGGGGGATAAAGAAGAAATGGAGGAAGGCATGCTCGAGTGTGCCTGGGAGCCCGGCGAGAACAGCCGCTTGGGTTGCCAGGTCCACATCACATCGGACATGGATGGTTTGGAAGTCACCGTCCCACAGCGGCAAGGAGCGATTTAGTCATGTACGGTATGGCAATTCACGGCGGCGCCGGCGCGCTGCCGCGCGCAGAGATGTCCCTCGAGGGGGAAGACAAGTACCGCGCCGGCTTAAGTGAAGCGATCGATGCTGGATTCGGCCTGCTTGAATGCGGCGGCTCAAGCTTGGATGCGGTGACGCGAGCCGTCATGCTGCTCGAGGATAACCCCTTGTTCAATGCCGCGAGAGGCGCTGTCTTCACGCTCGAGGGCCGCAACGAATTGGACGCTGCGATCATGGATGGCGAAACCTTGCGGGCCGGCGCAGTGTGCGGCGTCACTCACATTAAAAATCCAGTAGAGTTGGCGCGCGCCGTGATGGACAAGTCGCAATACGTCATGCTGGTGGGCGCCGGGGCTGAGGAATTTGCCTCGAGCCAAGGCTTTTCTCTGGTGCCAGAGAGCTATTTTCATACCCCCGAGCGTTGGCGGCAGCTCGAGCGCATTCTAGCGGGCGATTTGGGTCTATCCCCTCTGACTATTTCGCATATCGGCACTGTGGGCGCGGTGGCCCTCGATGCCCGCGGTAGGCTGGCCGCGGCGACTTCCACCGGCGGTATGACCGGCAAGCGCTATCAGCGCGTCGGCGATTCGCCGATTATCGGCGCGGGCACCTACGCGGACGATCGCTCCTGCGCGGTATCGGCAACAGGTCATGGCGAGATTTTCATTCGCGCGGCAGTGGCCCACGACATCTGCGCCAGGATGCGTTTCGGCGGCCGCAGCATCGGCGCAGCGGTGCGCGAAGTGGTGCTTGAAGAATTGCCTGCCCTGGGGGGAGAGGGGGGCGTCATCGCCATCGATGCCAATGCAGCCATCGCGATCGAATTTAATTCCGAAGGGATGTTCCGCGCCAGCCGCGTACAGGGAGAAGAGGCCAAAATCGCGATCTATCGCTAAAAGGTCCGCCTTAGGCCCCGACCGGGTGGCGGCGTTTCTCGAAGCGGCCGGTCCGCATCGTGTGATATTCAGCCTCCAGTACGATGACTCGATTTCTGCCCTCTTCCTTGGCGCAATACAGTGCCTCGTCGGCCAGTTGGATCAATCCCTCCAGGGTGCGGTTGGCGGCGGGCAGTACAAAGGCTGCGCCAATGCTCAGGGTGAGCCGGCTGGCGACTTTGGATGCCTCGTGGGGAATGTTCAGCTCAGCAATGGATCGCTGAATGCGGGTCAGTACCTCTGCAATGTATTCGCGGTTGGCCTCGTACAGGACCACCGCAAACTCCTCGCCGCCGTAGCGCGCGACAAAATCCAGCGGGCGGCGCGCGCACTGGCTCAAAGACACGGCCACGGCGCGTAAGCATTCATCGCCCGCTTGATGGCCATATCGATCGTTGTAGTCCTTGAAACAATCCACGTCGGCCAGCAACACCGCCACGCGTTCCTCCTCGCGCACCGCCTGTTGCCAAACTCTGCTGATGTGTTGGTCGAACATGCGCCGGTTCTGGATACCGGTAAGGCCGTCGCGCGCCACCATTTCACGCAGCAGGCAGGCCTCCAGAAAGCGCAGACGGCTGGTCTTTTCGTGCATGTAGGTCACCGATGCGCAGAACAAGTTGGCAGCGACGATGCTCAATGCGCTGTAGCTAAATTCCCGTCCCGGCAGGATAAGCGCGGTGCCGGCGGCCAGATACAGCAACATCACCACCACATTCGCCGCCACGGCGTGGTAGAAAATCAGACCGCTCATGAAATAGATGAATACGATGCTCAACATCAGCGGGGCAATGAGAATCGAGATCCCGCCGGTCGAGGCAATGATTTGGATGCTCGCCACGCTCAAGCCAAATACCGTCATGGTCACGATGGTCAGGGGCGCGTGGATTTTATGCCGCTGCGCAGAGAAACTCGATGCAAGTCCGATGAGCAGCATCGGGATGATCACCAGGATGTAGACCTTGCTCGGAATGCGATCCAATTGAGGTCCCAGCACCATGGCATCCATGGCCGAAAAGGCGATGATGATCAGTACCGCCAAACACAGGTTCACACGCGTATGCGACAGGTTATCGTCGAAATTTTGCAGGCGGAATTCCGCCTCGAGCGCGCTCTCGAAAGTCAGCCAAGGAAATCCCCCGCGCAATTGACGTGCGTGCGGCGAACTGGGTAGATCCTCGTTGGATAATCCGTGGGCAATGCTCACGCGTACACCGTAGCGGCCCTGCCTTGCGCGCTCAATGACCTGGGGCACTGTTTCGAAAGCAAAAGATCGACGTACTCCTAGGACCTCGAACGACCGTTACTAGGATTATGTCAAACAAAAGCCTATCGCTGAATGGGGGCATCAATCCTCGAGGTAGTGCGCAAGGTATGCGTCGAAATCGGTGCGGTCGGCGGCTTCGATTTTGCGCTGAGCGTCGTGGGATTCCAGCGCTTGCGCCCCGAACTCACCGAGCCGGCTTTCGTTGGGCGGATACAGACCGAGAAAGTAATCCTTGTGCAGCTTCGACATGCGCAGGGCGAGCTGATGGAAGGTCTCGCCCGTCTGACGCATTTCCGCAAGCAGCCGCGCCGACGGAGTACGTTCCACGTCATCGATTTTGGCGCGCTGTTGCTCGAGCGCCGTTGAATACGGCCGTGCGGCTTCGCCCTGATCCAGCATTTCGCACACGCCCTGCATGGAATCGAGCAGTTCGCGCGCCCATTCGCTCATGGAGAAGTCGCGCCCTTCGCGCCGCAACATCAGATTCGGCTCTCGTCCGCGCCTTGCGACCAACTGATGATTCGCATCCAACGCGTCCTGTTCGCCGATGCTGATCGGCGCACTTTCCCGCAACAGGCACAGGGCAAGAAAGGCTTCGAGAAAACGCAACTTGTTCTGATTCACGCCGACCGGATCGAATGCGCTCACATCCAAGGCGCGCACTTCCACGTATTCAACCCCTGCCCGAGACAGTGCCTTGGTGGGTCGCTCTCCAGAGCGGGCGATCCGCTTGGGGCGTATGTAACTGTAATACTCGTTCTCGATTTGCAAGATGTTGGCGTTCAGCTGCCGGTAGAGGCCATCGACCTTGACTCCGATTTTCTCGTACGGCGGATACGGAGTGTGGATGGCGTTGGACAGGTCGCGCACATACTCGGCCAAGCTGTTGACCGATACGCTTAACGTCGATTGATTCTTATTGCGGTAACCGATATCGCTCATGCGCAGCGAGGTGCCGTAGGGTTCGTACACCGTATCGTGGTCCAGGGCGGGCAGGGTATTCTCGCGGCCCGCGAAGAAGCTGCTGGACACAGCGGGTGAGGTGCCGAAAAGATATAGCACCAGCCAGCCGTAGCGGCGGTAATTGCGCAACACTCCGAAGTACTGCTCCGAGATGAAGTCCTGTCGCTTCAATTTGGATTGATTGACCGCTTCCAGAACGCCCCAGAGTTTCGCGCTGAAGGAATAATTGAAGTGCACGCCCGAAATGGCCTGCATGACGCGCCCGTAGCGCACGCCCAATCCGTGCCGATACACCGTCTTCATGCGCCCGACATTGGAGCTGCCGAACTGCGCCAGCGGAATGCTCTCATCGCCGCTGATGGCGCACGGCATGCTGGTTGCCCACAACAACTCTTCGTTCAGATGCCGATAAACGAACTGATGGATATCGCACAGATATTGCAGCAATTCCCAGGATTCGCCGAACGGCGGCGTGACCAGTTCGATCAGCGATTCGGAAAAATCGGTGGTGATGTGTTCGTTGGTGAGCGGCGAGCCCAAGGCTTCCGGATGGCGCGTAGCGACGATGTCGCCTTGCAAAGAAACGCGCAATGACTCCTTTTCGACCCCCTTGCGGCCGCCGCGCAATACCGCACGCTCGCCTGAGTTGATGAGCCCGGCCACGCGTCGCTCGAAGATTCTATCCATCACGTTACGCAAAGCTTCCTCGGCGCTGCGCTTACGGCAGCTCTACAACGACTTCGATTTGTACGAGAAATCCGGGGTCGACCAGGCGCTGCACTTGCACCCAGGAAGTCGTCGGCAAGCGCTCCTTGTTGTAATACTCGAAGCGTAAATCCGATGCTTTCAGCAATGCGTCCATGTCGGTCGTGTAAATCGTCTCTTTAACCACTTCGTCGAAATCGGCCCCATGACCCTGCAGGGTACGACGAATATTGGAATAGGCAGCGCGCAATTGCCCGGCCATCTCGCCGGGCGCCACCAGCCGGCCGGTTGCATCCACGGCGACCGTACCGGAAATATACAGCGTTTTATCGACGAGGACGGCCTGCGAATAGCCGAAGTCCTTCTCGTAAGGATTCAAGTGAAACACCCGCTTGACCCGCATGGGAGGGGTTTCCGCCTCGCGCTCGCAGGCGCTCAGCGCAAGAACTGAGAGCGCCGCCGCCGTTAGCCACGCACTTCTCAGCCGGCGCGACCGATCAGGGTTTGATGTTCGGCGCCGCTTCAGCACGCGAGCGCAGCGCGCGTAGCATTTTCGGCAGATCTTCGCGCAGCGCGGATCGAACGATCCATTGAGGTACCCAGAATCCGGGGGCCAAATCGACCATGTACTGCGCAATTGTATAATCCCCATCACTCTTCAATTCCCAGGAGCCGCGCAGCGTCCGAAGGTCCCCCGCGATGCGCTCGATCGTGACTTTCGAGGGCCGGTCGTATACGGCGCGAATGACGTAGGTCACTTTGGGAACGTACCAAGAATAATTCATGATGTGTCGAATTCTCTGCCACGACTGGTCCGGCGCGCTCTCCAGCACATCGCAAGCCTCCAGGCCCGGAACCATCCGCAGCGATTCTGGACAGCTGGTGATCAATGACCACACGACCTCCGGGAGCGCGTGAATTCTTACCGTCGCGCTGGCCGTACCGCTTTGCTCGGCCGAGTCCAAAGCCACGGTCACTTTGAGATCGGAGTTCAATGCGCTCTCTTGGGCAAGCGAGCCGGCAGCGGAGCTTGCCCTGGCAGCCAACGCCGTGGCGGTCCAAGCCGTGGCGGCCAAAGGGGCAACAATCCAAGAAACCAACAATAAGGTGCGCACTGAGTAGTCTGACTCCGACGGATAAATACCGTTCGATAGGGATCGCCGCCTGGCGGTTCCGCTCGAAAATGACTGCGGCGGCGCTCATCATTTCGAGGCGTCCGTCCAGATTTTCATCTTAAGGTCGAGGATGTCCAAGGGCATTGCGCCATCCCTCAGAATTTCACGGTGAAATTCGCGAATGTCGAAACGCCCGCCCAGCGATTGCTGGGCTCGCGTGCGCAATGCTCGGAATTTAAGCCCTCCCACCATGCACGCCAGCGCGTCAGCCGGGTTGGCGGCATAGTAATCAATCAGTTCTTGGGCATCTCGGTCGTCGATTTCCAAATGCGCACGCAGGTATTCAATGCCCTGCCGCCGCGTCCAACCCTTCGCATGCACGCCAGTATCGACCACCAGAGCGGCCGCGCAGCGCATTTCAGCCGTTGCCGCGCCTGATTTAGCCGACTCCCCCAAATCCAACCTCAGCGCTTCGCCGAGCGAAGCTGCGTATACGCCCCAGCCTTCCGTGAACGCCGGCTCAGACCCGAAGCGGCGGAATCGCGGCAGGTCCGCGTGTTCCTGCTGAAGCGCGAGTTGCAGATGATGACCCGGCACGGCCTGCTGCAAAAAGCTTGAAATTGAGACCGGGCCTCCCCGTTTGACGTACAACACCGCAGGCACCTCCAGCCCGGCGCGTTGGTAGACCAGTGCGCCCGCGGGCGTTGGCATCCATTCTGCAGCGCGAATATCAAAATCTTCCCGGGGGAGCTCGGAAAACAGGCTGGGCAGGGCAGCTAACACCCCGATTTTCAGCTCCTTGTAAGCGC
This sequence comes from Gammaproteobacteria bacterium, assembly GCA_025355165.1. GTDB lineage: Bacteria > Pseudomonadota > Gammaproteobacteria > Steroidobacterales > Steroidobacteraceae > Bog-1198. The sequence continues at coordinate 45,749 of JANYAD010000032.1, read as the reverse complement.
CGACCAATTCTGCGGGCGCAGCCGGCGTGCTAACGGCCGGCGCGGCGGCCGGCAGTGCGCCGATGCGATCCACTTCGGCGACGCCGAGCCGGTTGATCTCTTCCGGCGAGAGCAGGGTCCCGCTGGCGCGCTTGACCCGATAGAGATACCACTGAGCGCCCAGCGGCAAGTCAGACAACGCAATGCCTGCTCTGGCACGCGGCAGATATTCTTTCTGCAGAAAATCATGCAAGGCCCGGTTTGCCGGCAGCAGTTTTTCCGAGATCGCGCCATTGAGCTCCTTGCTCAAGGAGCCCCGCTCCGGTTGTTTGATGCTATCGGGCAGGGCGCGCAACGGCGCATAAAATACACTGGCCGGCTCATCCAGCCCAAGTCGCTCGAGGATGGGCAACATGCGTTCGATCAAAATTCGCGAGGTACTATACCCGCGACGCACCCCTGCACGCATATTGAGCGTTGCTTGCTGAGTCCACCGCACGTACTCATCGATGCTTTTCAACCAGCTTCGGTAGTCTGCGACGCTCGCCCGCGGCTGCTGGGCCAATCTTTCGGCACCCGCTGCGAATCTCTGCGGCATTCCCCAAAAGGGATTGACAGGCAGCAATTCAGACGGATAGGTGAAGCCTTCGATGAGAAGTTCACGCTGTGCCTTGAAAATATCGTAAGTCAGCCTCGAGGCCGCATCCAGGCTCTCGCGCTTAACGCCGCCTACCTCGGCTAGGTAGCGGCGCTCGATGCTTAAGGAATCGGCCAACAACTGCGGCGAGATCTGGTTTTCGGGCGCGACATGCTCATCCCAATAGCGCTCGACCAGCTGTGAAAGCTGCTCAGCCGCGGGGATCGCCTTCTGCTCCACCACGGTCGGCGGACTCGGCGCCGCGCCGCACCCATTCAATGCCAAAAGCACAAGTCCACAGGAAGCTCTGAGATAAAAAACGCTCATGGATGGATTATAGGCCGGTGTGTAGGGTCATAATTCAAAGCTTACCGTTCAACGGAGGCAACTATGTTGGTAGGAGCAAGTCCGCGGCCGGTCGCCATCGTCGGCGGCGCGCGCATCCCGTTCGCGCGCGGCAGCGGCGCCTACGCCCAGATCGGGAATCAAGAAATGTTGATTGCCGCTTTGCGCGGGGTCGTCGAGCGTTTCGGATTACGTGGTCAGCGCATCGACGAGGTTGCGGCGGGCGCGGTGATGAAACATTCCAGTCAATGGAATCTGACCCGCGAAGCGGTGCTCGGGTGCGGCCTGGCCGCCGAGACACCGGGTCTAGATCTGCAGCGAGCCTGCGGTACCAGTCTTGAGGCGGCCATCTTATTGGCCAATAAGATTGCGCTCGGCCAAATCGACTGCGCAATCGCCGGTGGGGTCGACACGGTGAGTGACCCACCCGTGGTGTTTCCGCGAAGTTTTCAGCAGATTCTGCTGCGCAGTTACCGCGGCAGAACTGCGTCGGCCAAAGTCCTACCGTGGTTTGGGTTGCGGCCGAGGAGCTTCATGCCGGTGCTGCCGGGGGTCACCGAGCCAAGAACCGGCCTGTCGATGGGCGAAAGCACGGAGCTCATGGTGAAGAGCTGGGGCATCACGCGCGCGGAACAGGATCAACTGGCTCTAGAGAGCCATCAAAAGGCGGCGGCTGCCTATGCACAGGGCTTTTATCAGGACCTGGTCATCGAGTATCTCGGGCTATCTCAGGACAACAATATTCGCCCCGACACCTCCATGGCCAAGCTCGCCAAGCTGCGGCCCGCCTTTGATTCCTCCAGTGCAGGAACATTGACCGCGGGCAATTCCACGCCGATGACGGACGGCGCGTCGGCCGTGCTGCTGGCATCGGAAACTTGGGCGCGGGAGCGCAATCTTCCTGTTCTGGCGTACTTAAGCTACGGCAAGGTCGCAGCGGTGGATTACATCGAAAAGAAAGAAGGACTGCTGATGGCACCCGCCTACGCGGTGCCTCGCATGCTGGCGGATGCGAATTTAACGCTGCACGACTTCGATTTCTACGAAATCCACGAAGCGTTCGCCGGGCAGGTCCTTTGCACCTTGAAGGCGTGGAACGACCCGGGATATTGCCGCGACCAATTACGGCTGCCAGGAGCTCTGGGCGCCATTGATCGATCTAAACTGAACGTAAAGGGAGGCAGCATCGCCATAGGACATCCTTTCGCGGCGACCGGGGCGCGCATTGTGGCCACATTGGCCAAGGTTCTCGATGAGAACAAAGCCAAGCGTGGATTGATCTCAGTGTGCACCGCGGGCGGCATGGGGGTGACGGCCATTCTCGAACGGTGAGCTTGCTTGGGCGCCGAGCATTGATCTTGCTATCCTCGCTGGCTCGATATCGAATTGAGCGCAAGCCACCGCCATCGCTCCCCGGCCTACATTTCTCATCCAATGGATGCGCCGTGCGGCGGGATTGTTTATCCAGGAAATATTCGGGGTCAACCGCCACATTCGCGGTGAGTGATCAATATGCGGCCACCCGTTTGACCGCGGTGCTCCGGACTTTCGAGGGCGTGGAGCGCAATATCAATGTTCCTTATTCGCCTGGCCTAAGAGGCTATCAGTACATGCGGCGGCTCAAAAACGAGAAGGTCATGCTCGATGTGCCAGCGGCCATCAATTGGCGGAACGCCGCCGGAAATGTCGGCGTGGTCGGCTATAGTTGGGTGGTACCATGGCTTACCTAGTTGCTGCGCGGCTCGAGGTGGCCGCGGCGGTCATCTACGGAGGCGGCGTCGATCAATACCTTGCTGAAAAGCCGCGCTGCCCGACCATGTTTCACTTCGGCGAAAAACACATGCACATACCCGTATCGACGCTGGAAAAGCTCAAAGAGCAACTGCCGGAAGGAACTCTTGACACATATCGGGCCGGGCATGGATTTAACTGCCTTGATCGCGAGAGCTATGACCCGGCGGGCGCCAGACTGGCGCTCAAGAGAAGCGTTGATTTCTTTCACCAACACATGGGATGAAGAGGCGGTGGCCATTAACCTTAAAGATCCAACATTGCTGCGCGAGCTGTGCTTTGTTGACGGCAACTGGATAGGTGCGGATAACGCCGCGGTAGTGGAGGTACGAAATCCAGCCACGGCGCAGAAGCTCGGTTCGGTTCCAAACATGGGGGCGGTCGAAACGCGCGGCGCGATTGCGGCCGCGGCAGCGGCGCTGCCTGGCTGGCGGGCGCGCACCGCCAAAGAACGCGCCATCATCATGCGACGCTGGTTCGATCTGATGTTGGAGAATCAAGACGATCTTGCCACCATCATGACCGCGGAACAGGGCAAGCCTCTGGCCGAGTCGAAGGTGGAAATAGCCTATGCGGCTTCCTTCATCGAGTGGTTCGCGGAGGAGGGCAAACGAATATATGGCGACATCATTCCCGGTCACCAGGTCGACAAGCGCATCATGGTGTTGCGCCAGCCGGTGGGCGTAGTGGCGGCGATCACGCCATGGAATTTCCCAGCGGCGATGATTACGCGCAAAGCGGCCCCGGCGCTGGCCGCGGGTTGTACTATGGTCTGCAAGCCCGCCACGCAGACGCCTTATTCCGCCCTTGCTCTGGCTGAGCTTGCGCATCGGGCCGGCTGCCCTAAGGGCGTGTTCAATATGATCACGGGCAACGCAGCGTCGATAGGCGGTGAATTGACGGCCAACTCAACGGTACGAAAACTCACCTTCACCGGTTCTACCGAAGTCGGCAAGAGACTCATGGCCCAATGCGCCGGCACGATCAAGAAATTATCACTCGAGCTTGGCGGCAATGCGCCTTTTATCGTCTTCGACGATGCGGATTTGGATGCGGCGGTACAGGGCGCCTTGGCGAGCAAATATCGCAACACCGGACAAACCTGCGTTTGCGCCAATCGGCTGCTGATTCAGGCGGGGGTTTACGATGAGTTTGCCTCGAAGCTTAAATCCGCCGTCGCACAACTGCGCGTCGGGGATGGACTGGCCGGACCAACCGACCAGGGACCTCTGATCGATGCCAAAGCGGTGGCTAAAGTCGAGGAGCACATTGCCGATGCGCTCTCGCACGGAGCGAAAGTCATGCTCGGCGGCAAGCGTCACGCCTTGGGCGGATCGTTCTTCGAGCCGACCATCCTCACTGAGGTCACACCCGCGATGCTCGTGGCGCGGGAAGAAACTTTCGGCCCCGTGGCGCCGCTATTTAAGTTCCACACCGAAGCGCAGGCCATCAGCATGGCCAACGATACCGAGTTCGGCTTGGCCGCTTACATCTACACGCGCGATCTGGCCCGCAGTTGGAGAGTCTCGGAGGCGGTCGAGTACGGCATCGTCGGGCTGAACACGGGCATCATCTCCACCGAGATGGCTCCTTTCGGCGGCATCAAAGAGTCGGGGATGGGACGCGAGGGGTCCAAATACGGGATCCTCGATTACACTGAAATCAAATATGTCTGCGTCGGCGGAGTGAGCTGATCGCCGCGTGCTGGGACGATTCCTCGAATATTCACTCGCCACGCCCGACATCCAGGCTTCCCTTAATTTTTACCTGAGCTTGGGATTCTCTGCGGTCGAAGTCGGCGATGCCTGGGCGCATCCTTATGCCGTGGTCACCGATGGACGAATCTGCCTGGGACTGCACCAGCGCTCACTTCCTGCCCCATCGCTCACGTTCGTGAAACCCGATCTGCTCAAGTACTTAAGTACGCTCGAGCAACGCGGAGTCGAGCTTGAATTTCGGTATTTGGGCAATGACGTGTTCAATGAGGTCGGCTGGTTGGACCCGTCCGGCCAGCTGATCAGGTTGATCGAGGCACGCACGTTCTCGCCGAGCAAGCGACTCGCCAACGATAGGTCGAGTTGCGGTTATTTCCTGGAAATTGCGATGCCAACGCCCGATCGCGAGTTGGCGAAAGCTTACTGGGAAGATTTCGGATTCGTTGGAATGGACGAGCCCGAAGAGCCCATGCCGCATATCTCCTGTACCAGCGATTTCATCGATGTTGGGCTCTATCATCCTGCGGTTTTTCGCCGCGCCACCTTGCGCTTCGAAGTGGATGCGATGGCCGATGCGCTCGCGCATCTCACTGACAAAGGGATCGAGGTTAACAGCGAACTACCGCCGGCGTTGAACTGCGCGCCCGCCGCGGTATTGGTGGCGCCGGAGGGCACGCCCATTCTGTTGACTAGTCAAGGGGAACGGTGAAACTGAATTTGAGCTGCATGGCGTCCTGAACCTGCAAGGCACCGTGCAAGAGGCTCGGGGAGGTCAAACCCAAGGTGCTCTGGCGCAATTCCATTGCCCCCGTTGCCGTCATCCGATGCGCGTCGCGCTGCAAATCAAACGGCGCCGATACCGTGGCCACGTGTCCCGCGATCTCGATGCGCAGATGCGCAACGGGGCCCTCAGCCGTGCCGTTCATTGTCAAGCTGGTCACGCTGATCGCCGGGTAGTGAGCCGCATCGAGCAAGGCGCTGCTCAGCATGTTGCGGCGTGTGTCCGCTTTCGCCTCGGGGGCAATGTCGCCCGGAAATTCGCTGCCCTCCTCGCGTCGTGCCTGGCTCTCGTCCACCACAAAACTTTCAACCGGCACACGCAGTGAGAATGACGACTCCTCGACACTGCCGCCGACTTGCACGTGCCCCGTCACGGCGCGGCTGACCACGACGTGGTTGTGTCCTAGGCCGGCGAGCGGACCTGCGCGGTAGATCAAAAGCTCGAGCTTGGAATCATTCGAGTCGATTGCGTATCGTCCGGGCGGCGGTAGCAGGCCGCCGACCGAACCGGCTTGGCTGCGCGGTGCGGACGGCCGGTGTCGGGGGATGACGCAAGAAGCCATGCTCAAAGCCAGAACGATGATCGCGAACTTGTTGAACACCGATTTTTCCGCCTCGCTGACTTGTTACACTGCTCAACGCAGTTTGCGCCCGGGGGTTATCGATGCCAAATCAAAGTGTCCCGGACCGCTACGGTGTGGTTGCCCAGGGATTGCATTGGCTTATCGCCGGCTTGATCGTTGCACAATTCACGCTCGCATGGATGGCCGATGATCTTCCCTTAGGCATGCAGAAGCTTGCGATGTTGGCGCGCCACAAGAGCTTCGGCATGACTGTGCTCATGCTGGCGATCCTGCGCCTGCTATGGCGAGTGTTTCATCGTGCTCCAAATTTTCCCGCAGGGATGTCGCCGATCGAACGGGTTCTGGCCCGTGCGACGCACATTGTTTTTTACGTACTGTTGTTTGCCATGCCCCTGACGGGGTGGATGATGTCATCGGCGAAGAACTATTCAGTAAGCTGGTTTGGCCGCTTTACCTGGCCGGATCTGCTCGCCCCAAACGAACGGGCCTTCGAGGTACTGAAAACAACGCATCAGACCTTGAGCTGGCTGCTGCTGACAATCGCGATATTGCACATTCTGGCGGCAATGAAGCATCATTTCTGGAATAAAGACGATGTATTGAGGCGGATGTTGCCGTTCACCAAGTCGGAGAAGCGATCATGACGAGACTCATCTTCACCGCGAGCGCAGTCGCGCTGTCCCTCGCGGCTGCCACGGTCACGGCCGCCGCAGCGACCCATGAATTTGCCGCGGATCCGCAAGCGAGCCGCCTCGAATTCATCGGCGTCCAAGCGGGTGCTGAGTTCAAGGGCGTATTCCATAAATTCACTGCGACGGTCGACTTCGCCCCCGAGGCGCTGCCAAGCTCGCATATCGAGGTGCTGATCGATCTGAATTCGATCGATACGCTGGACAAGGATCGCGACACGACGATCCGCGGCAAGGACATGTTCGACGCTGCGCATCAGCCTACCGCGCACTATGTGACCAAGAGCATCAGCAAGACGCCTGCCGGCTACAGTGCGCTCGGGTCGCTGACATTGCACGGAGTCACCAAGGAGGTGCCGATTGATTTTCAATTTCAGGATGTCGGGGGGCCAAAGCTTAACGGCACCGCCAAACTCAATCGCTTGGATTTCGGCGTGGGCCAAGGCGATTGGAAGAGCACAGAATGGGCCGGCAATGCGGTGAAAGTCAGCTTCTCATTGGTGCTGAAGCCGGCACCTTAACATGGCGTGCATCTTCGTCGTAGCCCGATTGTGTCCAGGCCCGCGGGTGAGTAACCTTGCAACCCGGCAATCTAAGCGGAGCGAATTATGAAAATCGGCGTGCCCAAGGAAATCAAGATTCATGAATACCGCGTAGGCCTGGTACCCGCAGGGGTCCGCGAGCTCGTTGATTCGGGGCATCAGGTGCTGGTGCAGAGCGGCGCGGGGGCGGGCATAGGCTTCGACGATTCGCATTATCAAGCCGCGGGCGGCTCGATCTCGAAGAAAGCGGAAGACATATTCAACGCGAGCGATCTCGTCGTGAAGGTCAAGGAGCCGCAGCTGAATGAATGCAAGATGCTGCGCACCAACCAAACCTTGTTTACTTACCTGCACTTGGCGGCCGACCGCGAACAGACCCTCGCCCTGCTCGCCTCCGGGGCGACCGCCATCGCCTACGAGACGGTCACGGCGCCGGATGGCTCCTTGCCTCTATTGACGCCCATGAGCGAGGTCGCGGGCCGAATGTCCGTGCAGGTGGGCGCCAATTGCCTGCAGAAAGCCAACGGCGGATTCGGCGTGCTGTTAGGCGGGGTGCCCGGCGTGGCACCGGCCAAGGTCCTGGTCTTGGGCGGCGGCGTCTCCGGAACCCACGCGGTGGAGATGGCGGTTGGACTGCGCGCGGATGTCACCGTGGTGGACCGCTCGGTCAAGCGCCTGCGAGAATTGTCGGCCATATTCGGCAGTCAGTTGAAGACCGTGTACTCCACGGCGCACGCGATCGAAGAGCTGGTTCGCGATGCCGACCTGGTCATCGGGGCGGTCCTGATCGCCGGCGCCGCGGCGCCCAAGCTGGTAACCGGGGCTATGGTCAAAACCATGAAAGCCGGTGCCGTGTTGGTGGACATCGCTATCGATCAAGGAGGCTGTTTCGAAACCAGCCGTCCGACCACTCATGCGGAACCGACTTATGTGCTCGACGGCGTCATTCACTATGCGGTGACCAACATGCCGGGAGCCGTGCCCAGAACCTCTACCTTTGCCCTCACCAATGCGACTTTGCCCTACGTCAAGGCGCTCGCGGACTACGGATGGCGCGCGGCGATCGCGAAGGACCCAGGATTGGCTCAAGGCCTTAACGTGCACGCCGGCCAACTGACGCACGAAGCGGTCGCCAGCGCGTTGGGTTTGGATTACCGGGCATATCGCGCCGCGTAGCCGCTGCGCCGCAGAACTCTAGGAAGGAAGTTCGATAAGCTCAGGGGCAGAGGATGAAGAAAAAGCGGCATGTCCCGAAATTTCGTCGTGCGACGCCTGCGCTACGCCGCGAAGCCCTGATCGAGGCCACGCTCGGCTGCCTGAAAAAATACGGCCACGATGGAATGTCGGTACGCCGCATCAGCGCCGCGGCCGGCGTCTCGATCGGTTTGATCAACCATCATTTTCCCAATAAATCCGGATTGATCGCCGAAACCTACGAGACTTTGGCGCTGTCCCTGCAGGACTCGCTGCGTGCCAGTGCGAAAAACCGCAAGACATCGCCGCGCAAGCGCTTGAGCGACTTCTTCCGCGCATCCTTCGCGCCCGAGCTCCTCGACCCGCAGCTGTTCAACGTGTGGGTGGTGTTCTGGAGCATGGTGGCGCATTCGCCCGAGATTCGCGCCGTGCATGATCGTACCTACGTAAAATACCGCTCGATCTTGGAGGCCCTGTTGGCCGAGCTCGCCAAGTCGGGTGCTGCGCCGCCATTGAAGCTGCGCGCCGCCGCGATCGCATTGAGCGCCCTGCTCGACGGACTATGGGTTGAATTGAGCTTAAGCTCCGAGACATTCAAGCCAAGCGAGGCCATCGCCATTTGCGAGGACTGGGTGAACGCACTGTGCGCCGGCGCCTTTGCGCGGATGCTGCGCGACAAACCTCACAGATCTTGACAGCCCATGTTGTTATACTATCGTTCAACAAGAGTTGCGAAGAGCGTATATGGATGCACAGCGCCAAGGCCGGGACGAAGACTTCAGTCTGCCCGGATGGATATACAGAGACGCGGATTTCCTGCAAGCTGAAAGAGAGCAGATCTTTTCCGCATCATGGCAGATCGTTTGTCATCTGAACGATATCCCGAAAGTCGGCGACTACCACACGCTTGATTTCCTCGGCGAGCCCATCGTGGTGATTCGCGGCGCAGAATTGGCAGTCAAGGCGTTTTACAATGTCTGCCGCCATCGCGGTTCTAGGCTTCTCGACGGCGCCTCCGGAAATTGTCCCGGCCGCATCGTCTGTCCCTATCATGCTTGGGCCTACGATCTGGGCGGAACGCTGGCTGCCATTCCTCACCGCAAGGAATTCGTGAATTTCTCCATGGAACACTTCGGCCTCAAGCCGATTGAAGCGCAGATCTACCAAGGCTTCATTTTCGTTCGGCTAAAGGCGGGGTTGCCGAGTGTCGCCGAGATGTTGGCGCCTTACCATAACGAGTTGGCCGCCTACCGTCTCGAGGAGCTTCAGCCGCTCGGACGCGTGACGCTGCGAACCCGCATGGTCAACTGGAAGAATGTCACCGACAATTATTCGGACGCCATGCACGTCCCTGTGGCGCACCCCGGTTTATCGCGCCTTTTCGGCCAGAGCTATGGAGTGGAGGCGCAATTCTGGGTGGACAAAATGTGGGGCCAGCTGCGTGAGGCACCCTCCTCGCAGCTGTCGGAGCGCCTGTACCAAGCCCTGCTGCCCAGTGCATCGCATCTGCCGTCTGACAAGCAGCGATCATGGACCTATTTTAAGCTTTGGCCCAATGTGGCCTTCGACCTTTATCCGGATCAGGTCGACTTCATGCAGATGATTCCCATTTCCCCCACCGAAACCCTGGTGCGCGAGATTGCCTATGCGCATCCGGATGGCCGCAGCGAGATGCGTGCAGCGCGCTACCTGAACTGGCGCATCAATCGCAGCGTCAGTTTGGAAGACAAGATGCTCATCGAACGCGTCCAGGCCGGCATGAGCTCGCGCAGTTACAGTCCGGGGCCCCTTGGAAACAATGAGGTGTCATTGCGCAGCTTTGCCCGCCGTATGCGCGAGCTGATTCCTGAAAGCCGGTTGGCGCACGCGCCCGCCAGCGGCTGGCGAACGGCCCATACCGTCGGTGAGCGCGGTGGCTGACCTGACCCGCGATGCGGTGATCGTCGGCGGCGGCCACAACGGCCTGGTGTGTGCGGCGTACTTGGCGGCGGCCGGGCTCAAAGTTACAGTTCTGGAGCGGCGCGGCGTGGTGGGCGGGGCCGCGGTTACCGAGGAATTTCACCCGGGATTCAAGAACTCCGTGGCGGCTTATACCGTCTCGCTGCTCAATCCAAAAATCATCCGCGACTTGGATTTGCCGCACCATGGCTTGCGCATCGTGGAGCGCAGGCTGGCGAATTTTCTGCCTCTGGATGACAGCACTTATCTTAAAGTGGGCGCAGGCGTCACCGAGGCCGAAGTGGCAAAGTTTTCCGCGCGCGATGCCGCACGCCTGGACGCCTATGCCGAGCGGCTCGACGTGATCGCCGACGTGTTGCGCGATATGGTCCTGGAAACACCGCCAAATGTGACGGCCGGCAGTTGGCTTCAGGCATTACCCGAACTGCTGAGCAGCGCGCGCTTAGGAAAGCGCTTGGCCAGACTTGACCTGCCGATGCGCCGCGAGCTGCTCGATTTGTTCACCAAGTCGGCCGGAGATTACCTGGACGCCTGGTTCGAGAGCGCACCCATCAAAGCCGCGTATGGCTTCGACGGCATCGTCGGCAACTATGCGAGCCCCTATGCGAGCGGATCCGCCTACGTACTGTTGCATCACGTGTTCGGCGAAGTCAACGGCAAGAAAGGCGTTTGGGGTCACGCCATCGGCGGTATGGGCGCCATTACCCAGGCCATGGCGCGAGCCGCCGCGACGCGCGGCGTGGAAATTCGAGTCGCGAGCCCGGTGCGCGAGATCCTGGTCGAATCCGGTCGCGCCGTCGGAGTGGTCACGGAGAGCGGCGAGGCCATTAGGGCACGCAGCGTCGTATCGAATTTAAATCCGAAATTGCTCTACGGTTCCCTCATCGACGCATCGGTGCTGCCGCCGGATTTTCGCGAGCGCATCAGCCGCTGGCGCTGCGGCTCCGGAACCTTTCGAATGAATGTCGCCCTGGCCGAGTTGCCCGATTTCAAGGCGTTACCGGGGCGGGCAGCCGCGGAGCATCACACGGCCGGCATCATTATGGCCCCGAGCCTTGCGTATATGGATCAAGCCTATCTCGACGCGCGGGCCGGCGGCTGGTCCAAGAGGCCCATCGTCGAGATGCTCATACCCTCGACTCTCGATGACAGCCTTGCGCCTGCAGGTCAGCACGTGGCGAGCCTGTTCTGCCAACATGTCGCCCCGGTGTTGCCCAACGATGCATCCTGGGACACCCATCGTGAAGAAGTGGCGGACCTGATGATTGATCTGGTTAATAGCCATGCGCCCAATTTCAAGGCTTCCGTGTTGGGGCGCCAGATCATGAGTCCGCTCGATCTCGAGCGCACCTTCGGGCTCACCGGCGGTGACATCTTTCATGGCGCGTTGAGCCTGGATCAGCTGTTCTCGGCGCGGCCTATGTTGGGGCATGCAGATTATCGAGGGCCGCTCAAGGGGTTATACATGTGCGGGTCAGGCACGCACCCCGGCGGCGGTGTGACGGGCGCGCCGGGCCACAACGCGGCGCGCGAAATTATCGCGGATTTTCGCAGCGGCCGATTCAAAGCGGCGCACGCGCGCCCAGAGTAAGCCCTGAAGCGCTACTTTTTCGACGGATCGGGGTACTGAAAAGGATCGGTCACCGCTGGCTGGGTGGGGAGAATTTTCCGAGGCAGCGGCTTGTCGGTGTTCGCGGCAGCCACCAGCACCGTCGCCAGCACCACCGCCGCTTGCCGCAAGTCCTCGGGACGCAAATGATCGAACGTGTCCAGGTCGGTGTGGTGAACCCGAGTGTCGTAATCCAACGGATCTTGTATGAATTGGAAGGCCGGCAAGCCGAGACGGCTCAAGAACACGTGGTCTGTCCCGCCCGTGGGTTCAGCCACCACCGTGCTCGCGCCAAGGCTCGAAAATGGCGACAGCCACTCGCGAAAGATCGGTACCACCGCGAAGTTCCCCTCCGTGTAAATGCCGCGGATCTTGCCGGAACCGTTGTCGATGTTGAAATAGCCGGCGAGGTCGGCGAAGCCGGGCAACGTCTGCACGGGATACGAATCGGTAAAAAAATGCGGCGGCAGCTCGGCTTCATTCGGATCCGCCGGCGGGGGGCGATGCGCGAGATGGCTGTCGACATAGGCGCTCGAACCCAATAGACCTTGTTCTTCGCCGGACCAGAGGGCAAAGCGGATCGTGCGCCTGGTCCGCACACCGATGCTGGCCAAAATGCGCGCCGCTTCCATCACCACCGCGCTGCCCGCGCCGTTGTCGGCAGCGCCATCACCGGCAACCCAGCTATCCAGATGTGCACCGGCCATGACATAGCCCGCGCGCGTGTCCTCGCCCGGAAGCTCGGCGAAAATATTGTAGGCGTTATGATCTGCGTCCTCGAAATGCACGCGGCTTTCAATTTCGAGCCGTACCTCACCGCGCTTGGCCAGGCGCGCGAGTTTCCGATAATCTTCCGCTGCCAACTCCACGGCCGGAAGCTTGGCGGTTTTTCCGACACGATAGGCATAGCCTTCGCCGTGCACCAATCTGCCGTCGCTGCGCGACATCTGGACCACTGCAACTGCGTGCTCCTGCGCCAAGAATTCGTCCAGATTCGGCCGAAAGTGAAACCTCTCGATGCGTTTTTGGCGCTGCGTCGGATCGAATGTCGGCTGCTCGAATTTATCGAGTTTGGCAATGTCGGCCTCCCCGAACCTGTGGAAAGGTGCCTCGCCATCATCTTTCGGCGGTGCCGGCCAAGTCACCAAGACGATCTTGCCGGCCAACTTTCCTTTCCACTCGCCGAAGTCTTTTTCGCTGACCATCGGAGCGACGATCACCGGCGCCGAGACGATGCCCTCCGTTGCGGGAGTCCAAGCGATCGGAATGGCACGCAGCTCCAGCGGCCGAGGCGCAATCATGCGCACGCGCGAGGATTCGATCCACCAGCCTCTGCCGAAATCGAACGGCTCAGCGTTGACGTTTTTCAATCCCCAGCTTTTGAACTTCTCCTGCGTCCAGCGCTCGGCCTTGCGCATCGCGGGAGAATTGGTCATTCGTCCGCCTATTCGATCCGCCAGATAAGCGGCGGTATCGACGACTTCGCTGTGATTGAAACCTGCATCGGAAATGCGATTGATCGTGATGGAGTCAGTCGCTTTGACCGCGACGGCTGCCATCGATGCCGTACCAAGAAGAAAACAAACCACGGAAACGCACAATTTTGCCAGCACAAGACCCCCCTCAACCATCTTCCCAATTAAACCGCCAAATGGCGATGAGCGCGAACAAAGCGGAGAAACCCAGTAGAACGGCAGTAGGAGCCAGCGCCGCTTGCAGCGGCAGACCGCGCCACGTCATGGCGTCGAGCCCATCGACCGCCCAACGGGTAGGCACGAACTCGGTCACGTGCTGAAGCCATTCGGGAAATAGGAACGCAGGCACCCACGCGCCGCCCAACATGACGAGTAGAAGCACCGCAAAAATGGCCACCCCGCGCGTCGCGGCTACCGTGCGGCCGACCGAGGCAATCATCAACCCGGTGGTCGCCGCAAGCAGGGCGAATGAACATGCCACCATGATGAAGCCCGGCACGCTGCCTGAGATGCGTACGCCGAAGATCAGGCACGCGGCTAGATACACCACCGTCAGGATGAACATGGCGATGATCGTCGTGCTCACTACTCGGCTGCCGAGTAAAACCGCGCGGGACAAAGGCGCGGCGCGCAATCGGCGCCACATCCCTTCCTGGCGCATCAGCAACAAGGCCACGCCGGCGTCGATGCCCATGAACAAAACGAATTGAATGCTCATGCCGGCGAACGAATGGGCGTAGCCGTTGTAGCGCGGACCGGTGGCGACGGCAATTCTGTCCAGAGTGAACGGCGCAGCCCTTGCATTCCCGGTGAAGTTCGGTCGCGAGATGCGCTGCATGACATGCTGAGTCAGCAGTCCGGCCACCACCGGCTGCACCATGGACTGGGAGGGGTCATAAAGAAGCTTGACTTCGGGGTGTTGACTGCCGGCGTCGAGCAAAGCGCCGGTGGCCTGGGCCTCGAACCCGCCGGGAAATACAATGGCCGCGCGCAGCTTGCCGGCGCGAACCAATTGTTGTGCTCGCTCCTCTGAGACCAACTGCGTTTCCAGCGACGCATCGTGCTTCAGACTGTCCACGACGGCCTTGCTCAATGCGCTGTTGTCCAGGTCGGTAATGCCCACGGGCAAGCGAGAAATGGCGTTACCGCCCGAGCCCGTGCCGCCAAATAGAAACCCGAAGAATGCCGCCACCACAATCGGGGTCAGTACGCTGACGATGAGCGCCCTGCGGTCGCGAAGGAAAATAGCGATGTCCTTGCGCACCAATGCCCGAAATGCGGCGACGGTGTGGCTCATGTATCGCGCAACGTGCGGCCGGTCAAGGATAGAAAGACATCCTCGAGATTGGCGCGGCGGCTGGTCAGCTCCTGACAGCTAAAACCCCTCGCGGCAAGCCGCTCGAGCACCCGTGGCGCCGCCGTTCCCAGGTCCGCCGCTGACACCGATAATTCGGTGCCGGCGAGATCTATTTGAGTGACGCCCGCCAGTTGGGCGATTTCGGTGAGCGCCACGCCGTCGGGTGGCAGATCATATTTTAATGTCAGCTTGTTGCTCACCGCCGTGCTCGCCAGCAAGCCTGCCAGGGAATCATCGGCAAGCACCTTGCCATGATCGATGATGACGATGCGGTCGCACAGCCGTTCCACTTCCTCCATATAGTGCGTGGTATAGACCAAGGCCCGCCCTTCGCCGGCCAGAACTTCGATGGTGTCAAATATCGCATTGCGGCTTTGCGGATCCACGCCGACGGTGGGTTCATCGAGCAGCAATATCTGCGGTTCATGCAGCAGCGCACAGGCAATGTTCAATCGCCGGCGCATGCCGCCGCTGAATTGACTGGGAGGATCTCCCGCGCGGTCCGCAAGGCTGGTCAACTCCAGCACCGAGGCTATTCTCGATGCAAGGGGGCGGCCGCGCAGTCCATACAGCCCGCCGAAGAATTCCAGGTTCATGCGCGCGGGTAGCTCCTCGAGCAGGGCTATCTCCTGGGTGACCAAGCCCAAATGCCGCTTCGTGGGGTCGGCGCCCGTGCCGAGGGTGACGCCGTCGATGGTTACGCAACCCGAATCGGGTTTGGTCAGTCCCGCCAACATGCTGATGGTGGTCGACTTACCGGCGCCATTGGGACCCAGCAGCCCAAGAACCTGGCCCGGCACCGCGGTAAAGGACACATCCGCCACCGCTGTAATTGCGCCGAATTTCTTTTCGAGACGGTCAGCGACCAGGTGCATCGCACGAATAGTGCCAGAGAGTAGCGCTCGCGCGCTATGTTTCCAGCCCCTGGGCCTTCAAGTACTCATCGTAAGTACCCCTGAAATCGACGATTGGCGCTCCGGGGCGCAGTTCGATGATGCGGGTTGCGAGGCCGCCGACGAACTCGCGGTCATGCGAGACGAAAATCAGCGTGCCGGCGTAGTGCTCGAGTCCAATTTGCAACGACTCGATGGTTTCCATATCCATGTGGTTGGTAGGCTCATCCATAAGGAGCACGTTGGGCTTGGTGAGGATCAGCTTGCCGTAAATCATGCGGCCTTTCTCGCCGCCCGATAACACCTTCACCGACTTCTTGGTCTCCTCCCCGGAAAACAGCAGCCGGCCCAAGGTGGCGCGCACGATTTGGTCATCGTCGGCCTTACCCGTGTACTGCGACATCCACGCGAACAAGTCTATCTTGTCCTCGAACTCCGCCTGCGGATCCTGCGGCATATAGCCTGGCTGCGCGTTTTCCACCCACACGATACGTCCGCTGGTGGGACGCAGCTCTCCGGCGAGACAGCGCATCAGGGTGGTTTTACCGACACCGTTCGGACCGATGATGGCGATGCGCTCGCCGCCCTCGACATTGAAGGACAGGTTATCCAGCACCTTTTCGTCCGAGCCGGCGTAGCTGAAGCTCACGCGTTCCACCGACAGCGCCGAGCGGTACAGTTTCTTGCCTTGCTCGAACCGAATGTAGGGATTTTGCCGCGAGGAAGGCTTGATCTCTTCGATCTTGATTTTTTCCAGCTGCTTCTTGCGGGAGGTGGCCTGGCGCGCCTTGGATGCATTGGCTGAAAAGCGCCGCACGAATTCCTGCAGATCCGAGATGCGGTCCTTGGCCTTTGCGTTCGCCGCTTCGACCCGTGCGCGCGCCTGTACCGAGGCCAACATGAAATCGTCGTAGTTGCCGGGATAGACCTTAAGCTGTTGGAAATCCAAGTCGGCGATGTGCGTGCATACCTGGTTCAGAAAATGCCGGTCGTGGCTGATGATCACCATGGTGGCGTCATAGTTGTTGAGCGCCCTTTCAAGCCAACGGATGGAGTTGATGTCCAGGTTATTGGTGGGCTCATCGAGCAGCAGCACATCGGGTTTGGAAAACAGCGCCTGGGCCAGCAGCACGCGCAGTTTCAGTCCGGGCGGCACCTCCCGCATAGGGCCGTTGTGCCTGGCTTCGGGGATGCCCGCGTCGGTGAGAATGCTGCCGGCCCGGGCCTCGGCGTCATAGCCGCCGTACTCGGCGAAAACCCCTTCGAGTTCCGCCGCCTTCATGTAATCCTCATCGCTCGCATTCGGGTCCGCGTAAATGCGATCGCGCTCCTGCATCGCGGCCCACAATTCCGTATGGCCGCGCATGACCACATCGAGCACCCGCTCATCCTCGTAGCCGAATTGGTTTTGATTCAGCTTGCCGAGGCGCATGCCCACCTGCAGCATCACATCGCCCGCACTGGGATCAAGATCCCGGCCCAGCACCTTCATGAGCGTGGATTTCCCGGAGCCGTTCGCGCCAATGAGGCCGTAGCGGTTGCCGTCGGAGAATTTAACCGTCACCTGCTCGAAAAGCGGCTTGGCGCCGAATTGAACGGCGACGTTGGAAGTAGAAAGCATAGTGTCCCAAGAAAGAAAAATGCGGCCGCGGCGGCCACGAGTGTCTTAAAAAAAGCCCGTCAAAAAGGGGGTGCCGGTCGCTGCGTGCGGCAAGGCACGCGAGGCGTCTAGGCTGCAAATCGCCTAATTCGACGCCTATATTCTAGCCGAGCTGGAGGGTCAATTTGCGCTTTTCGTCCTTTGGGCGTCGAAAACGCGCGTCGCAGTGGTTTTTCGCTGCGCGGATCACATCCTCGGGGAATCCTCGGACAGTCGCCAAGGCGGAAAGCGCCGGGTATGGCCGGCGTGATAAAGGCACAAAATATTGCCGTCGGGATCGTGCAAGTAGGCTTCGCGCCACAGCCAAATCTGGTCCTGAGGCGCCTGATCGAATTCTACGCCGACTCCCTTGAGCCTTTGGTAGGTCGCATCCAGGTCATCGCACTCAAAATAGACCACCGTTCGAGAGGGTATCAGCGACTTGAATGCATGCAGCGAAAACGTGGCGCCGTCCGGGCACTCGAATCTTGCATAGCGCGGCAGCGCACTGACAATCTGAATGAATCCCAAACGCCGATAGAACTCCGCTGATCGTTCGACATCGGTCGATGGCAAGGTGACTTGGTTCATATTCATGCGAAGGCCCTTCAGCGGCAGCTGCCGATGATGCGATTATCCACCCGACTCGGCGGTAACACACCCCCGCGGGGAACGCCCGCCTCATGACCACGGGCGCGACCCTTCGCGGTCACGGTGATTTCGAAAACCTAGGCGCAACCCGAGGCACCCTGCGCTCCGTGTTCTCAAAAAAACGCAGCGAAGTTGTAGCCTTGGGATTCGCAGCGCTCGAGCACTTCCAACTTTGCAGCGCTTGGCATCGGGCTCGCCGCTAGTCGATTAGTCGATGCCTCGAACGTGATGCTATAGTGCATACACATCGACCTCTGAGGAAACATGATGAACGCGAGACTCAGCTCAAGACTTTCAATTCTCGTGGCCTGCGCCGCAGTCGCAAGATCCGCCTTAGGCGGCCCGGCCGATACGCGGCCCGATGCCGGTGCAGGGATCGAAAACTTTAATCGCGCCCTGATCGAGGCGACTACCCGCATGGACAACGCCGCCGTGCTGGCTCTCTGGGAAGAGGACGGCATTGCACTGCTGCCGCAAACCACGCCGATATCCGGGAAAAAGGCGATCGGCAAGTTTCTCGACCAGATTTCGGCTCAGCTGCCCGGCGCCCGCATGCAGAAGTTCGAAATGAAGTGCTTCGATGTCGAGATCGCCCAAGACTGGGCCACGGAATGGTGTGAGGAACATCAGTACGTAATACTTTCCCAGGGGAAGCCACCCTTCGACGGCCGCGGAAAAATGCTGCTCGTGCTGCACCGAAGCGCCGATGGCCAATGGCGTATGCGCCGCGAGATGTGGAACGAAGGCGGCTCTAGTCTTCCGTAGCGCGGGTCATTTTTTGCGCGCTACGCGCCGCACCGCAGGCCTGTGCGCTTTGGCGCGTTGGGCGGGCTTTTTCGCGGATTTCTCGATTCCGGCAGCCTTCTTCTTCGCCATCGTTGCGCGCCTCTTGACCGCCGTTGCGGCTTTTTTCGCAGACTTCTTCGGCGCCTTTCTTACCGTCTTCTTAGGGGCAGCGATCTTGACAGCCTGCGTGCCCCGCAACTGCTCGAGAATCGCCGGATTCTCCAGCGTCGACATGTCCTCGGTAATCTGCTCGTCTCGCGCAACCGCTCGCAACAGACGGCGCATGATTTTTCCCGATCGAGTCTTCGGCAGGTTATCGGTCAAGCGAATGTCGTCAGGTTTGGCGATCGGACTCAACTGCTCGCCGACCCAGGCACGCAGCTCTTCGATCAGCGACTTCGCAGCCGCGCCTTCCGGTCGCGGCACATTGAGCACCACATAGGCAAAAGCGGATTCACCCTTGATTTCGTGAGGCTTGCTGACAACGGCGGCTTCCGCGACTTTAGGATGCGCGACCAGCGCCGACTCGATTTCCATGGTGCCAAGCCGGTGCCCTGCGATGTTGATGACATCATCGATGCGTCCCATGATCCAGTAGTAGCCGTCGGCATCGCGGCGCGCCGAGTCCCCGGCGACATAGTAGTGGTTTTTGAATCTTTTCCAGTAAGTGTCGATGTAGCGTTCGTTCTCGCCCCAAATCGTGCGCAGCATCGAGGGCCACGGGCGCTTGATGACAAGATACCCGCCGCTGTCCGGGGTCTTCACGGGGCGCCCCTCCTCATCCACGATATCCGCGAAAATTCCGGGAAGTGGCTGGGTGCAGGAGCCTGGCTTGGTCGGCGTCACGCCTGGAATGGGCGCCATCATGGCGGCGCCGGTCTCCGTCTGCCACCAGGTATCGACAATGGGGCAACGTTCACGGCCGATAATGCGGTGATACCACATCCAGGCTTCAGGATTGATGGGTTCGCCAACCGTACCGAGCACTCGCAGCTTGCTCAAGTTGTACTTGGCGGGCAGCGCATCGCCGAGCTTCATCAGGGCGCGAATCGCCGTGGGCGCAGTGTAAAAGATGCTGACGCCGTGGGTTTGGCACATCTTCCAGAAGCGGCCTCCGTCCGGGAAGGTCGGCGCACCCTCGTACATAAAAATCGTGGCCCCCGCCGCCAGCGGACCATAGACGAGGTAAGTGTGCCCAGTAATCCAGCCCACATCGGCCGTGCACCAGTAGATATCGCTGTCCTGCAGGTCGAAGCACCACTTCGTGGTGAGTTTGGCGTTAAGCAGGTAGCCGCCGCTGGAATGCTGGATGCCCTTAGGCTTTCCCGTCGAACCGGAGGTGTAGAGCAGGAACAAGGGGTGTTCCGCGTCCAGCCACTCGGGTTCGCAATTCTCGTCAAGGCCCGCTATCGCCTCATGCCACCACACATCGACACCGGAGCGCATCTCACAGGCGGTGCCGGTGCGCCGGTAGACGATGACTTTTTCCACTGATGGGCAGCCTTCGGCCAACGCCTTGTCGACCGCTGCCTTGAGTTCGATAGCGTGACCCCCGCGCCAGCCTCCATCGGCTGTAATAACCAGCTTGGCGGCGGCGTCCTCGATTCGGTCTTTGACGGCATTGGCGGAGAAACCGCCGAATACCACCGAATGCACCGCTCCGATGCGCGCGCATGCCTGCATGGCCACGACCGCTTCGGGGATCAAGGGCATATAAATAATGACCCGATCACCACGGCCGATACCTTGATCTTTCAGCGCATTGCCAAACTGGCATACGGCCCGATGGAGTTGCGCATAAGTCAGCTTGCGAATGTCCCCCGGCTCGCCCTCGAAGAGGATCGCAACCTTGTCGGCGCGGCTCTCCAAGTGCACATCCAAGCAGTTGTATGAAACGTTCAGTTGTCCATCCGCGAACCAGCGGTAATTCGGTGCGCGCGAGTCATCCAGCGGGACAGTGAATGGCCGGTGCCAATTGATCTCATCCACCGCCAAATCGGCCCAGAATCCTATGTAATCCTCTGCCGCCTTGGCGTGCAGGCGCTTCAGCTCGGCCGCTTTGAGCGCAGCCTGCTTGGCAAATGCCGCAGGCGAGGGAAACACGCGGTCCTCTTGGAGGACCGACTGAATATCTTTCTTCGCCATGCTCTTCCCCCCCCTCCTTATGCAGCGGCGGCGATCCGACGCACCTGCTGTCTTAATATGTTGCCGAATCCGTGGGTGTCGAAAAAGAAATTGAGCCCGCTGCGATCCTGCGCCCGCGGCTTGAGGTCATCCAGTGTTGCCTCGATGGGCATGTCGCAAACTATTCCGGTCAAGCGACGTGCAAGGTACGCAGCTTCCTTATGGGCGAGCAGCTTAGCCGCTACGGCAGCACCGCCGCGCAGCTTGAGCGCCGGAATCCGATCAAGATTGGCGTACAGCTCGTCAAGCGACCCGAATACGGCAAACAGCAGGGCGGCCGTTTTCCTGCCGACTCCCGGAACCCCCGGAATGTTGTCGACGCTATCTCCGGTAAGGGCGAGAAAATCGGCGATGAGTTCCGGGATGACGCCAAATCGCGGGCCGATGTCATGATAGTGGTAGCGCGTATTACCGCTGTAATCCCAGAATACATCGCCGTCGCGGATCAATTGCGACAGATCCTTGTCGCGCGTTACTAGCACGTTGCGAAGACCGGCGGCGCGCGAGCGCGCGGCCAACGTGCCGATGATGTCGTCGGCTTCGTACTCGGCGCTGGCGAACTCGGCCAGGCCCATGTGCCTGCAGAACTCCCGGCACAACGCGAACTGGCGCTCCAGATCCGCCGGCGGCGACTCGCGGTTGGCCTTGTAGGCTGGATAGATGCCGTTGCGGAACGAGGTCACGCTGCGCAGGTTCAAATCGAAAGCGACCCCGATACGTTCCGGACGCACTCTCTCCAGCAGATCCGACAGGAAGCGCGCAAAACCGTACAAGGCGTGCGTGGCATTGCCGTCCCCGTCCACCATATCCGGCGGCATGGAGTGATAGGCGCGAAAAATGAAATAGCTGGCGTCGATGTAATACACCATGCCCGACCGCGCAACGGGAATCCCCGCAATTGCGCTCACATCGGCCAGCGTTGCATGCGCTCGTGCAGCGGACTGGAGCGCGGAAAATGCGCGACCAAGTATTCCATTTGGTCCGCGAGCACCCGCCGGCCCTTCAGGAAAATATATTCCGCATAGGTCGGCGTGAAAGGCACCGCCAACAGCTCCATGCCCGCCTGCTCCGGCGTGCGCGAAGCCTTTGCGTTGTTGCAGCGGCGGCAAGCCGACACCACGTTGCTCCAGGTGTCGTGGCCACCGCGGCTAAAGGGCGTCACGTGATCGCGAGACAGCAAACTATAGGTAAAGCGAGCGCCGCAATACAAGCACAGGTAGGCGTCGCGGCGGAACAGCGTTTGATTGTTGAGCGGCGGCGTATACCCTGCACCGCGCAGATTGCCGGGATTGCCCGTCACGCCGAGGGTCGCGATGATCGAATTCACATCGACAATGGTCCGAAGACCCGTCCTCGCGCAAGTCCCGCCATAAAGCCGATACAGCAGCGATCCACACGTGTAGGCCACTTGCTCTGTGTGGTACAGCCTGGCAGCTTCGCGGTAATCGACCCATTCCAATGGCATGCCCGAAACATCGGTACGCAGGATTTGTTGCGATAGCGGGTAGACATGCGCAACCAGCGCCAGGTCGTCCCGCCAATCGAGCAACTGATACTTGTCGTGCCTGCTCACGCTCATAACCTGCTAAAGATAGTCGACTCTTATGCCATAATTCAACGTTCGGCACGTAATTAAAGGCTTGGGAGAGTTTTGCATGTCCGTTCTCGTCGGGGTACTCACGGAAACGGCTGCCAATGAAACCCGCGTTGCCCTCGTTCCGGAAATTGCTGCCAAACTCAAAGCCCTGGGGTGTAGCGCGCTGATCGAGCGCGGTGCCGGTGCCGCCGCTCACTTCCCTGACGCGTTGTACAAGGACGTCGAATTCAGCGATGCCGCCACGATCCTCGCCACCGCCGATGTCATCTTGAAAGTGCAGCCGCCTTCTCTGACCGAAGTCGCAGCACTAAAGAAAGGCGCGGTAATCGTCGGGTATATGCAAGCCTATGCGCGGCCCGACCTGGTCCGGGCCCTGAAGGAGCGCGGCATCACCAGCTTTGCCATGGAATTGGTGCCGCGCATATCGCGCGCGCAGTCCATGGATGCCTTGTCCTCGCAGGCTTCAGTCTCCGGCTACAAGGCCGCCTTGATTGCCGCCGATACGTTGGAAAGATTTATGCCCATGCTCACCACGGCGGCGGGCACCATCCGTCCTGCCTCGGTTCTGGTGATAGGCGCGGGAGTCGCTGGACTGCAGGCTATCGCCACTGCAAAGCGCCTCGGTGCCGTGGTGGAAGCCTATGACGTCCGCAGCGCTACCAAGGAGCAGGTTAAATCGCTGGGTGCGAAATTCATCGAGACGGGCGTCTCGGCCGAAGGCGCCGGCGGATATGCGCGCGAACTCACTGCCGAGGAGAAAGTGAAGCAGCAAGAAATTTTGGATGCCAGGATCGCCGCCAGCGATGCCGTCATCAGCACGGCCTCGGTTCCCGGACGAGCTGCGCCGCGGATCATTTCCAAAGCCGCGGTCGAGCGTATGAAAGACGGGGCGGTCATCGTCGATCTGGCCGCCGAGCAGGGCGGCAACTGCGAGCTGACCAAGCCCGGCGAGACCGTGCTGCACGGCGCGGTCAAGATCTTGGGCCCGGTGAATCTGCCGGCGACTCTGCCTTATCACGCCAGCGAAATGTACTCGCGCAATCTGTTCAATTTTCTAAAGCCGGCCATGCCTAAGGGGGATCTCGCCATTGATTGGAACGACGAGGTATTCTCCGGTGCAGTGCTCACACACGATGGGCAAATCAAGCACGAAGCGACGCGAACCGCAGTGGAAGGATTGAAAACATGATCGACGGCGTCATTGCGCTCTATATATTCATGTTGGCCGCATTTACCGGCTACGAAGTCATCTCGCGTGTGCCGGTTATTTTGCATACCCCGCTCATGTCCGGCTCGAACTTCGTGCACGGCATCGTCCTGGTCGGCGCGATGGTGGCGCTGGCTGCGGCTGACACCACGTTGATGCGCGTAATTGGCTTCATTGGGGTGGTACTGGCGGCTGGAAATGCGGTCGGTGGCTACGTGGTCACCGAACGCATGTTGAAAATGTTCGTTCTGGCCGGCAAAAAGAAGGGATCGTAAGGGATGCTGAGCGCTTCGATGATTCAAACACTCACGCAGCTCTCCTATTTGATTGCGGCAGCGCTGTTCATTTTGGGTTTGAAGCGCATGAGCTCGCCCGTGACGGCGGTAAGCGGCGTTCGCTGGGCCGGTGTCGGCATGTTGCTGGCAACGGTCGTGACCCTGGCTTTCATGCGCGCCGCATCGCTCAATTTCGTTCTGGTGATAGCCGCCATTGCAATCGGCAGTGTGCTGGCCTGGGTCAGCGGCAAACGCGTGGCGATGACCGACATGCCGCAAATGATCGCCCTGTACAACGGCATGGGCGGCGGCGCGGCAGCGGCGATTGCCGCGGTGGAGCTGTACAGCGGCAACGAACACAACCTGGTGCATTTGACCATGGCGGCCATCGGCGGCTTCATCGGCGCCGTGTCATTTAGCGGCAGCCTGATCGCCTTCGCAAAGTTGCAGGGCTTGATTACCAAATCAGTGCGCTTCGGCGGCCAGAAGTTCGTCAACTTGGCGATTTTGCTGATCACATTGGGCTTCGGCTTCATGGTGGTCTCGGGCACCGGGGCGGAGTCCGGGTTGCCCGTGGTTTCGTTGTTCTTTGTGTTCGCGCTCATTTTGGGTGTGGCCATGACGCTGCCCATCGGCGGCGCGGACATGCCGGTGGTCATCTCGTTGTACAACGCTCTGACGGGACTGGCGGTGGGCTTCGAGGGCTTCGTGCTCGACAACGCCGCTATGATCATTGCCGGCACGGTGGTGGGCGCAGCCGGTACGCTGCTCACCCAACTGATGGCCAAGGCCATGAACCGATCGCTCGCCAACGTGCTGTTCTCTAATTTCGGCGAGACCTCGGCCGCAGGCAGCGGCAGCGCTGCCGGCACCCAAAAGCCCATCGAGGCGTCCGACGCCGGCGTCATGATGGCGTACGCGCACAAGCTCATTATCGTGCCCGGATACGGCTTGGCGGTGGCCCAGGCACAGCACAAGGTGTGGGAATTGGCGCAGTTGCTCATCGATCGCAGCGTGACGGTTCGCTTCGCCATTCATCCGGTAGCGGGTCGCATGCCGGGCCATATGAATGTGCTGCTCGCCGAGGCCGGCGTGCCTTACGATCTTATTGCGGATCTCGATGAGATCAATGCGGAATTCGAGACCGCGGATGTGGCGCTCATCATCGGCGCCAACGACGTCGTCAATCCCGATGCTCGCAGCAATAAGAGCAGTCCGATTTACGGCATGCCCATCTTGAATGCGGACAAGGCGAAGAACGTCGTCGTGATCAAGCGCGGCCAGGGCCAGGGTTTCTCGGGCATCGACAACGCATTGTTCGGGCTGGATCAAACGCGCATGCTGTACGGCGATGCCCAGTCGGCCGTGACCCAGTTGATTCAGGCCGTCAAGGCCGCAGGGTGATCTCGAAACGGTCCCTGCTGCGCCACTGCGCGGGCTTCGCAGCGTCGTAGTCTTCCAAACGGATCATCTCGCCTTTCAGGCTGCCTGCTTGCAGCTCGAAGCGCACGTAATGAAAGTTTGGAAAATCCGTGCCTTGATAGAGATCGTGCTGGTCGCGGTCCACCTCGGAAGGTCTCGCTCCGCCGCCCCCCGACACGAGGTACATCACCCCATCTTGCGCGTTGCGCTCGTAGTTATGGATGTGTCCCGCGCTGACCACGAAACGAGCGGCGGAATCGGCCGCCGCTTTTCTAAGGAACGGCACCAGCGTTTCTTCGTTGGTGCGCGGATTGTGATCCACCAGCTTGACCGTTTGAACATCCGCAACCGGCGGATGATGCATCACGATCAGCACCACACGCACCGCGGCCCCGAGCGAGGCGACTTGTGCTTCAAGCCAGGCCCCCTGCTCGCTTTGCGGATTGAGTGCGCTATCGCTATCTAAGCTAATAGCGACGACCTTGCTGCCGATCGCCACCGAGTACCAGCGCAAACCCCGCAGTTGCGGAAACGCCTTCCACCACAAATCGAGGCAGCTCGCGCTGTCGCACATGGAAAACTCATGATTGCCGAGCGCCGGAAAAACACGCAAATGTTTCTTGCGCCAGAGCTTAGTTTCGCTGCGGTAGACCTTGTAGTCGGCGGCCACACCGTGCCAGGGTATATCGCCGCTGATGAATAAGGCCGCGGGGCTCTCTTGAGCGATCCGCGCCACCAAAGCCTGCCTTGCGGCCGGCGAGCTCGCGCTGGTCTGCGCAGGGTCGGTAAAGCGCATGTCACCGTAGGCAATCAACACCAACGGTTCGGGCAGGGCCGCATCGGGTACGCTGAAGGTCGTGGCGGCGCATGCCGGGGCTCCGATCATTACCGCAAACATCAAAACACCAGGCAAAGAGATTCGCATTGAGCGATGCTACCTGCCGGAGGATCGATGCAGGTGAAATTATTATTACTCGCGCTGATGTGCATGCCTGCCGCGGCCAGGGCGGATCATGCCGAGCTTGCGCGATGGCGCCAACACTCGCAGCACGTGCGCATCGTTCGCGACACCTGGGGCATTGCCCACGTCTATGGCAAATCCGACGCGGATGCGGTCTTTGGAATGATCTATGCGCAAGCGGAGGACGACTTTAAGCGGATCGAGCGCAATTATCTCAGTGGTCTTGGATGGCTAGCCCAGGCCGAAGGCGAAAAGGCGATTTACAGCGACCTGCGCGAAAGATTGTTCGTCGATGTCGAGCAGCTGCAGGAGCAATATCGCACGGCGCCGCCGTGGCTTAAATCTCTGATGGTTGCCTGGTCGGATGGCCTTAACTACTACCTCTGGAAACATTCGAACGTGAACCCCCAGGTCATTCATCGATTCGAGCCCTGGATGGCCTTGTCGTTCACCGAAGGCAGCATCGGAGGCGATATTGAGAGCATCGACTTGACGCAGCTCGAGCAATTCTACGGGCAAGCCGCTCCCCCGCCGGGAGGGCCTGCCATCCGGCGGACCGCGGTTCCCCGCCCCGCTCAATCCGTGGTGGAAGAGAATCCGGGCGGATCCAATGGATTTGCCATCGCACCGCGTTTAAGCGCATCGGGTCATGCCCTGCTCTGGATCAATCCTCACACCTCTTATTATTTTCGTTCGGAACTGCAAGCGGCGAGTGAGCAGGGCTTGAACGTTTACGGTGCGGTGACTTGGGGACAGTTCTTTGTCTATCAGGGATTTAACTCGCACAACGGCTGGATGCACACCTCGTACGGCGGCGATGCAATCGATGAATACGCGGAAGATATCGTCGATGAACCCGATGGGCTGTACTACCGGTACGCAAGCGAGCTTAAGAAGCTCCGCGTCACTAAAATCAGCATCCCGTTCAAGCGGGACGATGGGATGGCAACGCGCACCTTCACCGTGTATCACAGTCATCATGGCCCGATTATCCGCGCCGAAAACGCCAAGTGGATTGCGATCAAGCTGTTGCAAGCCCCGGTTTCAGCGCTCTCACAATCGTTCCTGCGCACCAAGACCAGCGACTACGCATCCTTCCGCAAGACGCAGGACATGCGCACCGACACATCCAACAACACGGTGTACGCCGATGCCGACGGCACCATCGCTTATTTTCACGGAAATTTCATCCCCGAGCGCGATACGCACTTTGATTTCACACACCCGGTCGACGGCAGCAATCCTGCCACGGAATGGCGGGGGCCGCACGCCGTCGAAGAGACGATCACCTTGCTCAATCCGAGTAATGGCTGGATCTTCAACAGCAACAATTGGCCCTTCTCGGCCGCCGGAGCGCAGAGTCCGAAACGCGAGAACTATCCGGCCTACATGTGGACCAAGGGAGAGAATCCACGCGGAATTCACGCGGCCGAAGTGCTGCACGAGATCCGCGAGGTGACGCTGGACAGCTTGATCGCAGCCGGCTATG
This sequence comes from Gammaproteobacteria bacterium, assembly GCA_025355165.1. Taxonomy (GTDB): domain Bacteria; phylum Pseudomonadota; class Gammaproteobacteria; order Steroidobacterales; family Steroidobacteraceae; genus Bog-1198. Next base: position 17,989 of record JANYAD010000032.1, on the reverse strand, counting down.
ACGCTCATCTCACCGCATTTGATGTATTGCTCCCGCCGCTGTTCGCGAGCGTCGATGCGTCGGCATCGAATCCGCCGGGCGCCGGGCCAGACGCCGCCGGGCGCCGCGCCGACCTGCAAGCGGCGATCAAGGTGTTGCGGGATTGGAACCATCGTACCTCAGCGGACTCGGTGGCAACCACTGTGGCGATTTTCTGGGCGCAGGAGCTGGTCGAGCGCAAGGGCGCCGAGGCACGTGACGCAGAGGAACCGGTGTACGACTATCTGGCGGGAAAACTGACGGATGCCGAGCGCATCGCTGCCCTAACGGCCGCGCTCGACAAATTGCGCGCCGACTTCGGCCGGTGGCAAACACCCTGGGGTGAGGTCAACCGCTTCCAACGCCTGACGGACGACATCGTGCAACCTCTGGACGATGCAAAACCCAGTCTACCGGTGGGTTTCGCGCCTGCGCAGTGGGGCGCCTTGGCCTCATTTGATTGGTCCAAACCGCGCACGACGAGAAAAATTTATGGCTCGGTGGGCAATAGCTTTGTCGCCGCCGTGGAATTCGGACCGAGGATTCGCGCCAAGGCCATCATGAGCGGCGGCGCGAGCGGCGACCCGCAATCGACGCATTTCACCGACCAAGCCTTGATGTTCACGCAAGGCAGTTTTCGCGATGTGTTTTTCTATCCCGAAGATGTGCGCGCGCACGCCGAGCGCAGTTACCGCCCTTAAACGCCGGTGATGCACATGTCGCCTTCAAGTTGGTGATTTTCGAATATCTGCTCACACGGCCTTCCACATGGCGGTCAGCGATAAGCTTGCGGCGTCCTTTACGTGCCCGAAAAATGAGGCGCCAGTTCATCGGTCTTCAGGGCCGCCCGACTCTGACGACTTTTTGATTTTCGCCTGCCGATTTACTTCTTCGAGCTGTTCCTGCGGAGGCCGTAGAGGACATCCCTGCGCCCATCAACTGCACTCCCCATGCGAGGAAGGCGCCGCGTCGCGATGACCTGCGTGCCCATCTCATGAGGAGCACCAACAGCGTCGCCATGATCAGCAGGAATGCCATGACGATCAACAGCGGAACGATCTTTTCCATGATCTTAAATCCCTTATCGATGTGACCGAGATCTAGAGCATGGCGATCGTGCGGCGATTTACGAGTTCAAGATCGCTTCGCGCAAAGGTCGCTGTTGAAAGGAAAGGTGTGGCGCGGGCACGTTTAAGAAATGGACGCATCGAGCCCGGATCGGACCTCAAGTACCCGGGCTACGTCAAAGACAATCGCGGTAGCCACCCCACGGGCCATCGCGAACCTACCGCGGAGCGTGGTGCGGCGGCGAACCCCGCATGGGCGGCGGCGTGCGCATCGGCTGCACGGCGCGATTGCGTTGCTCGGGTGTCATTTGACGCCATTGCTGGCGCAGTTGTGTGCGCCTTTCCGGCGGCATTTGCCGAAAACGTGTGAAGGATTCCCGCACTTGCTGTTGCCGCTCGGGCGGCAGTGTCTTGTACTGCTGGTAGCGCTGACGCACCACCTGCCGCTGCTCGGGCGGCATGGCGCGCCATTGGGAAAACCGTTGCTGCGCCCCGGCTCGCTGCTGCGGCGTCATCGATATCCACCGCTGGCTACCTTTGGCGAGCGTTTGCTGGCGCTCGGTCGGCAAGCTAGCCCACTTATCCTGGTAATTGTGCAGCAACTGCTGCTGCTCATGCGACAGCGAATTCCACGCTTTTGGCGAGGGGGCAGCGGCGGGCATGGCTGTGTCCGCCCCGGGCACGGGTTCTTGAGCGAAGCCGGTAACGGCACCGCAGAGACTCGCGCAGACCAGCAATACCCTTATCATTTCTTAGCGTCCTGCGGCAGCCTGGCCGAAGCATTTTTTCCCAACGGCGGCGCCTTCTTCAAAAACTCCCACCACGCTGCATCACCCACATCGTCCGAGCCTAAAAACTCGAGCAAACTCTCATCCGGCGCTCCCGCGTCCGACGAGCCCGCTGCCGATGTAGCCGGGGGCTGCGAACCGCTGGCGGGCCTACCCGAAGCAACCGCCGGGGGCTGCGTAGACGCGCCGGGCGGGGTGCCGGCGCCCGGCGTCCCCGCACCGGCGCTCGCACACGCAGCAACGAGCAGCCATCCCCTCCACGCCCCTCCGAGCAGCAAGTTAGGCGGGCGGGACCGAATTGACCGCCTTATCCGCAAAATCATAAAAGTCGATGTCGTCTTGTAGCATCTCAATCGCATCACCCGAACCTTCATCCGAAGATGCCAGGAGGTCAAGGTCTTCGAAACTTGACTGTGCGTCGGCAAGGATCGCACTGCGATGCTGTACAGGGGAGCCCAGCCAGAGAACCATACCTAAAATGGCGGCGGCGCTCACGCCCGCAGCCGGCGCCCACACCTTCCAACCCAACAGCGCAGGCCGGCTGCTCGAGGCGGCCTCGAGCGCGGCACTGCGTGCTTGCGTCAGGCGCGAGCGAATGCGCATGTCGAGCCCGTCGACGCTTTCCTGAAACAGCTCGCGGCTGCGCTTTTCGAATGCCTGATGATCTTGTTCGCTCATTACCAAACCTCACCCAACTGTGCGCGCAGCGCATGCACTGCGCGCGAATAATGCGTCTTCACGCTGCCTTGCGAACAGCCCATGGCGCTCGCCGTCTCAGCCACGTCCATGCCTTCAAAAGTGCGTAACACAAAGGCCTCGCGCTGCCGCGCCGGCAAGGCCCGCAATGATTTCTCCAGCTGCTGCATCGCTTGCGCCTGCATCAGTTTCTCAGGTATCGGTGGCGCTGAGTCGGCCACCTGGTCCAAGGGATCCTGCGCTTCATTGTCAGGATCCTCTTTAGGCCCGGGCAGCCAGGTCATCACCCGCTGACGCACTGTTCTGCGGCGCTGCAAATCACGTATGCAGTTTTCCAGAATTCGGAAAAACAGCGGCCGCCATTCGCTGCTGGGGCGCGAGGCATAGCTTTTAGTAAGTTTGAACATGGCGTCTTGCACGGCATCCAGGGCATCATCCGCGTCGCGCAATGCCACTTGAGCGATGCGAAAGGCGCGCCGCTCGATGTCCGCCAGAAATCTTTCAAGTTCTCTCGTGTACTCCAGAACCGCTCCCTCAGGTGCTGGAGCGGGACTATCCCAGACCATCCAAGCTGAATTGAGCGTATCAAAGCGGGGCATGCGCAGCATCTCCATTCCAGGTATAAACGCGTTGTCTGCCGTAAGGTTGACGCCGCTTAGCTTGCAAGCCCCTCCGCCGTATCAGCGACTTACGCACATCGAATGTGACTCTCTTTGCAATATTTTCGATCAATACCTCGGAGCGGTATCCAGAGGGAACTGTAATCCCATGATTTTAATAGAATCATTTCGATTTAGAGCATTTTTCCACCAATTTGACACGGACCCGAAACAGAACGGGCACTTAGGGTAAATGACCCCCGCTTCTGCACAGAGTTATCCACAGGAATTGTGGACAAAAACCTCAGTGGTTTTACAGGTCGCCATCGACACGCCGCTACGTCGGGTGTTCGACTACCTCCCGCCGACCCAGTCGCAAGAATTTCCGCCGCTCGGCGTTCGCGTGGCCGTCCCCTTTGGCCGTCAACGGCTGATCGGTATTTTGGTTGGCATCGCTTCGGAGTCGGCGGTACCGTTACTTAGGCTCAAGGCAGCCTTGGAGTTTTTGGATGAGCGGCCGGTGTACGATCCGATCACCTTCGAGCTGCTGCGCTGGGCATCGGAGTACTATCACCATCCCATCGGCGAGGTATACGCCGCGGCGTTGCCGGTCAGTTTGCGCCTAGGTCAGGCCGCGCTCGGCAGCACTGAGCACTGGAGCCTGACGGAGTTAGGGAGCGAGGAGCTCGCCCATCCCAGCTCACGGCGGGCGCCGCAACAGCGCGCTCTACTCGCCTGGCTGGCCGAACACCCAAACGCAGCCACGGACGAACTGAGCGAACCCTTCAAGCCGGCACAGCTCAGGAATTTACAATTGCGCGGCTGGATCGTAGGCAGTATCACCGAGGAGGCCCGGGAAGCAGGAGCACTGCAGGTGCGTCAGGGGGGGCTCGCCCTCACCGGTGCGCAATTTCAGGCGGTCGAAACCATCACCGCCACCCTGTCGAGCTTTGGCGTGCACCTGCTCTACGGCGTGACCGGCAGCGGCAAGACCGAGGTGTACTTGCGAATTATTGCGGCCGCCATCGAGGCGGGCGGCCAAGCGTTGGTGCTGGTCCCCGAGATTGCCCTGACGCCCCAACTCGTCGCTCGCTTTCGGCAACGATTCACTACCGGGGTCGCCGTCGTGCACTCGGGGCTCACGGACGCGGAGCGCCGCGACGCGTGGCGTTCCGCACACAGCGGCCAGGCACGCATCGTTATCGGCACGCGCTCGGCGGTGTTCACCTCGTTGCCGAGGCTCGCGCTCATCGTGGTCGATGAGGAGCACGACGCCTCGTACAAGCAGCACGAGGGATTTCGCTATTCGGCGCGAGACTTGAGCGTGATGCGGGCGCGGGGCGCCGGCGTGCCGGTGATCCTGGGCTCCGCCACGCCCTCGTTGGAGAGTTTGGAAAACGCCCTGAGCGGACGCTATGTCAAGCATCTCCTGCCGCAGCGGCCCGGAGGCGCCAAACCGCCTCGAATGTCACTGGTGGACCTTCGCCGGCACGCGGCCGACCAGGGCTTGTCGACGCCCGCCATGCAGGCCATGGATCATCATCTGCGGGCCGGCGGCCAAGTGATCGTGTTTTTGAACCGCCGCGGTTACGCGCCGGGCTTGTTCTGCAATGCCTGCGGCTGGGTCGCGCCGTGCGCACACTGCGATGCGCGTATGACCCTGCACCGGCGAGCGCAGCAGCTGCGGTGCCACCACTGCGGTGCCCAGGAACCCGTGCCGACGATTTGCGCGAGTTGCGGTCAGGCGCTGCTGCCCGTGGGACAAGGTACCGAGCGGGTTGAGGAAACCTTAACTCGCCTGTTCCCCCAGGCACCCTTGGCCAGGCTCGACCGCGATACCGCAGCGGCGCGCGGCTCCATCAAGACCGTGCTTGATCGCGTGCATAGCGGTGAGGCGCGAATCTTGGTGGGGACGCAAATGCTGACCAAGGGTCACCACTTTCCCGAAGTTACCCTGGTGGTGATCCTGGACGCCGACCAGGGACTGTTTGCCAGCGATTTCCGCGCCACCGAGCGCCTTGCCCAGACCATCACCCAAGTTGCGGGACGCGCCGGTCGGGAGGCACGCGCCGGAGAAGTGCTGATCCAAACCGAGTTTCCGGAGCACCCTCTGCTGAATCGGCTCATCACCGATGGCTATGAAAGCTTTGCATCGAGCGCGCTTGAAGAGCGCCGTGAGGCAGGCTGGCCGCCCTATTCGCGCCTCGCGCTGCTGCGCGCCGAAGCCAAGGACGGTGCGGCATTGGATTCCTTCTTGAAAGCGGCCGCAGGGTCGGGCCATGCCCTGGGAGAGCCGGACATCAAAATCCTAGGTCCTGCGCCCGCCTTGATCGCGCGCCGGGCCGATCACTTGCGGGCGCATTTGTTGATCGAAACCGCGGCGCGGCCTACCCTGCAGCGCTTTTTGAATAGTTGGTTGCCGCATGTGGAGGCATTGAGGGGGCCTAAGGGATTGCGTTGGTCGATCGACGTCGATCCCCTGGAAGTCGATTGAGCGCTTTGCGGTAAACTGCGCAGCCTTTGCAGACGGAACCCGATGAAAACCTTGATCGAAGCATTGTTGAAGCGCGCGCTCGACGCGCTGCCCGAAGAGCTGGTACCCACCGCATCGCGCGCGGTCGGCATCGAGGTGCAGGGCACACGCGATGCGCAACACGGTGACTTCGCCAGCAATCTTGCGATGCGCTTGGGCAAGGCCACACGTCGGAATCCGCGCAAGGTGGCTGAGGCTCTGCTCGCGGCTCTGCCGAAGGACGGGGCGATCGCGAAGGTGGAAATCGCCGGCGCGGGCTTCATCAATTTTTTCCTCAGCGCGGATGCCTACAGCGAAGAAATCGGCAAGGTGCTGGCGCAAGGCGAGGCCTACGGCCGATCGGACCTCGGAGCCGGCCGCCGTGTTCAGGTGGAATTCGTTTCAGCCAATCCGACCGGACCGCTGCACGTGGCGCACGGCCGGCATGCGGCATTCGGGGCATCGGTCAGCAACTTGCTCGAGGCTGTCGGGTATGCGGTGCATCGCGAGTACTACATCAACGATGCCGGACGCCAAATGGACATCTTGGCCCTCAGTGCCTGGCTTCGCTATCTGGAGCGTTGCGGTGAACGCTTCACTTTTCCATCGAACGCCTATGTCGGGGAATATTTGATCGCGGTGGGCGAACAATTGTTCGCCGCCGAAGGGATGGACTTGCGACGTCCCGCGGCTCAGGTGTTCGAGGGCCTGCCGCCTGATGAGCCGCAAGGCGGCGACAAGGATGTCTATATCGATGCGCTCATGAGTCGGGCGCGCGTGCTCATCGGCGAAGCCGCATTCCAGCGCGTCTTGAGAACGGCGCTCGATGGCATCGTCGGGGACATCCGCGAGGATCTCGGCGAGTTTGGTGTGACCTTCGATTGTTGGTTTTCGGAACGCTCTTTGAGCGACAGCGGTGCGATCGACAGATCGATCGAGGTGCTCAAGCACTCGGGGCACACGTATAGTAAAGATGGCGCGCTGTGGTTCAAGAGCACGGATTTCGGCGACGAGAAAGACCGCGTTATGGTGCGCGAAAACGGGGTAAAGACTTATTTCGCTTCGGACATCGCCTATGTGCTCAATAAGCTCGAGCGCGGCTATGAACACTTGCTCTACATCTGGGGCGCCGACCACCACGGCTACATCACGCGTTTGCGCGCCGCGTTGATTGCGCTCAAAGGTCAGCCTGAACGGTTCGAAGTGTTGCTGGTGCAAATTGTTTCTCTGTTCAGGGGCGGTGAAAAGGCCAAGATGTCGAAGCGCTCCGGCGACTATGTGACCTTGCGGGACTTGCGCAAAGAAGTCGGCAACGACGCGGCGCGCCTTTTCTACGTCATGCGCAGCAACGATCAACATTTGGATTTCGACATGGAGCTGGCCAAGTCCCGCTCCAATGAAAACCCGGTGTATTACATCCAATATGCGCACGCACGGGTCTCGAGCGTCATGCGGCAACTTAAAGATAGGGGACTTGCGCATGACCTCTCGCACGGTATCGCCTGGTTGGGCAACCTCAAAGAACCGCAAGAACAGCAGCTCATCAAGCGTATCTGCGCCTACCCTGAAGTTCTCAAAGTGGGTGCAGCGCAGCGCGCGCCGCATTCCCTGGTGTACTACCTGCGAGATTTGGCCAACGACTTCCATACCTACTACAGCGCGCATCAATTCATCGTCGAGGATGCGGGCGCCCGCGATGCGCGGCTTGATCTTGCGCTCGCGACACAAATCGTGATTCGCAACGGCCTGAAGCTGTTGGGCGTCTCTGCACCCGAAACCATGTGAGGATATGGCGCGCGACTATAAAACCAAACGCAGCAAGCCTGCCAAATATGCCGGCTGGATAGGCGTCGGCTGCGGGTTGGGACTCGGCCTCGCGGTCGCGCTGGTGGTGTATCTAAAAGATCATCGGCTCGACGCCCCGACGGTCAGCGCGGATAAAGTCATCAGGAAAAAATCCCGCGGCAACGAACCCCCTGAGGCCGGCGATGCCGGGGGCGATGAAACGAAGTCCTACGCCTTCTACGAGATGCTGCCGAAATTTGAGGTGGTGGTACCGGAGAAGGACAAGGACGTCAGGCCCGACACCAAATCCATTCCGGAAACTCGCCGCGGAACCTACGTGCTGCAAGCCGGCTCTTACAAGAACTTCTCGGACGCCGATCGCGTACGTGCCAAACTGGCGCTGCAGGGCATCGAATCCAATGTGCAAAAGGTCACGGTGGACAATGGCGCGCATAGCGATGCTTGGCATCGCATCCGTATTGGTCCGATTTCCAAGCTCGATGAGCTCAATCGCATGCGCCAGATATTGCGCAAGGCCGACGTCGACGTGCTGGTGATACGGGTGGGCGACTAGCCGCGGTGCGCTCCGCTAGCCTGCAAGACTTTGAAAAGCCCTGGCGATGTGCATCCAGGTTGCGGTTGCGGCCACCGGCGCTGTCAGCAATTGCTGCGCAACCAGCGCTATCCCACCGTAAACGTAAACCGGGTGGGGCCGGCCGAGCAGGCGCCAATCGCGCACGATTGCGATGACCAACAACAGGTCCGCCACCAACGAGGGCGGCAGGGCGACGAAGGGCGGAGGTGGGCCGGCACTCGCCGCGCCGGCCGGCGTAAAAAACGTGAGGAACACCCGGGCAAGCGCTGGCGTCATCATGCCAATCATGAGAAGCGTCATCAGCCGCTTGTGGGCCTCCGGCTTGCGTATGTGCACGATCGCGAGCGTGAACATGACCGCCATGAGCGGCCATGCCGTTAAGGTCACGGCCGCGAAGCGGCGCGCGTCATCGCCGAATCCAAGCAACTCGTTGCGGTGAAGGACCGCCTCCTGGCCGATCAAAATCGATACCATCATGGCAGTGAACAGCGATATCCCCGCCAGTCCCCAGGCACGATGATCGAGGGTGCGCCCGGCAGCGACCAGTGATGTCTGCAGAAAATAGAAACAGGTCCACGAAAAAAGCAAAATCCCGTGGATGTGAATGATGGGTTCCGCGTGGAATGTTCCGCTGGCCATTTTGGCCCAATACGTCGGTGTGAAGCCGCCGAACGCCACCAACAAAAACACGCCGGCCATCCACAGATAAAAATTGCGGCCCTCGGCGCGCAGCGCCGATGCATTCGCTATCGCTTCCATTTCTTGTTCTCTCTGGTTGAGGGCGAATTAGCCATCAAAGAACAACTTAAATGTGAAGTTCTGTCAACAGGCGCGGACGCCTCGCACGCCGTGTCGAAACGCCACTTAGCCGCCTAATCTTCACCCAATTGGCGAAAATCGACCCCCAATGCCCGCAACTTACGATACAAATGCGTGCGCTCCATGCCCACTCTTTTGGCCAATTGGCCGACCTTGCCGTTGCACAACAGCAATTGCTGTTGAAGGTAGGCCCGCTCAAACTGTTCGCGAGCCTCGCGCAGCGGCAGGGCCAGCAGGTCCTGCTTCACCAACGGCTCGTCCACCGACATTTTTAAGGACAGTTCGCGCTCGATTTCCTCGAGCCGAATCTCCTCCCCTGACCCTAAGATAAGCACCCGTTGAACGAGGTTTTTAAGCTCGCCTACATTGCCCGGCCAGGGGTAGTTGCGCAGGCGATTTTGCGCCGCCACGCTGAATCGGCGCAACGGCAGATGCTGCTCATCCACCAGCCGATCGACGTAGTAGCGCAACAAATCGGGCACGTCCTCGGCATAGTCGCGCAGCGGCGGCACCCGCAGGGTAATCACATTCAGGTGCGCCAGCAGATCTCGCCGGAAAGGTTCGGCCGAAGAGCGCAACTCGACTGCATCCTGGGCGGAGCTGATCCAGCGCACATTGAGCTGCAGGGGCTGGCGCCCGCCGAGGCGGCTGTAGCCGGTCTGCTCGATCGCGCCCACCAGCGCGCGCTGCGCATTGGCGTTCAGATCCTCCAGCCCGCTAACGTAGAGGGATCCGCCCGTCGCCTGGTCAAAAGCGCCCGGGTCCACTTTGCCGTCGCGATCGCTGCCAAACAGCGCCGCGGCCGGATCCTGCCCGAGACTGGCCGCTACCACCGTGAAAAATGGCTTGGCTGCCCGGGCGCTTAAGGAGTGCAGGTAGCGCGCATAGGCCTCGCGCCCCGACCCGAGCTCGCCGACGAGCAGCACCGGAGAGGAACTCGAGGCGGCTTGCTGCACCTGCTCGCGCAAAGTCTGCGTGATCTTGGACTTGCCGATCGGCACGGCCAGTGCCGAACCTTGCGAGCGCGCCGATAAGCGTTTGCGCCGTCCCGCATCGAGTGCCCGTTCCACCGTGCGCAGCAACTTGGTCAAGGACAGCGGTTTCTCGACGAAATCAAAGGCGCCCAGACGCGTCGCTTCCACCGCCGTCTCCACGGTGCCGTGTCCGGACATCATCACCACCGGGCAATCGTAGCCGTCGGTTGCCGACCACTCGCGCAGCAGCGTGATGCCGTCCGTGTCGGGCATCCAAATATCCAACAGCACCAGGTCGGGCACTTGCGTTGCCCGCGAGGAGCGCGCCTGACTGGCATCGGCGGCGATTTCCACCTCGTAGCCCTCTTCGGAGAGAATCTCTTTGAGGAGCCCGCGGATATCCGCCTCGTCGTCCACCACCAAAATTCTCGAAGCGGTCATACGCGTTCTCTCCTGTGTTCGCCTTTGCGCGGTTCGCGCGTGCCTGCGGAGCGCGCGCTGTCGCCGAGTGGCAAGGTAACTCGCACCCGGGCGCCGCCCGAGCGTTGATTATCCGCTTCAATTCGACCGCCGTGCTCTTCCACGATTTTTTTGACAATCGCCAGCCCGAGGCCGGTGCCCTTGGGCTTGCTGGTGACATACGGATCGAACACCGTACCGAGCAAGTCCTTCTGAAAGCCCGGGCCGTTATCCGTGACCACGATCGCGACCGACGCTGCGTGCCTCTGACCCTCGTCCGCGAGCTGAGTTTCGAATTCGATGCACGCGCCGATCCTGCCCTCGAGCGCTTCGAGGGAATTGGTGGCCAGGTTGTTGAGTATTTGCCGAATCCGCATACGATCGGCGGTAATGAGCGGCAGGCGGGGATTTAGCTGCAGTTTCATCTCCGCACTGCTGTCCTGCACGCGGTATAGATCCACGACTTCGGTGATCAGCTGATTCAAATCGAAGCGCGTGAACTGCATGTCGGGTGCGCGCGCGTACTCGCTAAAGGCATTCACCATCTGCTTCATGGCATCCACCTGCGCGACGATGGTATGGGTAGCGCGCTCGAGGATTTGTGCATCCTGGGCATTCATGCTGCCGAGGAATTTGCGCCGCATCCGCTCGGCTGACAACTGGATCGGAGTCAGGGGATTCTTGATCTCGTGCGCCAACCGGCGCGCCACCTCGCCCCAGGCCGCGTCGCGCTGCGCCTGCAACAGCGTCGTGATGTCATCGAAGACGAGCACGACGCCCGCCGCGCCCCCGGCATCGTTGGGCAGCGCGGTGCACGCGCACATCAGCACTCGCTTGCCCGAATCCGACAATAGCTCGATCTGCTCGCGCCAATCGAGCTCCTCCGGTTGCAGACGCTGCTTGATGGCGCCTAAGAATTGAGTGAACAGGGCGCTGTCGCTGATGGATTCATCGAAGGGTTTGCCGATAGCCGCCTCCAAATCCACGCCCAGGATGGCGCTGGCCGCCTGGTTGGCGGTGCGCACCTTCAGATCGGGTTCTAGCGAGACCACACCGGTGGACAAACGCGCCAGGATAACGGCCAGACCCGCGCGCTCCGCTTCCACCGCCTGCTGGCTGCGCCGCGTCTCCTCGCGAGCCCTACCGAGACGCTTCGTCATATCGTTGAACGAGGTAACCAGAAAACCCAGCTCATCGCGCCCGGGCAGGGGCAAGCGCGTGTCGTAGTTGCCTTTCGCCACCGCGCGCGTACCGGCAATCAGATCCTGCACCGGTTGCACCAGACGTTGGGCCGCAGAGAAGGCGCCGTACACGGCCGCGATCAAGGACATCAGCACGACAAAGCTCAAGATCAAGACGAAGGCAAATTTGAGTGGCTGCCGCTTTTGCACGAGCGAGGCGTAAGAAGTATAGGAACGCTGCACCGTGTCCGCCAGCTGGCTGAGCTGCTGCGGCACCGGATAGAGCGCAATCAGTACGCTGGGACCAGAGCTGCTGTCCTCGATGGGTGCGGCCGCACGAATCAAGTAGCCGCCGACCGAATCGATGTCCAAGCTCACATACGGACGGCCGCGTCGCAATTGCAGCATCATCTCGTCGGTGGCGGGCACCGGCAAGGCGTCCATGGGCCGGTCCGAGCTGGTGGCAATGATCCGCGCTTGCGCACCCACCACGGTGAACTCAATCGCGGTGCTGTCTCGACGCTGCCGATCCAGCGAGGCGGCCAGTTGGAAATTCGACAGGCCCGACAGTGAACGCGCCACGAACTGCGTGTGCTGCAAAAATTCGCGCACCCGAACGTCGAGGGCTGCATGCGACAGCTCGCGCGTGTCGATCAATCCCTGACTCACCTCGCTTTCGAACCAGCTGTCGATGCCCCGATTTAAGAACTGCAGCGAAAAATAATAGACCACCAGAATCGGCGCCACGGCCAAGGCGCTGAATATGGCCACCGTACGCCCCTTGAGACGCGATCCGGGCACGTGACGCCGAAAGTCGCGCACCAAGCGCGCCAGCTTGCCGACGAGCAGCACGACCAGCGTGAGTAGACCGACGATGTTGACGAGCAGAATCCAGGGCAGCCATATCGTGAATTTCTCGGAATTCTGCACGGCCGATGCCAGCATGAACAACGCCGTCAACCACAGCGCCACGCCAACGCAGCCTAAGACGGTTGAACCGTATTTGCGGATCATGGTTGGAACGTCCAGGCGTACCAATCCGTCTCGCGATGCCAGTCACTGACCCAGAACATCAGCAGGCGCAGCGTGAATGGCACGGTGCCGAAATCAAGTTTCGCGCGCACGTTCGCTTCGTAGCGGCGATCTCGGGCGATGAGCGCCTGATCCAATGCCGGGAGACTGTGAACTTCCGACAGATGCTCGAGCGCCTCATCGATCGAGCGCAACGACTCTTGCTGGCCGCTGTTGTCGTTGCGCAAAATATAACGTGCGCTGACGGCGTTGTATTGCAAGTGATAGCGCTGAGTCAGTTCGGCCACCGTGGAGTTGGGCAGCAACTGCCTCAATTGCTTAATGACCAGATCGAGCTCGAGCGCCAGCGGTACACCTTCGGCCAGCCCGCGGCGCACCGCATCGCTGATCGGCAGGTCCAAGCGCGCATTCAAATGATAAACGCCGTCGATGAGTTCCAGGGTCGCGGAGCGGGCCTCGAAGCGGCCCTGCAAACCGTCCGCCAACGAGGCTTGCATCGGCACGAGGCCGGCAAGCACTGCGACGATGAGCCACGCCATACGAAGCACTCGCCCCTTGAGCCGATCAACGCTCCGCTGGTTTATGCTCGCATTCATGTCTTGGTTAAGGCAGCATAATAGAAGCCGTCAGCACCCGCCTCACCGGGAAGTATCTGCCGGCCGAACCCATCGTCTTCACCGAATCCCGGCCAACCTTCCCAGGCTTCTACCGGGACAAGGGATGCTTCCCTGTGCTCGTCCAGGAAGGCGGCAATCACGTTACGATTTTCGCTGCGCGTCAGGGTGCAGGTGACATACACCAGGCGGCCCCCGACCTTGAGCAGTTCCCAGGTGGCGCGCAGCAGCTTGCCCTGCAGAGCGGGCAATTTGTCGATGTCCGACGGTGACTTACGCAGCCTGATATCCGGATGCCGCCGTATCACCCCAAGCCCCGAGCAGGGCGCGTCGAGCAGAATCCGATCGAACGGCTCGCCCTGCCACCACGCCCCCGGTGCCGCAGCATCTGCCGCGAGCACCTCGGCATCCAATTGTGCGCGATTGAGATTCTCGCGCACCTTGCTGAGCCGGTGCGGGTCGATATCCACCGCGGTGAGCTTAGCCAAGTTAGGCTCACGCTCCGCCATCAGCGCAGTTTTGCCTCCCGGCGCCGCACAGGCATCCAATACGCGCTGGCCTGGCGCCAACGCCAACGGAAAGGCAACGCACTGGGCTCCTAAGTCTTGCACCGAGACCACGCCTTGCGCGAAGCCGGGCAGCTCATGCACATCGCGGGGAGCGTCCAAAACGATGGCATACGGCACTCGCGGCTCTTCGCGTGCTTCGATTCCCGCCGCTCGAAGCTGCGCCACGTATTCGCTGGTGGTGGCAAGTCGACGGTTCACGCGCAGCCACATCGGCGCTTGCGCATCGCTTGCCGCCAGCAGCTGAGTCCAGCGCACCGGCCAATCGGCGCGAAAGCGATCCGCCATCCAAATGGGGGCTGCATGACGCGGCGCCGGCCGGCTCGCAATCTCCGCATCCACGGACTTACGCTCGCGCAAGTAGCGGCGCAGCACCGCGTTGATGAGTCCCGAGGCCCGGCCGGCGTCGGTGGCCTTTGCCGTTTGTACCGCCGCGTCGACGACCGCATATTGCGGGCTGCGTTCATCTTCCAGCTCATACAGTGCGACCGACAAGATCGCCCGCACTAGAAAATCGAGCGACCGAACGGGCGTCGACAACAGCTTTCCCAGGATCGCCTCATGACGAAAGTAGCCTCGCACCGCGCCGTAGCTCAAGGATCGCACTGAGGGGGTGAGCTTGGATTCTGCGCCGACCAGGGCATTCTTCAATGCCGCATCGAGTGTCACCCCTTCGCGCAGCACCCGAGCCACGGCATGTGCGGACAACGAACGGGCAGTCGCGGCAGGCCTCATGCGGCCGCCAACCGGACGCCCTCAAGCCGATGTCCGCGGACAAAATCGGCAGCGGGCAAAGACTTGCGGCCGGCGAGCTGCAAGCGATGAATGCGCAGCACTCCGCTGCCGCAGACCACATCGATCCCTTCGCCCGTGGCGCTGATCACCGTGCCCGGCAGTGCGAGGCCCTGCGCCGGGGCGCCGGGCCTCGCACTGCGCACGGGCTGCGCTTCGAGCGGCTCGGCCTCCCAAATTCGCAGCTGCTCTCCGTTGCAGCGAGTCTCAGCCATGGGCCAGGGATTGAAAGCACGCACCTGGCGAGAAATTGCCTGCTCGCTCTGCTCCCACTGGATCAGCGCCTCGTGCTTGTCGATCTTTTGAGCGTACGTGACTCCCTCGGCAGGCTGTACGGTTTCGTGCATGGATCCCTGGCTTAAACCGAGCAACGATTCGTCGATGAGATCGGCGCCTACCGCGGCGAGCCGGTCATGCAGCGTCTTGGCGGTATCGGTGGGTTTAATGGCCGTGGAGCGGGAATGCAACATCGGACCGGTATCGAGGCCCGTTTCCATGCGCATGATGGTCACCCCGGTAATCGGGTCTCCCGCGAGGACGGCGCGCTGAATCGGCGCCGCGCCCCGCCAGCGCGGCAGGAGCGAGGCATGGATATTGATGCAACCCCACCTAGGAATGCCGAGGGCCTCGCGCGGCAGGATCAGCCCGTACGCCACCACCACCAGCGCATCGAGGCCCGCGGCGCGCAGCTGATCGATCGCCTCGGGCGACTTAAAGCTCAACGGTTGGTGCACGGTCAATCCCAGCTCAAGGGCGCGTCGCTTGATCGGGCTCAAGTGCAGTGCCAGACCTCGTCCCGCGGGGCGATCGGGCTGGGTAAAAACGGCGCAAATCCTATGATGTTCAGCGAGACGCTCTAAAGCCGGAACCGCGAAGTCGGGCGTGCCGGCGAAGCCCAGCCTCAAGGTCGAAGTCGCGCTCAAAGCTCAAAGAGCCGGCGCGTGAGCGCGAGAATCGCCGCCTGTGGATCGTTGTTTACGCTCTTTTTCCAAGCGCCGCCGGATCAGTGTGCGCTTCAGCTCCGAGAGGTAATCGACAAATAGCTTGCCCTCCAGATGGTCCATCTCGTGCTGGATACAGACCCCGAGCAAACCCTCCGCATTCATCTCGAAAGGTTGTCCATCGCGACCCAACGCGGTCACGCAAATTTTCATCGCACGCGATAACTTGTCGTAAATGCCGGGCAGCGATAGGCATCCCTCCTCGCCGGGACCCTCGCCCTCCTTGCTGAGCAGCCGCGGATTGATGAGCACCAATGGCCGATCCCGGCTCTCGCTGACATCGAGCACGATCACCCGCTTGTGCACATCCACCTGGGTGGCGGCAAGGCCGACGCCATTGGCCGCGTACATGGTTTCAAGCAAATCATCGATGAATTGACGCAGTGCGTCATCGACCACGGTGACCGGCGCCGCCTTCTTTCGAAGTCTGGGGTCCGGATACTCGAGAATTACGAGCTTTGTCATGGGAGTTATGAGAGCAATATCGTATTTTTGGCTGAGGAATGTTGCTAAAGTTCCGCCGCTGCTTAACTTAATGCCCCGCACAGCTGCACGCTGGGTCGAGGCAAACGGCAAAAACGGGCGATGCGTCCCAGTCTTGAGCGGCAGGACGGAAGTATACCAGTCAGTCTGCAACCATAGGCTGACTCAAGGGAGCGAACGAATGCAAGGTCATCATTTTCTCGGCCTATTACTATCGGTTGCGGTGTGCGCCGGATGCCATACCCAGGCACCGAGACGCGAAGCGCCCGCACCCGTGGCGTCCAACGAGTCCACCCAGGAAGGCACGGTGGTGGGCGATGAAAAGACTTCCATGGAAGCAGCCGTCGAAGGCGGCCCCTCCAGAATTGAATCGACCGACATGCCGCGCACCGGCCAAGGCCCGGTCCTCGCCGAAAATGCGCCCGACAGCTACGTCGTGAAGAAGGGCGATACCCTGTGGGGCGTCGCCAAGGTCTTCCTGCGCGATCCGTGGTATTGGCCCGAAATCTGGCAGGTCAACCCGCAGATCAAGAACCCGCATTTGATTTATCCTGGGGATACCCTGCGATTGGTATTCATCGACGGCCGGCCCCAGGTCGTCATGCTGCAACGCGGCGATGCCGCTCGGGTGCAGCCGCGCGTTCGCAGCCAGCCACTTGAATCGGCGATTACCACCATTCCGTACGCCACAGTCGCTGCATTCATGTCCAAGCCCTCTGTTTTGGATCGGGACCAAATCAAGCATGCACCTTACCTGCTCGCCACCCGTGATTTGCACGTCGTCATGTCGGAAGGCGATACGCTGTACGCACGGGGTTTTACCAACCCTGCCGAGCTCGGCACTCACTACAACGTGATTCGCGTGGGCGACGCGCTCGTCGATCCCGATGACCATCGCGTCCTGGGCTACGACGGAATCTTCACCGGGTCGGGTCACGTCACGCGGCAAGGTGACCCCACCACCCTCATTATGACCGAGTCGACGCGCGAATCCCGCGCTGGAGACAAACTGATCCCCGGCGGCGTCGATGTGCCGCTCGATTTCATCCCCAGCTCACCTCGGGTCGCGACCAACGGGCGCATCATTGCGGTTTCCGACGGTGTGACCGTCATCGGCCAGTACGAAGTCGTTGTGGTGAACCGCGGTGCGCGCGATGGGCTGGCTCCTGGAAACGTCTTGGGCGTATTCGATAGGGGCCCGGTTGTGCGCGACACGCAAAAGAACGGTTTTTTCAGCCTCGACCGGATTGGTGCACCGAAAGTCGCTCTGCCCTCTGAGCGGACCGGCACGTTCATGGTGTTCAAGACCTTCGATAACATCAGCTACGGGCTCATCATGGAAGCCACCAACCTGATTCGAGTCGGAGATAAGGTCCAGAACCCGTAATCTCTACGTTCCGGCGCAATAGGGCGCTTAAAGGGCACTCATTCGCCGCGCGATAATCGGCTCGATGCGAGGAGTGGAGGAGCAGTTCGCGTGGATGGCGCGGTCGCGAGCCGAAGCTCGATCTCCCCTGTCACTCACTGATGCCGATTCGTTGGCAGGCCTCGATGGCCTGCTCAACGCTTCCTGCGCTTCCTTAGGCAGGGAGCGAGTTCCTGTCTTGCTTGGGGTCAAGAGCCCCCGCTCAAGCGTGCCTGGGCTGTAGCTGGGAACCCTCATCTTAGCCCTTCACCGAAACCTCCTTTCCCCGCCTGCCTGTGCGCTTCACTCTAAGCCACGCGCTGCAGGTCAGCGGCAATGTCCACGGTGAGAGAGCGGGCAAGTTCAAGCTTTTCACGTTTTATTAAGCGCCGGCGCGCTTGATCGGAAGGCCGGGGAAGACCCCAGCTCTTGAGGCGGGCATGGACAAGGCACACAAAATCTTGTTAGATGCGCTCGGCTTTGATCCCACGGACCTCCATAGGGGTCGTCCGTGCCGGATCAAACCAAAAGCCGTGTCCTCGAAGATGCTAATCCTCGAGCTCGAAGGCCACGTTCAGGCCGCCCCCGGCGGCCGTTACTCCC
>JANYAD010000249.1 GCA_025355165.1 Gammaproteobacteria bacterium | reverse complement strand
CGTTGCAGGTGCGCGTGCGTTTGCAGGGTGGGCTCGGTGAGTGCGCCGAGCAGCTTCGCGATCCCAAAATCCGGCAGCTTCACCTCGCCGTGTTGAGTGACCATGACATTGGAGGGCTTGATATCCAGATGCACCACCAGTTGGCGGTGGGCGAATTGCAGCGCAGCGCAGATTTGCAGCACGCACTCCAGCCGCGCTCTTAAAGGCAAAGCTTGCGCTTCGCAGTAGGACAAAAGCGGCGCGCCTTCCACGTATTCCAAGACGAAATAGGGACGCCCTTCGACGGAAAGTCCCCCGTCGAGCAGCCGGGCGATGTTGGGGTGCGCCAGGCGCGCCAGGATCTGTCGCTCGCGCAAAAAGCGCGCCAGCACGGCCTCGCTGTCCATGCCGCGCTTGATGAGCTTAAGCGCGACGCGCTGCTCGAACTGGCCGTCGATGCGTTCCGCTAGCATGACCACGGCCATGCCGCCACGGCCCAATTCTCGCAGCACATGCCAGCAGCCGATGATGCTGCCGGCCGGGGTTGCCTCCTCATGATGCGCCCAGTCCGCAGCCACAGCGCTGCGTAGTTGGGGCACGCGCTGATCGAGGAGGCCGCCTGAAGCATCCGCGTCAAGCAGTGATTGCACTTCGCGGCGCAAGTCCTCATCGCTGCCACAGCTGGCCTTCAGCAACCCTTCACGCTCGGCTTCAGGGGCTTCAAAGACCGCATCAAATATCGCGCTGATGCGACGCCAGCGTGCGGCGTCCATTACTGTTGCGCAACCCTTTTGGTCAACCCTAGGCGTTGCACCAGGAAGGCACGCGCGCGCCGCCAATCCCGATAAGCGGTGCGGACCGTGATGCCCTGCAGGTCGGCGATCTCTTCGAGGCGCAGGCCGCCGAAAACGTGCCATTCCACCACTTGCCCCGCCCGGGTGTCCAACGCGGTCAGCTCATTGAGGCTCTGGTCCAGCGCCAGCATGTCCGCCATGTCTCCCGAGGCATCGGCGTGGTTCTCATTGACTTCAGTGAATATGAATTCGCCGCCGCGCTTCAGACACACACGGCTGCGTGAGTGATCGATCAATACCTGGCGCATGGCTTTGGCGGTGAGGGCGAGAAAATGCCGGCGATCGAGCCCTTGGGACTGCGAGCTCGGGGAGAGCTTGAGATAAACCTCATGGACCAAGGCGGTGGTATTCAATGTGGCCAAGGCACCGACGCGTTGCCGTTGCTGGTGCGCGATGCGGTGCAGCTCTTGATACGCCAATTCGAACAGCTGCTGCGTTGATTGCGCGGCCGCCGGCGAATGCGAGAGGGCTTCTGTCTCCATAGCAATGGCACTGGCAGATTCGACGCACACTCTCGCCTGAATTGTGCAGAACCGCAAGCACGGCGAGCATCTCCAAAAAAACCTTAAATCCGATGTCAAAACTCCCCGTGGATTACGTATTCCTATTGAGAGGCGAATTTTTTTACTAGGAGGGGATGAGATGAGAATCAATATCAGCAGAGTCAGGCGCGGGACGGCCTTCGCTTGCATCGCCACGCTGGTGGCGGGAATCAGCATCGGCGTGTCCCAAGCGGAGGATGAGGAGGGCGGCGGCGAGGGCGAGCATTCGCTGGTCCGCATCGGCTTCCAGGTGGCGCCCGTGCCCTTAAATACCCGTGGGAAGGACAAAGAACTCGTCGGTCTGGGCAGCTACCTCGTCAATGTGGTGGCCGATTGCAATGGCTGCCACAGCAAACCGCAATTAAGCTACGCGCCCGGTGGGAATCCCTATTTCAAGGGAAATCAGCCCAAAGTAGTCAATCCGGCGGTTTATTTGGGCGGGGGCCAGGATTTCGGGCAGCTGGTTCCGGGAACGCCCAACATCGTCTCGCGCAACTTGACCCCGGACAAGACCGGAATGCCCGCCGGAGGCCGAACCTGGCCGGAGTTTCGGTCGATCCTAAAGACCGGCGTGGATCTGGATCATCTTCACCCCAACTGCTCCGCCACGGTGACGACCAATTGCTTTTTTGCGATGCAGCCGTTTAACGGTGATTTGCTTCAGGTCATGCCATGGCCGGCGTTTCAGAGCATGACGGACCATCAGATGCGTGCGATCTATGAGTACTTGAGTGCCATTCCGTGCGTCTCGGGGCCGGCCACGGGCGTGTTGCACAACGACTGTATCTAGCTCCTTTCAGCTGATCGATTTTCGTTCTCACAAGGCAAGAGGTCCGCACGGACCTCTTGCACTCCTGACCAAGCCCTCAAATCTCGCCGTGTCAGTAAATCTCGCCGCACCTCGTATTACTCAGTGAGCGATGCATTTTGCATCCCTGTTGACACCCTTAAGCGAGGCGGGCCCATGAGCAAGATACCGTTATTCGGAACTGCCGCCGGCGTAGTCGTCGTCATAACTTGCCTGACCGCCTGCGGCAAGGCCCCGAGCGTCGCGACTGCGACGATGAGCGGTGCGCCACCATCGCAAGTATCGAGCCCACGGCGTTCCTCAACGCCGCTGCTGACCAAAGAGGAAGTCGGGGCGATATTGGGAAACGCGGTGATTTCGGTCGAAGGCGCCGCCAGTGACATGGCTTATAAAACCGCTGTGGTCGGTATCGAGGTCACCATCGGGCTCGAAAGAGAGAATGATCCGCAATTAGCGATGAGCGGTGCGCGCAAAGCCACCGGCATGCTGGGCGGGGCGCCGGAGGAGGTGCCCAACCTGGGCGAAGAGGCGTTCTTCGGTGCGATGTCGGTGCTGTACGTGCGCCGCGGCGACATGGTCATCACGATTACGCCGCCCAATTTGCAGTTGGCAGCGGGTGCGGGGGCGTACGACAAGGTGGCGCAAGCCAAGCTCGGTTCGCCCGAGCAATTGGAGGCCATGAAGGAGCTGCATCAGGTGGAGAAGACGGACCCGCTCATGGCGGGCCTTAAACAGCCCGATGATATGCAGGGTGCTGCGGCAGTGATCAACGCCTCCAGCAAGAAGCAGGGCACGAGCTATGAAACCCAAGCGCGAGCGATCGGTGTCGCGCTGGCCGCCAAGTTATTGACCAAGCTATGAAAAAGACTTCAGGGTCAAGCTGGCTTGCGCTCGCCCTGTGCGCTGTTGCGGCCGGCGCCACGGCCGCCGCCGCCCCGGTTCCGCTGGTCAAGGGGCTGACCCTGGTCGGTGCGGTCAATGAGCGTCAGGGTGACTATGAATCGACACCGCTGATCGAGGATATCGATACAGAAGGCACGACGCATCTGACCGTCAGCGCGGATCTGCCCAATCCGGCCGGCGGCAAGCCGATGGCAGTTAGTTTCAATCGCGATGTGCTCGCCGAGGACTTAAATTCAGCCCGCACTTACAAGTATCTGTTCTCGAACGGCGAGCAACAGTTTTCGGGCACCACGGCTATGGGCACTTCCGCCGCCGTGGTCTCGGATCTGCGCTCCGGGGGTAAGGCGGCGGTGACGCTCGATGGCCGGTTAGGAGGACTCGGCGGACTGATAAGCGGTGTGTTGGGCGTACTGCAGGGCAACGACGAGAAAGGCGCCGCGGGGGGTTACTTGAACGCCACCGGCAGCATCCGAACAGTCGAGGGAAAGCCGATTTCCTACCCGATGATCGTCAACGATTCCTTGGTGTCGCTGTCTGCCTGGCATGTGAAAGGCAACTTTGTTCAGGAGGGCACGGCCGTGCCGGTGGAGTGGTACATCCTGGATGATCCGAACAACGCGCTGACGCTGCGTTGTGCATTCGGCACGGACCTGCTCGAAATCGTGCGCATCGAATTTCCGGCAGCCGATCCGGCCCGAGTTTTGGAAAGCGAATTGAGCGCTGAGCGGCGCGCCGTCATCTACGGCATTTACTTCGACTTCAACAGTGCCAGCATCAAGCTGGCCTCGAATGCGCTGTTGGATACGATCGCCTCCGTCATGAACGGCCATCCAGAGTGGCTGCTGAGCGTGGAGGGCCATACGGACAACATCGGTGGCGATGCACGGAATCAAGATCTTTCGGCGCGGCGCGCAGCAGCCGTGCGGACAGCGCTCCTCGAGCGCGGAATTGCAGAAAATCGGCTGACGACGGCGGGCCACGGCGCGGCATCACCGCGCGACAGCAATGCGACGTTGGCCGGGCGTGCACGCAATCGACGTGTCGAGCTGACGCGCCAATGACGCTTCTTTTATCTTGCCATCCAAGGACAAATCATGAAACCCATCCTTTCGCTCAGTATCTGCATCCTGGCGTGCGCCGCCGCGACCCGCACTCAAGCCGCCGACGATCTCACCGTGGTCTCGAATGTCACTACCAACGGCAAGCCGGCGGGGAGTGAAACGATGTACATTTCCAGCGACCACATCCGCACCTCGCAAACGGGCGGCACGGACATGATTATTAATCTGAAGACCGGCGTGATGACGACCGTCGATGAGAAGAAAAAGACCTATTACGAAGTGACCAAACAAGATCTTCAGGCCATGCAAGCGAAGATGGCCGAGAAGATGAACGATCCGAAAGTGAAGCAGGCGATGGCAATGATGCAGGGCATGACCAATTCCATGGCCGTCTCGACCGAGGTCAAGAAAACCGGTGTGTCGCGCAAAGTAGCCGGATTTGCCTGCGAAGAATGGAGCATCAGCATGGGCGCGATGATGACCGTGACCGAATGTGTCACCAACGATATCAAGTATCCGGTGCAGAGCTGGGCGGGGCTCGCGGACTTCAAAGAGTCGATGCGCAAATCAATGAGCGGCAGCGGCTTTGGTCCCTCGGCCAAGGCGAGCGCGGATTACGCTGAAAAAATGAAAAGCATCAAGGGCTTTCCGGTGGCCAGTTCCTCCACGGTGGATGCCGGCGTCATGAAAATGACCAATAGCAGCGAAGTGACCGAGGTGCGTCACACGGCCATTCCCGAATCCACCTGGGAAGCGCCCGCCGGCTTTGCCAAGGTCGAAAACCCGATGATGAAGGCTTTCGAGGAGCACGGCCGCTAGAGCAGCACGTTTACCTGGCGGTCGTGGCGGCACTCTTGGCGGCGGTTGCGAGGCGGATCGAATTGCGCGCCTGCACGATCGCAGAACTGCCCGGATCGTCATAACGAAGACTTGCCTCCAGGGCCTTGTCTGCCCATCGACGGGCCTCGACGGGAGCTCCGTTCTTGAGCAGCAGCGAGCTGTGCGCCAGCCACAGCCGGGGCTGCACACGGACATCGTAGAGCCCCTGCACCCGATCGAGCGCAGCGAGCGCCTCGGCGCTTTCGCGGAGCGCGAGCACGGTATCACCGCGCCTCACAGCGATTGAGGATAGCCCCGAGTGGGCCAGAGCCGATTCCACCAGCGGCCGCTCGGCGGCCTTCTCCAGTACCGTTTCGAATTCCAGGGCTGCCGCTCTAAAGTCGGTGTCGTTCGTCTTTGAGTGATCGAGCAGGAACCGTCCCCAGCGCTCGCGCATGCGCAATACCCAAGGGGAGCCTGGGGCATCCTTGGCCACCGACTCATCGCGCGCCAGCTGCAGCAGATTGCGTGCCTCAGCCGTATGGCCCAGGCGATCGTACGCATCGCCCAATTTACGACGCACTTCCCGCACCGCGAATTCGCCGCGGATATGCGTCAGATAGTATTGCTGGGCGGCTTCCAACAACGGCACTGCCTCTTGAGCTCGACCCTCGGCGGCCAGGCACTCCGCGTAGGTTTCGCGCGCCCAGCGGTCGCTGCCGTTCGTTTCCCAGTGCGAAGGGATAGCCGCCATCATCTTCGCGAACAGCGCGCCGGCGCGCTCCCGTTCACCTCGTTGATGCAAAAGGTGTGCGTGGTAAGCAAGGGCTACCCAGTAAGTCCCACCGTGCTCTCCGTAGGTTTTGCGCGCCCCCTCTTCGGCACGCTCATAGGCGGTTTCAGCAGCATCGAAATCGCCCAGGCGTTCACGCGCACGCGCAAGGTTGTACGAGAAATCCGCGATACTGGAGTCATCTCGATTCACAGCTAGCTGCGCCACAGCCAAGGCGCGCTCCAACAATTGTGCGGCCTGTAAAGTGTTGCCGCGCTCCGTCTGGTTCACCGATGCCAGACTTAGTGCCATGGCGTAGTCGTTGCTGCGCGGCGCGACTTTTGCGTACAACGCAAACGCCTGTTCCAACGCGCGGTCGGAGTCGGATCGGCTACCCAGGGTATCAATCAAAACCCGGGCTTTCTCCCGCCACCAGTTCGCCCGCATCAGGCTGCCGTCCTGGCCCGAGGTATGGAGAGAAATATCGGTTTCGTTCAGCAGCCGATTGGCTTTGGCGAAATCTTCTCGGACACAGGCGGCATCGACCTCGTTCAGGAGGCCTTGGATGACGATCGGATGGGTTGGACCGTAATACGCCCGCGCCAAGACCATGCGCCGCAGTTGCGTCGTCGCGTAGCGTTCCTCGTCGGACAGATAGTCGTACATGTCCGCTGTGAGTCCGAGAAGTTCGATCTGCAACTCAGGCTGCCCCGAAAATTCTTTCTCGATGCGCGCGGAGCCGGAATCAAGAAGATCTTTTGCGGTGACTTCCCCGCGCGGCTTGTCGGAAGCCAACCGCGGATCGTTGGCGCGAAACACGCTCACCAGAAAGTCCCTGGTCGCCGTGGCCCTGATGGTTTGCCGCTGCGCCTCGTGAGCCTGTCTCAGAGAGACCGACGTGGCGACGATCATCGCGGCCAGCACGGCGCTGGTCGCACCCAACACAATTCTGTGCCGAGCCGCCAGTTTTCGCAGGCGATATGCCGCGCTATCTGGCCGCGCAAGCACCGTTTCGCCGCCCAGGTAGCGTTGCAAGTCGGTCGCAAAACTCTCTATGGTGCCGTAGCGATCC
This sequence comes from Gammaproteobacteria bacterium, assembly GCA_025355165.1. Taxonomy (GTDB): domain Bacteria; phylum Pseudomonadota; class Gammaproteobacteria; order Steroidobacterales; family Steroidobacteraceae; genus Bog-1198. Next base: position 3,729 of record JANYAD010000249.1, on the reverse strand, counting down.
GCGGGACTCTTCTTCATTGCTTTGTTCAAAATGGCGTCGAGGTCGCCGCGTAACTGCCGTCGAAGGGCTTTGTCGGCCACCGCTTCACTGGCCGGTCGCGGATCAACTTCCGCAATCGCTTGTTCCAGTTCCGCAGCGCTCTGTCGCTTCAGCCGATACGGTCGCGAGCCGGTCAGCAACTCATAAGTCACCACCGCCAGCGAATAAATATCGGTGCCGGTACCGATGGCCTCGCCCTTGATTTGCTCCGGAGAGGCATAGTCAGGGGTCAAAAGCCGGCCCGCAAATTGCGTCGCGTGGGGGCCTTCGGTCGTTTCCCCTGCGATGAGTTTCGCGATACCAAAATCGAGCAAGCGGACTGCACCGTCGGCTGTGACCAGTATGTTCGCCGGTTTCAAGTCACGGTGGACGATGAGTTTGGAGTGCGCGTAGGCCACCGCTTTGGACACGTCCAGCAACAACAGCAGCCGCTCTCGAATCGACAGTCCCCGCTCCAGGCAGTACTCATCGATGGCCTGGCCCTCGACGTATTCCATCGCCATGAACGGCCTGCCAAGCGCATCGACCCCTGCGTCATAAAAGCGCGCGATATTGGGGTGCTCGAGGCCGGCCAGAATATCGCGCTCGCGAGTCATGCGCTCGCCCATGCTGCCCGCCCAGGACATGAAGGGAAGCTTCAAAGCGACGGATCGTTTGAAGGCGCCATCCGCGCGAATTGCCTGCCACACGCAACCCATCCCGCCGCGGCCAATTTCGCGCACGAGTTCATATGGGCCGATACGCTCGCCCGAGCACAACTGAGGTATTTCCGCTCGAGAGGAGACATCTTGGACCGCGGCGGCGATATGGTCCCGCAGATCGTCGACTTCGGCACTCTCAGGCTCAGAGGTGGCCGATAAAAGCCGTCGTAGGGTCGGCCGCAAGCCGGCGTACGAATCCGATAACTGGTCGACCCACGCGTCGCGCTCTTCGCGCGGCAGGTTCAATGCCTCGTCCAAGAGCCCGAGCAGCACCGCATACTCACCGACCGTGCGTTTCACGATGCGAAGTAAGCCACGAACTGGGTGCGCCGCACAAGAACAGAGGCTCCTCGTCGAGCGCTGTAAGGCTGGTGTTAAGGAGCTCGCTTGCGCAGAATCGGTCAATGCAAATGACGGCCGATGCGCAAACCGAGCAAGACCCGACTGATCCGTTTGCGCGGGTGGGGCAGACGTTTCCGCAACTCAACGAGGAAATGACCGGCCGCGTCGCCGGCTATGGCGGCGAGGAGAACATCGAGGCAGGAACGCTGCTTTTCGAGCGTGGCCAGCGCGGCGTCGATTTTTTCTTGGTCTTGTCAGGTTCGATCGAAATCTTCGATACCGACGCGCGCGGGGTACCGAATGTCTTTGCGGTACACCGGCAGCGGAACTTCACGGGCGAGATGGACCTGTTCAACGACCGCCAGATCTTGGTTTCGGGCATGGCGGGCGCCGATACCCGCGTGGTGCGCGTCAAGCGCGCCGCCTTCCGCCGTCTGGTCATCGGCGAGTCCGATATTGGCGAAATCATCATGCGTGCCTTCATCTTGAGGCGGGTCGGATTCATCCGCCACACCATGGGCGGCGTCACCTTGGCAGGGCCGGCGCACAACGGCGACATGCTGCGCCTGCAAACATTCATGACGCGCAATGCGTATCCGCACCGTGTGCTCGATACGGAGCGCGACGCCGACTCGGAAGGATTTCTGCGGTGCTTCGATATCAAGGCGGACGAGTTGCCGGTGGTGATCCTTCCGGGCGAGGTGGCGCTGCGAAACCCCAGCACCGTTGCGCTAGCCGATGCGCTCGGTCTGACTGAAACGCTCGATGCAAAAGAAGTGTACGACGTGGCCGTGGTGGGAGCGGGACCTGCCGGCCTCGCTGCCGCGGTGTACGCAGCCTCCGAGGATTGTCCACCATTGTGCTCGAAAGCACGGCGCCCGGCGGGCAGGCCGGCACCTCATCGAAGATTGAAAACTACCTGGGCTTTCCCACCGGTATTTCCGGGCAGGCACTCGCCGGGCGCGCCCAGGCACAGGCGCAGAAATTCGGCGCCCGGCTGGCCATTGCCCGCCTGGTGACGGGATTGAAATGTGCGGAGAGTCCTTATCGGCTTGAACTGGACGGCGGAAGCTTCGTCAAAGCCCGCGCAATCGTCATCGCAATCGGTGCAAGGTACCGCAAATTGGACGTGGAAAATTATTCCAGGTACGAGGGGCATGGTATCCACTACGCTGCGACGCCGATGGAAGCGCAGCTTTGCGGCGCAGTAGAGGAAGTGGCGGTGGTCGGAGGCGGCAATTCGGCCGGCCAAGCGGCCGTGTTCTTGTCAAGGACCGTGCATCACGTGCACATCGTTGTTCGCGGCGCGGGACTGGCGGCCACCATGTCTGATTATCTGATTCAGCGTATTGAAGGATCCGCCCATATCACCGTGCATCCTTACACCGAGATCACGGCGCTCGAGGGCGACGCGTACTTGCGCAAAATCAGCTGGACGAATCGCGAAACGGGCGAGTCACAGACCAAGGCCGTATCCAATGTGTTTGTGATGATTGGCGCCGAGCCCAATACGGAGTGGCTCAATCAGTGCGTCTCGCTCGATGACAAAAGCTTCGTCGTGACCGGGCACGTTAAAGATGAAAATGTGCTGACTTCGCCCTACGTGACCACCGAACCGGGTATTTTCGCGGTAGGCGATGTTCGCTCGGGGTCCGTGAAGCGCGTCGCCTCAGGCGTCGGCGAGGGATCGGTCGTTGTCCAAGCCATTCACCGGTTCTTGAATCCCGGCGCCGCGTAGATACGCTCGCGGCGGTGAGCTCACATCTGTCGGAACAGATTTAAAAAACTTAGGCCGACCGGGGGCACCTCGGTGCGCGGCTTTTGAGGTTGATGTCGGCCGTTTCATTGGAACCACCTGGCTAAGGCATACTTATCCGACATGAGCGCACCCGCCGCCGTTCGTCGCAAGTGATGGCGGATGCGAGGCGCGAGGCACATAGACCGTTAGCGGGTATTACCGATGGGTGGAAGGAGTAATCATGAAGCGACGATATAAAGTGCTGAGCGTGGTTTTGATCTTGCTGGTGGCGGCGGCATCCTCATTGGCGCTGGCGTTGAGCCACAACGCCGCCTGCCCGGCATCGCCGCCGCCGGCCGGCGCGCCCGCCATGAAGGCAATCGTCTATCGCTGCTACGGCTCGCCCGAGGTACTGAAGCTCGAGGAGATTGCCAAGCCATCGATCGCGGACGATCGAATGATCGTGAAGGTGCATGCTGCCTCCGTCAATCCTTTGGACTGGCACTACATGCGCGGCGAGCCTTACTTCATGCGAGCCGGCGCGGGAATGGGCTCGCCCGACAGCATACTCATGGGGGTCGATTTCGCCGGCACAGTCGAATCGGTTGGAAAAAACGTCACCCGATTCAAGCCCGGCGATGAGGTATTCGGCGGCCGAGACGGCGCGTTCGGGGAGTACGTGAGCGTCGCCGAGAAAGGCTCGCTCGCCATGAAACCGACCAACATGAGCTTCGAACAGGCCGCCGCCGTTCCCATCGCAGCCGTCACCGCATTGCAAGCGCTGCGCGACAAAGGAAATATTCAAGCGGGGCAGAGCGTCTTGATCAACGGCGCATCCGGCGGCGTCGGCACCTTCGCCGTGCAGATCGCCAAGGTGTACGGCGCCAAGGTCACCGGTGTTTGCAGCAC
>JANYAD010000246.1 GCA_025355165.1 Gammaproteobacteria bacterium | reverse complement strand
ATTTTCTATCTGGCCATTCCTCCCAGCATGTTTGCCAGCGTGGTGCAGGGTTTAGAGAAGTGCGGCTGCACGGATAATGCCCGGGTGATCGTCGAAAAACCTTTTGGCCGAGATCTCGCGAGCGCGCAGGAACTCGATCGCGTCTTGCACGAAGTGTTCGACGAGTCGGCGATTTTTCGCATCGATCACTATTTGGGCAAAGAAGCGGTTCAAAACATCCTGTATTTTCGCTTCGCCAATACGTTCCTCGAACCGATTTGGAACCGCGAGCACATCCGCGATATCCAAATCGTCATGGCGGAGAATTTCGGGGTTCAGGGCCGCGGCGCGTTCTATGAGGAGGTCGGGACAATCCGCGACGTGGTGCAAAATCATCTACTACAAGTGGTCACGCTGCTGACCATGGATGCACCCGCCGGCCACGATGCTAAAACTCTGCAAGCTGAGAAGCTGCGTATTTTTCGCGCGATGCGTCCGCTCGATCCGAAAGAAGTCGTGCGCGGACAATTCCGCGGCTATCGTGATGAAAATGGCGTAGCGAAGGACTCGCAGGTCGAAACATTCGCGGCATTGCGGCTGCACATCGATACTTGGCGCTGGGCCGATGTGCCTTTCTACATTCGCGCCGGCAAAAATCTGCCGATCACGGCGACGGAGGTTATAGTGACCCTGAAACGGCCGCCGTTGGCGATATTCGATCCGAGCGATGCAATGCCGTCGAACTATTTTCGCTTGCGCTTGAGCCCAGAGGTCGTCATCGCCGAGGGAGCGCTGGCCAAGATTCCCGGTGAGGATATGCGCGGTGAACCGGTGGAATTGATTGCCCGCCACAACTCGCCCAGCGAGAAGCCGCCCTATGAGCGTTTGTTGGGCGATGCCATACGCGGCGACGCGTCCTTGTTTACGCAAGATGAGTCCGTGGAGGCCGCCTGGCGAGTCGTTGACCCGGTGTTGAAGGGCGCCTTGCCTGTGATCGAGTACGAGTCCGGGACCTGGGGCCCGGCGGAGGCGGCCAAACTGGTCAATGGCGGGGATACCTGGCACGACCCCCAAGTCGAGAAAACCTCGCCGTGCTGAATCGACACGCACTGGTCTTTTTGCTCGATGTCGATAACACTTTGCTGGACAACGATCGCTTTGGCGCCGATCTCGGCGATCATCTGGAAACCTTGTTTGGTGCAGCCGAGCGCGCCCGCTATTGGGGGATTTTCTCGCAGCGTCGCGATGCGCTGGGGCTTGCCGATTACCTCGGCAGTTTGCAGGATTTTCGCACCGGCCTCGACGAGCACCCGGAATTGCTTGGTTTGTCGCAGTTCCTGTTGGAGTATCCTTTCACCAGCCGCTTGTTTCCGCGGGCGCTCGAGACCATTGCGCATTTGCGCAACTTTTCTCTGCCCGTGGTGCTGTCGGATGGCGACATCGTCTTTCAGCCGCGGAAAATCCAACGCTCCGGAATCTGGGCCGCGGTGCAGAACCGAGTATTGATTTATGTGCACAAGGAAAAGCAGCTCGGTCCCCTGCAGGACCGCTACCCAGGGGATCACTATGTCATGGTCGACGACAAAGCGAATATTCTCGCCGCGATGAAAACCGCCATGAATGACCGGCTCACGACAGTTTTCGTGCGGCAAGGGCATTATGCATTGGCAGCAGACTCCAACACTGTAATCCCGGCACCCGATCTTACGATCGAGCGCATCGGGGATCTTCTCGATTACAACCTCAGCGACTTCAAGGTGCCACCATGAACATGACGGAAAAACTCCACGGCCTGGGTCAGAGCCTCTGGCTCGACAATATCACTCGGGACATGCTCGATGACGCAACCTTACGGCGGTACATCGAGCAGCTCTCGGTTACCGGTCTTACCTCGAATCCAACCATATTCGACGAGGCCATTGGCAAAGGCGCGGCATACGATGAGGGAATCCGGCAAAAAGCATCCAGCGGGCTGTCCGGCGCGGATTTATTTCTCGATCTCGCCTTGGAAGACTTGCGCCGAGCTGCCGACCTGTTCAAGCCCGAGTTCGATCGGACTCGAGGCATCGACGGCTGGGTATCCATGGAGGTTTCGCCGCTGCTGGCGAATGACACCCAAGCCACGGTCACTGCCGCGCTTTCAATCCACCGGCAGGCCAACAAACCCAATCTCTACGTCAAAATTCCGGGAACTCCCGCCGGCGTTCCAGCCATTGAGGCGGCCATTTTTGCCGGCGTACCTGTCAATGTCACGCTTTTGTTCTCGCGCGAGCAATACTTGAAGGTGGCGGATGCCTACATGCGCGCCATCGAACGCCGCCTCGCTGCGGGACTCGACCCTCGGATCAATTCGGTCGCATCCTTGTTCGTCAGCCGTTGGGATCGGGCCGTGGCCGACAAGGTGCCGCAGGAATTACGCAATCGATTAGGTATCGCCATCATGCAACGCACCTATCGGGCGCACTGCGAACTGATAGGCGGCCGGCGCTGGAAAGACTTGGAAGCCAAAGGCGCACGTAAACAACGCATGCTGTGGGCCAGCACCGGCACCAAAGATCCCAACGCTCCGGAGGATTTGTATGTCAGTGCGTTGGTGGCGCCCGACACCATCGACACGATGCCTGAGAAGACGCTGTTGGCCTTTGCGAAGAGCGGGAAAGTCGCAGGCGTCATGTCTGAAGAAGGCGCAGATGCCGAGCAGGTGCTGGAGCGCTTTGCTCGCGCCGGAATTGATGTCGATGCCCTCGCGGCTCAGTTGCAAATTGACGGTGCGGCATCCTTCGTCAAGTCATGGACCGAACTGCTGAAGCGCATCGAGGAAAAGAGCGCTGCGCTGGCTACCACTTGAGTTCCAGAGTGAATCCGCTCGCCGGCCAGCCCGCCCCTGCCGCGGCGCTGGTTGACGTGCCGCGGCTCATCACCGCGTACTATAGCGAGCGCCCCGATCCATCGATCGCTTCGCAAAGGGTCGCGTTCGGGACATCCGGCCATCGCGGCAGCTCTTTCGACGCTTCTTTCAACGAAGCACATGTTCTCTGCATCAGCCAGGCCATCTGCGAGTACCGCAAGCAGCACGGCGTCGACGGCCCTCTGTTCATGGGTTTTGATACGCACGCGTTGTCGGCTCCGGCCTTCGCCAGTGCGCTTGAAGTCCTGGCGGCCAATGGCGTGGAGGTCATGATCGCGGCGGGCGGCGAATATACGCCCACTCCGGTCATCTCGCATGCCATTCTCGGCTACAATCGCGGCCGCAGCGCCGGCCTGGGCGACGGCATCGTCATTACGCCATCGCATAACCCGCCGGACAGCGGTGGGTTCAAATACAACCCGACCAACGGCGGCCCGGCGGACACGGATATCACCAAATGGATCGAAAACCGTGCGAATGAATTGCTCAAGTCTGAAACCGGCATCAGGAGGATTGCGTTCGCGGCGGCGCGCAAAGCGGCTACCACGCACTCGCTTGATTTCGTTCAAACGTATGTTGCGGATCTTCGCAGCGTTTTGGATATGGATATCATCCGCGAGTCCAAGATCCGCATGGGCGTCGATCCCTTGGGGGGCGCCGGCGTGCACTACTGGCCGCGCATCGCAGAATATTACCGCCTCGATCTGACCATCGTGAATACGGAAGTTGACCCTACTTTTCGATTCATGACGCTCGATTGGGATGGAAAGATTCGCATGGATCCTTCCTCATCGTTCGCCATGCAGCGATTGATCGCACTCAAAGACCGCTACAACATCGCATTTGGCTGCGACACCGATCACGATCGCCATGGCATTGTTACCGCGAGCAGCGGATTGATGCCTGCCAACCATTATTTGTCAGTGGCGATCGACTATTTATTCAGCCATCGCGTCGGCTGGCGCGCCGAGGCTGCCATCGGCAAGAGTGTGGTCAGCAGCGCGATGATAGATCGGGTTGGCAAGCGATTGCAGCGCGCCGTGTACGAAGTGCCGGTGGGGTTCAAGTGGTTCGTAGCGGGGCTCGTGGAGGGCAAGCTGGGCTTTGGCGGTGAGGAAAGCGCCGGTGCTTCCTTCAGCCGTATCGACGGCGGGGCATGGACCACAGATAAGGACGGCATCGTGCCGGCACTGCTGTCCGCCGAGATCACGGCGCGTACCGGACGCGACCCGGGCGAGCACTATGGCGCACTTGCGCAGGAACTGGGGGCAACGTTTGCGGATCGCATCGACGCGCCGGCTAATCCTGCGCAGAAAACCAAGCTCTCGAAACTCAATCGACAGCAAGTTCGCATTACGGAACTGGCTGGCGATCCGATCGAATCGATCTTGACAGAAGCTCCGGGCAACGATGCGCCGATCGGCGGCGTTAAAGTGACCTCGCGAGGCGGTTGGTTTGCAGCCCGTCCCTCGGGAACCGAGGACATCTACAAAATTTACGCCGAAAGTTATCACAGCGATGAGCATTTACGCCGGCTGATTGCTGAGGCGCAGACCATCGTTGACAGCACGCTCGCGGGAGCGTGACGATAATTCGTTGTGGCGATAGCCAACACCGCGCTGACGGCTACCGCTAAGCGGCTGCTCCCCTGGTTGGTCGCCGTCGGATTCTTCATGGAATCCATGGACACGACCATCTTGAATACCGCGGTGCCGGCGATCGCACACGCGCTCAATGTGCCGCCACTGAGCATGAAGGCGGTCCTTGCCAGCTACACCTTGAGCCTGGCCGTATTCATTCCGATCAGCGGCTGGATGGCGAATCGATTCGGCACCCGCCGAGTGTTTGCGTCGGCCATCGGCATCTTCACGTTGGGTTCCTTCCTGTGCGGCCTATCGAGCAATATTCATTGGCTGGTGGCCTTTCGCATACTGCAAGGCGGCGGCGGAGCCATGATGCTGCCCGTCGGACGTATTGCCATGGTACGCGCGTTCCCCAAGTCCGAACTGATCAATGCGATGAGTTTCGTCGCCATCCCCGGCCTGGTCGGCCCAATGTTGGGACCGGTAATTGGCGGCGCGATCATTGGTTATTTTCACTGGAGCGTCATCTTCTTCGTCAATATTCCGATCGGCTTGTGCGGTTTGTACATGGCGTACCGGCATTTGCCGAACTACCGGGAGGAGCAAAACTACCCGCTGGATATCATCGGCCTCGTGCTGTTCGGCTCAGGTGTGGCGTTGCTGTCCTATGTGCTCGAGGTGTTTGGCGAAACCACCCTTAGCGGCCGCGAGATGCTCGGACTACTCGGCATCTCGGCGGCCTTGCTCGCTGCCTACGGATTGCATACCAAGCGCACCGCGCAGCCATTGCTGCGCTTGAAATTGCTCGCCATTCGTACTTTCCGCGTCGCGGTGAGCGGCAACTTATTCACTCGCCTCGGCATAGGCGGCATTCCATTCCTGCTTCCCCTTCTCTATCAAGTCGGCTTGGGCTTCTCACCGATTGAGTCGGGCTTGTTGATTATGCCGCAGGCCTTTGCCGCGATGAGCTTGAAATTGACCATGCCGCTGATCTTGCGGAAACTCGGCTACCGCACCGTGCTTGTTGCCAACACGCTGTTGCTAGGCGCGACCATCATATTGTTCGCGACCATCGATCTTAAAACTCCCGTGTGGCTGATCGTGCTGATGGCCTTTGGCTATGGTTTTCTCACCTCGTTGCAATACACCAGCATGAACACCTTGGCCTATGCGGATGTCAGTGACCACGAGGCAAGCGGCGCCAGCACCATCGCGAGCACGGTGCAGCAATTGGCAGTGAGCTTTGGGATCGCCACCGCGTCACTCGCCACGGCCTTATTCATTCCAGAGCGGTTGCGGGCTACGGAAGCGCAGATGATCCATGGCGTGCATCTTGCGCTTATTTGCCTGGCTGCCCTCACGATCGCATCGACCATCGTGTTTGTCCGGCTGCGCCCGACGGACGGTGCCTCCTTGAGCCGCCATAAGGTCGCAGTGCCGGCGGTTTAGTGCTGCGCACGGGATTCACGTTCGCGCCGCGACTCATAGGCTTTCAAGTGCGCATAGGCCGTGCCGAGCAATGGCGTATGCGCGGCTTTGGATGCCCGCCTGAGAAGATCGCCGACAATGTGATCCGCCTCGATTCGGCTGCGTTGCTCGATATCGCGCAGCATCGAGGCTGTGAATGGAGAGCCCGGGGCGGTGAGCACGGCGAGGCCGGCAGTGGTGGCTTTCTCGCGGGGCGCGAAGCCATTCTCGGCGGCAATCGCCGCGCATTCTTGCATCAGCCCCATTGGGATGTGCACGGCATTCGCCGCAACAATGTCGCCGACCGCGGCCCGCATGAGACTGGTGGTCGCGGCCGCAGCGGCAATAAATACCCACTTTTCCCACATCTCATGAAGGATTTCGGCACTCATGCGCGCCTCAAAACCGGGTGCGCGAAGGGTTTGCGCCACATCCTGGTCGATGGCTGCATCACCGCGGGAACCAAACACCAATTCGTTGAACGGACCGAGCTGATGAATGCGTCCATCCGCATCCAAGGTCGACGAAATTCGAGCCAGACCACCCAGCACGCGCCGCGCCCCGAAGCGCGCATCGAGCGTGTCGAGGTGTCGTAATCCATTCAACAAAGGCAGCACGCGCGAATCCGGGCCCATTGCAGGCGCGAAATCATCCATCGAGTTCTCAAGATCATAGGATTTGCAGCTGAGAATGACGAGGTCGTAGAACTCGGCAAGACTTCGCGCATATCGCAATGGGGGAGCGGACAGATTCAGATCGCCATGCGGGCTGGTCACGGCAAGACCGAAGTTCCGTAACTGCTCGGCCCGGCGCGGCCTGACTAAGAAGGAAACGTCCCGGCCCGCCGCAAGCAGCCTGGCGCCGAAATAGCCGCCGATAGCGCCCGCTCCTACCACCAGGATTCTCATGCGCGACGCGCCGTCACTCTTTCTTGATTTCGTGCCCGCCGAACTCGTTGCGCATGGCCGCAAGCAGCTTGTCGGAAAAAGAATCGTCATCGCGGGAACGCAATCGCTCGAGCAGCGACAGCGTGATGACCGGCGCCGATACGCCCAACTCGATCGCATCGGCGACCGTCCACCGTCCCTCGCCGGAGTCGGCGACATAGGGAGCGATGCCCTTCAAAGTCGGGTTTTTCTGCAACGCGTCCGCTGTTAGGTCCAAAAGCCACGACCTGACCACGCTGCCGTAGCGCCAAATCTCAGCAATCTGGTGCAAGTCGAGTTTGAATTCGGTTTTATGCTGCAGAATTGAAAAGCCTTCGGCATACGCCTGCATCAACCCATACTCGATGCCGTTGTGGACCATCTTGGAATAATGTCCTGCGCCGACCGGACCTACGCGGCCCCAGCCCTGTTCTTTACCTGGGGCAAGAGTTTCAAAGATGGGACTTAAGCGTTCCACGACCGCCTCATCGCCTCCAATCATCAGGCTGTAGCCCTCCTTCAACCCCCAAACTCCGCCACTGGTGCCCGAATCAACATAGTGGATATTTCGCTGCGCGACCATGGCCGCCCTGCGCTGCGTATCGCGGTAGTTGGAATTGCCGCCATCGATAATAGTGTCGCCCGCAGCCAAAAGCGGTAGGAGTTTGGTTATGGTACCGTCGGTGATCTCGCCGGCGGGGACCATCAGCCATATGATTCGCGGCGCACTTAACTTCGCAACCAGTTGCTCGAGCGAAGCGGCGCTCTGCGCGCCATTCTTTTCCAGGGCCGTACGTGCCGCCTCGAGCGGGTCGAATCCCACGACGTTGTGGCCGCCGCGCATCAAGCGCTGCGCCATGTTGGCGCCCATACGCCCCAAACCAATCATTGCGATTTCCATGGCCTTCAATCCTCACCGCGAACCCAGATGGGACCGAGTATATCCTGAGATCAGGCGCGCTTGAGGATTGTCATCACCGCCGGACTGCCAACGGCCTCGAACCTTCCGGTGAAGGCCAATGCGCCGGTCAACGGATTCAAATGAAACGAAGTGATCGAATCGCCGCGCTGGTTGCATGAAAACAGAAATTTACCGCTTGGGTCGATCACCAAACTGCGCGGCGAGTCGGCATGCACCCAAGTTTCCGCAACGCTTCGCAGCTCGCCGTCGGCCGCCACGGCAAACACAGCCACGGCATTGTGCAGGCGATTCGAGACATATAAAAACCGGCCATCGGCCGTCAAGAGGATTTCAGCGGAAAGATTGCTGCCTCCAAACTTTGCCGGCAAGCTCGAGATCACCTGCTTGAGTTTCAAGCCGCCCCGGGACGCATCGTAGTCGTAGACGGCGACTTTTGCGTCGTGTTCGTACAAGTTATAAAACACGCGTGCATTGGGATGGAACGCAAAATGGCGCGGCGCGCAGCCCGGCGGCGCGGTCACCACGGGGACCTCCGCGGGTAGCAAGCGGCCGGAGGATGCATCGAAGCGCCATACGAGGGTGAGATCGAGTCCCGCATCGTTGGCGATGACGAATTGTCCGCTCGGATCCGCCGCGACCATGTGCAGATGAGGGCCGTCGTGATCGCTCGTGGCAAATTGGCCGGGAAGATCGCCGGTCGGACGGGCGTGGTGTCGCGGGCCCACGCTGGGCCGCACGTCCGTCGCCTCCCCCAGAACGCCGTCGGCGCCAACCGGAAACACCGCGACATTGCCGCCGCCGTAGTTCGCCACGAAAACGAACTTCCCCGACGGGTGCACACTGACGTGCGCAGGCGTTGTGCCGCCTGATTTTATCGCACCGGTTCTCTTCAGCTGCATGCTTGCGCCGTCGATCGCGTAGGTGACTACCGCACCGCTTTGGGTACCCTCGAAATTGTCGATTTCACTGACCGCATACAAGTGCGTTTGCGCAGGATTGAGGGCGAGCCAGGTTGGATTGCGAATATCGTCGATGAGCTGGACTTGCGTCAGCGCGGCGGTCACGGGATCTATTCGAAACAGATAAATACCACCGCCATTCGGCGTATAGGTCCCCACGTAGGCATATGAGGCCGATTGAACGGCGTCGGCTTGCACTTGCGCGGACGCGGCGCGCAGCGGCTGAGGCAAAGCGGTTGGCGCCGCGAGTAGCGACGTCGCTCGAAGTAAGTCGCGCCGAGTAATCTTAAAGTTCAACAGCCCACTCCGCTCGCATCACGATCGGCTATTCAGTTATTGAAAGATGACCTCTATTGTTGTGCGATATCAGCCCGATGAGAAGCTTTTCCCGCGAAAAGATCTGTGAAGCCGCCGACGCTCAAAGTGAGCGCGAGATTAATTCCTTCATTATCTCGTTGGTCCCACCATAGATGCGTTGTACGCGGCAATCCGCGAACAAGCGGCACACCAGATACTCGTTCATGTAGCCGTAGCCTCCGTGCAATTGAACGCATTCGTCGAGAACTTCCTGCTGCGTATCGGTGACCCAATATTTTGCCATTGATGCGGTGACGGTATCTAGCGTGCCAGCGACGATTTTCGCGATGATATCGTCGACGAACAAGCGCGCTATATGCGTCTTGGTCGCAAGCTCGGCCAGCTTGAATTTTGTATTCTGGAATTCAGCAATGGTTTTGCCGAAGGCACGGCGCTCCTTGACGTAACGGATGGTCTCGGCGAGGCCGCCCTCCATGGCCGCTACGCCGGCCACGGCAATCAAGGCGCGCTCATAGGGCAGATCGCCCATGAGCTGATAAAAACCTTGGCCTTCCGCGCCGCCCAAGAGATTGGTGGTGGGAACGCGCACGTCTTCAAAAAATAACTCCGCGGTATCCTGGGATTTCATACCCATCTTGTCCAGTATCCGGCCGACGCGAAATCCTTTCAGATTTTCCGTCTCCGCCATGATGATAGAGGTGCCCTTAGCGCCCTCGCCAGCTTGGGTCTTGACGACCAACGCAACCAATCCAGCCAGATATCCGTTGGTTATAAAAATCTTCGATCCGTTGATGACGTACTCATCGCCATCACGAACCGCGCGGGTCCGCAGCCCTTGCAAATCCGATCCGGCCGCCGGCTCCGACATGCCGATGGCGCCGATCAGCGCTCCGCTCGCCATGCGGGGCAGGAATCGATGTTTCTGCTCCTCGGTGCCGTGATTCTCCAGATAGTGCGCACATATGCTGTGCACGCCCTGACCGAAACCGGAGAGGCCGCGCCGCGATGTTTCCTCGTAAAGTACCGCTTCATGGCGGAAATCCCCGCCGACGCCGCCGTACTGCGCACCGATGTCTGTGCAAAGCATCCCCATGGCGCCGGCCTTGCGCCAGATCTCCTTGCCGACGTGCTGACGCTTGCGCCACTGCTCGTCGTTCGGCACCATCTCAGCTTCGACAAACCGCGCCACCGCATCTCGAAAAATCGCGATCTCTTCGTCCACCCATGGGGAGGCGTAAGCCGTGTTCATTCAACGGGTTTGGGCACGGGTTCGACGGGCACATCCGGAACGGTAGAGCGGCGCACTTGCTTGGCATCCTGCCGCGCCTTTCTGGCAGCCTCCTTTTGCTTTTTCGCATGTCGGTAATTGGGCTTTGCCAAGTGAATCTCCTAAATCGTTAGCGTACCAATAAAATCAATCGATTACGCGGTTTAGTCGCTTCCGCGTGCAATTGTCAGGATCGCTACTATACTTCGGCGTGGTTGAAGAAAAACAAAACTCCCCACTTACCTCGGCGAATTTTGGGCTCGCGATTCTCGCGTTCATCAATTTGTTCAGCTACCTCGATCGCTATGTGGTCTCCGGGGTACTGGAAAGCCTAAAACATTCCGATCTGGGTCTTTCTGATACGAACTTGGGATCGCTCATGTCCGGCTTCCTGGTGGTATATACCCTGCTGGCGCCGGTATTCGGCTCGCTCGGAGATCGCCGCTCGCGCCCGCGCCTGATTGCGCTCGGCGTCGCCTGCTGGAGTTTCGCGACTGCCCTGTCGGGCTTTGCGATTAACTTCTTGACCCTGTTTGCGGCACGTGCAGCGGTGGGGGTCGGGGAAGCGGCCTACGTTACGATCGCGCCGAGTCTGCTTGCGGATTATTTTCCGGTCCGACAGCGCGGCCGCGTGATGGCTATTTTCTTTTGCGCCATACCGGTGGGCTCGGCGTTGGGCTACGTGGTGGGCGGCTTGGTCGATAAACATTACGGCTGGCGTGCCGCGTTCTTCGTCGCCGGCGTTCCGGGATTGCTGCTAGCAGCCTTGTGCTTGCTGTTGCCCGACCCCCCTCGAGGTATCCAGGATCGTGCGGCGGGCGCGGGCGAATTGCAGGCCGTCCCCGCGAGGCAGTCCGGTATTGGACGAGAAGCCTGGCTGACCTACCTTCGGCTGATTCGCAATAAGCCCTACGCGCTCACCGTCCTGGGCTATGCCGCATACACCTTCGCGTTGGGCGGGCTCGCCTACTGGATGCCGACGTTTCTCGAACGCGCGCGCGGAATGGCGCGCAGCGAGGCCACCGTCAGTTTTGGCGCCATCGTGGTGGTTACCGGATTCATCGGCACCTTTATTGGCGGCTGGATGGGCGATCACTTTGCCAAGCATTCACGGCAGGCGTACTTATGGTTATCCGCAGTTACTACCCTCATCGCTGCGCCGTTTGTCTGGGGGGCACTGACCACGCAGTCGCACACGCTGTACGTGATATGTATGGTGACCGCGCAGCTCTGTCTATTTCTGTCCACCGGTCCGATCAATGCGGCCATCATCAACTTGGTTCTCGCAAGTGAGCGCGCCACTGCCATCGCATTGAGCGTTTTTGCGATTCACATCCTCGGCGATGCGCTGTCGCCCTTGATCGTCGGAGCTTTATCGGATGCGTTCTCCTTGCAGCAGGCCGTCAAGATCCTGCCCCTGGCCGTTCTGATCGGAGGGTTTGTGTGGATCTGGGCCGCGCGGGCCCAAGCTGCCGCGAAACCGGCGTCCTAGCCGCGCGCCGTTTGAATCTCGGCGAACTGTGCGGCGAAGTCGAGGCGCTGCGCCATATCCTCGATATCGGCATTGAGCTTGCGCTGCCAGTTCGGGTATTCAAGATAGGTTCCAGGCACATTTACCGGATCGGTCATTCCTAACAGGTCCTCGATTTGCACCGCCACCAGCGTGGTAAATGAGCGTGCCAGGTAAAGATGCAGCGCATGGGCGAGAGCCGCAGTAAAGGGTTCGGAAGGCGCATTCGGATGCACCGGACTCAGTCCTTGCTCGCGCAGCGCCGACAACAGCATCTCCCGGTCATGGTCACGTTCGCGCAAGACGTCCTTTTCGATTTCGGCGCTCGGGTAAAGATTCAGAACGCGCCGCAGTTCTATGTCCCGTCCCTCCCAATAGCTGCGCAACGTCGGCATGTCGTGAGTCGTGGCCGTGGCCAGCGCGCGTTTGGTGAATTCGTCCGGACGTCGAAATCTCCCGTCTATTTTCTCAAACAGCAACACTTTGTAGTGATAGAGCCCCAACTCAGGCATCGCTAGCCGCATCTCCTCAGGCACAACGCCCAAATCTTCTCCGACGACCAAGCAGGAGCTGCGTGCGCTCTCCAGAGACAAGACGGTCAGCAAGTCGTAAAGCGGATAATGCACATATGCGCCATCGGACGGGGAACGGCCACCGGGGACCCACCATAGCCGGCACAGCGACATGACATGATCCAAGCGCAGTGCGCCGTAGTAGCGCATATTGTCGCGAATCAATTGCATGAACCCACGCAGGCGTTGCTCTTGCATCGCGGCTGGATCTTGCGGCGGAATGCCCCAGCCCTGACCTCTTAGGGCCAAGGGATCCGGCGGAGCGCCGATCTCAGCGCCCAGAGCATAGCTGGCCCGATCCGCCCATGTTTCGGATCCCGACGGGTTGGCGCCCACTGCATAATCGCCATACAGGCCGATAGGCATGCCAAGCTCGCGTGTCAGCGCTTGCGCGCTGCTCAACTGCTCATGCGCCAACCATTGCAAGTAGGTATAAAACTCGACTTCGGCGGGATGTACGAGAGCATAGTGTGCGGCCGCAATCCCGTTGACGTCGCGATATTCCTGCGGCCAACTCAACCAGCCGGAAGCGCACCCTTCGGTGGTTCGAAGATAGCGGTCAAGCGCGTCGAAACGCGCATGCAGCTGCAAAGGAGCTCCGCGCTCGGCGACGAACCTGAGGAAACTGCGTGCCCGCTCGCTGTCCCGCGCCAGGTGCTGGTCGCGGAAGTCCTGAAAGAGCAACGCCAAGATCTCGAACTTCAAGTCCGCCACGCCGCGGTAGTCGACGTGCTCTTGCGTGCGCAGCTGCGCCAACCGGCGCGCAACGTCGGGTTCGGCTAGACGCCGGCGCGCTGCCAAGCACAGCTCGAGCTCCGGGATGAGGGGGATAGCAATATATAAAACGTTTAGAAAATGCCGGCTCGACGCACTATAGGGACTTGACCTTTCAGGCTCTGCCGGCGCCAAGGCATGCAACGGGTTCAGGCCGATGAATCCCGCCCCGCAGGATGCCATCCAGCGAATCAGCATCTGCAAATCGAGAAAATCCCCCATGCCCCAGTTGCTACGAGAGCGCAGCGTGTAAAGCTGCACCGCAACGCCCCAAAGCCGCCTGCCTGACAGAATCGCCGCCGGCTCGTAGCAGGACGGCGGAGAAACGATCAGTGAGCAGCGCTCCGCAATACCGCCGGATAACTGGGCGTCGAATTCGTGGTAACCGGGTGGTAGATCGAGTTTCAGCTCAAAGCGGCGACGGGTGATCCAAGAATCGCCGACTTCACCGCGCCAAACTTCCGGGCAATCCGCGGTCGAGGTCACCCCGTCGGCACGCGATCCGTTCTCCAGATGCACACGCCAGACAATCGAGCCTCCAAAATCGCGCGCGGTGACGTTGATGTCAAAACTGATTCGAGGTCCGCGGGCGGTCGCAACGGCAGGAAGAAACTTGCGCCAGCGCAGGGCTTGCAACTGCTCCAAGCTGGCGGCAAGTTGTTTCGCATCGTCCACCGCGCAACCCATCGCACTTAAAATGCCGGCTTTGGTTTCCAAGCTGAAATGCTGCAGCTGGCCGCGATAGTCATGGTAGGCGTCGGCTATTCCGCGCAACTGAGCCAGCTTTTCAATCAATCCGGTGTCCACTTCAGCACTCCAACAGAGCGACGCTGTGCGCCTCGAGCGCGTAGCTTCGCGCCGACCCTAGGCCTTTCGCGGCGTTGCCCTCCTTGGCCGTATCAAATAAGCAAATCCAAGGTCCCTCCGCCGGCGCCGGCGGGAGCCCGACGCTTTGTTCGGCATCCGCCGAATTCACCAGCAGCAATAGGTGCTCGACGGAGCCCGTGTGCTCACCAAACCAAATCCCCAGCGTACGCAGCTGCGGATCGTGCCATTCACCCTGCGTCATCTCGATGCCGCGAACATTTAACCACGTCACATCCTTAACTCCGGCACGCGATGCGGCGCCTTTCAAAAATGTCTCGCGGCGAAACTCCACATGCAGGCGGCGCAGCCGGGCGAGCAATCGCACGAAGTCCAACAACTCATGGTTGGCGCTGCGCAGCCGCCAATCGACCCACGAGATCTCGTTGTCCTGGCAATAGGCATTGTTGTTGCCGGCTTGAGTACGGGCGAATTCGTCGCCGGCCTGGAGCATGGGGACGCCCTGCGACAAGAAAAGTGTCGCCAGAAAATTGCGCATCTGGCGGTTACGCAATGCGAGAACCGCTTTGTCCTGTGTCGGGCCTTCGGCACCGCAATTCCAGCTCAGTTCGTTGCCGTGACCGGCGCTGTCGCAATTCGCCTCATTGTGCCTATGGTTGTAGGACACCAGATCGTTCAAGGTCATGCCATCGTGCGAGGTGACAAAATTGATCCCGGCCGTGGGTTTACGCCCGTCGTGTCTGAATAGATCGCTCGACCCGGCGAATCGCTCAGCGAATTCGCCCAGCTTGCCGTGATCGCCGCGCCAGAACGCACGCATGGAATCTCGATAGCGATCGTTCCATTCGGACCATCCGGCAGGAAAGCGCCCAAGCTGGTAGCCCCCGTCGCCGACGTCCCAGGGCTCTGCAATGAGCTTGACATAGGCAAGGGCCGGCTCGGCACGTAGAGCCTTGAAGAATTGCGCGTGCGCATTGAAACCGCCGGCATCGCGCCCCAGCACAGTAGCTAAATCGAAACGAAAGCCGTCGACGTGCATTTCCTCAACCCAATATTTCAGGCAATCGATGATGAGTGCCCGCACCCGTGGGTGCTCGCAGTTGACCGTGTTGCCGCAGCCGGTGAGATTTTCGTAAAGGCGTAAATCCCCCGGCGTCAATCGGTAATACACCGAATTGTCGATACCGCGCAAGGACAAAGACGGCCCCGCCTCGTTGCCTTCAGCGGTGTGGTTGAAGACCACGTCCAAGATTACCTCGATGTCCGCGGCATGCAGTGATCGCACCATGCTCTTGAACTCTTTCACCGCGTCATCCAGCGCGTACTGATTCGCTGGAGCGAACCAAGCGATGGAGTTGTAGCCCCAATAGTTGCTCAGCTTGCGCTCGAGCAAAAATTGCTCGCTCACAAAGGCCTGGCAGGGCAGCAATTCGATTGCGGTCACCCCAATGGATTTCAAATGTTCGATGACGGCGGGGACCGACAAGCCCAGATATTTGCCGCGCCATTGCTCGGGCACTGCCGGATGAAGCTTGGTAAATCCTTTGACATGAAGCTCGTAGATAATGGAGTCGCGCCAAGGTATGGTCGGCGGCCGATCCGACTGCCAATCAAACGTTTGATCCACCACGCGCGACCGCAGTGGCAGCTGCTTGGATAATTCGCGCGCGTAAGGGTCGATCAACGGTAGGGTCGCATCGAAGCGTTGGCCTTTCCGGGGATCGTTTGGACCATGCACATGAAAGGCGTATTGCGTCCCCGGTCCGGCGCCACTCGGCGATATCAAGCCATGCCAAACATCTCCGGTGCGCCCGGGCAGATCATGGCGGGCGAACTCCGCTCCGCTGCTCGCATCGAAGAGGCTCACTTGCACCCGGGTCGCATGTGCTGAAAACAGCGCAAAGTTGACTCCGCGGCTGCTCCAGGTCGCGCCCAAGGGTCGCGGCGACCCTGCATGTATCACCTTCAAGTCGAGCGCACTTTCAAATAACCGGTTTCACGGACCAAATGCGGTCGGCGTAATCGCGCACGCTGCGGTCGCTCGAAAAGTAGCCCATGTTCAAGCAGTTGATGGCCGCCTTCCGGCTCCATTGATCTTCCTGGGCGTACAGCTCATCCACGTCGAGTTGAGCTCTCGCATACGCGGCATAGTCCGCGAGCACGAGATAAGGCTCGCCATCGCTGAGCAGCCGATCAATGACGAGTTTTGCGTCGTCCGGGCGGCCCGATGAGAAATATCCAGAAGCAATCAGATCCAGCGTCTCCCTTAGCTCGTTGTTCGACTCGACCTCGACTCTGGGGTGGTAACCTGCAGCGCGCCGCGCCTCGACCTCGTCTGCCGTTAAGCCGAAAATGAACATGTTTTCCGCACCAACCCGATCGAGAATTTCAATATTGGCGCCGTCCAACGTGCCGATAGTCAACCCGCCATTGAGCGCCAGCTTCATGTTGCCGGTTCCCGACGCTTCCATCCCCGCCGTCGAAATTTGCTGTGACAAGTCCGCGGCGGGCATGATTTTTTGCGCCAGCGACACATCATAGTCCTGCAGGAACGCGACGCGCAGCTTGTCGCGCACCACCGTATCGGCATCGATAGTTCGCGCTACATTGTTAATGAGCTTGATAATGGCCTTGGCCATTGCGTATCCCGGGGCCGCCTTGCCCGCAAAAATCACGGCTCGAGGCACGATGGCGGCATTCGGCTCATCGCGGATTTTGCGGTAGCGGGTCACTACATACAGCAAATTGAGCAACTGGCGTTTATATTCGTGTATCCGCTTGACCTGAACATCGAACAAACAGTCGGTGCTGATTTGCATGCCGGTACGCCGCATCACCTCGGCGGCAAGCCGCTGTTTGTTGGCATGCTTAATCGCGCGGAATTGCCGGCGGAAGTGCGCATCATCAGCGGCACCTGCCAGCCGCCCCAGTTCTTCGAGATCGTTTTCCCACGCTCGCCCAAGATGCTGCGTCAATAACGCCGACAGACCAGGATTTGATTGTTTCAGCCAGCGACGCACCGCAATTCCGTTGGTCACGTTGACAAAGCGCTCGGGATACATCGTTGCAAACCCGTGAAATACGTGCCGACGCATGAGATCGGAATGAAGTTGCGCGACGCCGTTGACCTTGTGGCTGCCGACAATGGCGAGGTGCGCCATACGCACGCGCCGATCGCCGCCCTCATCGATGATGGACATCTCCCGCACACGCTGTTGGTCTGCGGGATAGAGCGACTCCACGGCGCGCAGAAACTCGCGATTGATGGCGTAGATGATTTCTAAATGCCGCGGCAGCAATCGCTCGAACATCCCGACCGGCCATGTTTCGAGGGCCTCGGGCAGCAGGGTGTGGTTGGTGTACGAAAAAACGGCATTGGTGATCGGCCAGCTTTCCTCCCAACTCAGGCCGTGCTCATCGACCAGTAGACGCATCAGCTCGGCAATCGCCACGGCGGGATGAGTATCATTGAGCTGTATGGCAATGGACTGAGGCAGCGACGCGAGTGGCCGCCCCTCGCTCAAGTGGGTGAGCAAAATGTCCTGCAGGCTGGCGCTCACGAAAAAATATTGCTGCTTGAGGCGCAGCTCCTTGCCTTGCGGCGTCGAATCATCCGGATACAACACCCGCGACAGATTTTTCGCCGCCAATTGCTCCTGCACGGCAGCGGCATAGTTGCCCGCGTTGAAGGAATCGATTTGAAATGGCGTGATCGCGCGCCCCGACCATAATCTCAGGTGATTGACTGTGGGTCCGCCGTTGCCCGGAGTCAGCTGATCGAAGCCGATGGCGTACATGTCGTCGGTGCCCACCCAGCGGTGCGCATCGCTTAGGCTCGCGCCCTGCTCGCCTTCGCTGCGGCCGCCAAACCGCACCGTGTAGCTCGCGCTGCCGCGCGGTGCCTCCCACACGTTGCGCAGCCGCAGCCAGCTGCTGGCCACTTCGCGCTGCCCGCCGTCTGCTCCGATGACCTGCGTGAAGATGCCATAGTCATAGCGTATGCCGTAACCGACGGCTGGGTAATGCAAGGTGGCGAGCGAGTCGAGAAAACAAGCCGCCAACCGGCCCAATCCTCCGTTGCCTAAACCCGGGTCCACTTCTTGGGCCGCGATGTCCTCCAGCTCGAAACCCATGCTGCGCAGGACCGTGCGGGCTTCCTGCACCAGGTCGCCATCGAGGCTGGACAAGGCATTGATTAGCGAGCGGCCCGGAAGATACTCTACCGAAAAGTAGCACACCCGCTTAACGCGGGCATTCGACACGCGTCTTTGGGTTGCGAGCCAACGCAATGTAAGCTCCTCATGCACCGCAAGCGACAGCGAATCATAAATATCGCGCTTCGTGGCCGATTCCAGATTTTTGCCGATCGTTCTTGTGAGACGGTCCAAGAGCGCCGCCTGCAACGAACCGGGTTGCAAGGCCGCGTTTCTGCGAGTGGCGAATTGGCTATCAATCGAATTCATATAACGGGTTATTATAGGGTTGTTATCCCACCTTATCAGGGCAAACATCACAATGCGGCAGTCCTTTTGAAAACCTCTTCCTTGGCGGTCGGCGTCGATGTCGGCGGCTCGTCCATCAAATGCGCGCTGATCGATTTGCAGAACGGCGCCTTCGCAGGCGAACGCTACAGCACGCCGACGCCGGCACAAGGCTCGATTGACGACCTGCTTTGCGCACTGGCGTCCGTAGCGGCGAACATACCCGGCGAGCATGCAGTCGGGCTTGCTTTTCCCAGCGTCATTCGTAACGGCGTGGTTCGAACGGCCGCTAATCTGAACAAGGCTTGGATTGGTCAACCGCTGGCGGATCTAGCGGCGGAACGCCTGCATCGTCCTGTGATCGCCGTCAACGATGCCGACGCGGCGGGACTAGCGGAGTTGCGCTACGGAGCGGCACGCGATGTTCCGGGCACCGTACTCGTGCTGACATTGGGTACCGGTATCGGCAGTGCGCTATTCGTCGACGGACACCTCGTGCCCAATACCGAGTTCGGGCACCTGCAAGTGGCAGGCCGCGAGGCGGAGAAGCGCGCCTCCGGACGTGCAAAAGTCGAAGATGGCTTGAGCTGGGATGCCTGGGCGGCAGAGTTGAATTTGGTCATCAGCGAACTGCATGGCCTACTCTGGCCGGACCTCATCGTTTTGTGCGGTGGCATCACCGAAGCACCCCAGATGTTCATGGACAAATTGCACTGCGAGGCGCGGCTATGCGTCGGAACCTTGCGCGCGGAAGCGGGAATCGTGGGCGCGGCATTGGCCACGATCGGCTCCGCAGAAATCTAGTCGAAGCGTCGGCGGCGAGCGCGGCATTGCTCATGCTTGTCGCGTGCGCGTCGACCTCACACCGAGACTCGAGCGCACTCGAGCCGGCGCCTTCCACCGAAGCCGCCGCAGCACCGCTGCAGCGCATCTCTCCCGCAAGATTGATGATCGAGAGTGCAACCTCCATGATCGGGCAACCCTATCGCTTTGGCGGCGCCGCGCCGGGTGGATTCGACTGCAGCGGATTAGTCGTGTATGCAGCCGCCCGCGCCGGAATCCTAGTGCCGCGCACTGCCGCCGAGCAACTTCGAATCGGGTTGCCCGTGGCCCGCGCCGCGCTTCAGCCCGGGGATCTTGTTTTCATGCACTTGGCCAGCAAAGAATTGCATGTGGCCATCGCGCTGGACGGTCAGCTGTTTGTTCATGCGCCTTCCAGCGGCGGCCACGTACGCGTCGATTCGCTCATCGCCGCGCCCTACGCGAAAGGCTTCATCGGTGCCAGGCGCGTAGTATCATTCGCAACCCCCAACTGAGGATGTCTCAATGAAGCTTTATTATTTTCCTGGTGCGTGCTCGCTCTCGCCGCATATCGTGCTGCTCGAAGCAGGCCTGCCGTTTACTCTTGTTAAGATCGATTCCAAGACCAAAAAAACTGAAAGCGGCGGGGATTTTTTGACGATTAATTCGAAGGGCGCAGTACCGGCGCTGCAATTCGACGACGGCCGCGTGCTGACCGAAGGACCGGCAATTGTTCAGTACATCGCCGACCAAAAGCCTGAGTCCGGATTGGCGCCGCGCGCGGGCACATTCGAACGCTACCAATTGATGGAAATTCTGAACTTCATCACCTCAGAAGTTCACAAGACTTTCAGTCCGCTGTTCAATCCGGCCAGTTCCGCTGAGGTGAAAGAAATGTTTACAGCCAATCTGGCCAAGAAATTCGACTGGCTGTCGGGATTTCTAGGCAAGAAAGCGTTCTTAATGGGCAATACTTTCACGGTGGCAGATGCGTATTTGTTCACGGTTTTGGGCTGGACTCGCCACGTTAAAATTGATTTAAGCAAATGGCCGGTGCTGGAGGCTTTCCAAGCCCGCATCGGTCAGAGGCCCAAAGTTCAGGAAGCTATGAAAGCTGAGGGCCTGTTGAAGTCCTCCTAGGCCTGAAGGCAGAGGATTTCTACGGCGCTAGGCGCTTTTCTCGCAGCTCAAGTCAAATAGCCGCGAGCGCAGGCTTGCTACTGGACCGCGGCCTCCGGCGAATCAGCGGAGACCGCGGCGAACTGCAGCGCGGCAAGCCGCGCATACAGAGGACTGTGCACAAGCAGTTCGGCGTGCGTGCCGACCGCGATTTTATGGCCGTAGTCCATCACGACTATACGGTCGGCTTTGAGCACCGTGGCAAGCCGATGGGCAATGATAATCGTGGTGCGGCCCCGCATGAGTTTTTCGAGCGCCTGCTGTACCAGAAGTTCGGATTCTGCATCTAGCGAGCTGGTTGCCTCATCCAGCAACAAGATGGGCGGATCCTTGAGTATTGCCCGGGCCAGCGCTATGCGCTGGCGTTGGCCGCCGGATAAGCGTGTTCCGCGCTCTCCGAGGAAGGTGTCGTAGCCTTGCGGCAACTTGCGCAGGAATTCATCGGCTGCCGCCGCAACAGCCGCAGCCTCGATCTGCGCATCGCTCGCCGTGGGGCGGCCGTAGCGAATGTTCTCGCGCGCACTCGCGCCAAACAGCACGGTGTCTTGAGGCACCAAACCTATTTGCGAACGGATGTCCTCCGGACGCAGGTCGGCAAGCCGCCTATCGTCGATCAGCACCCGGCCGGAATCAGGATCGTAAAAGCGCAGCAGCAACTGAAAGGTCGTACTCTTTCCGGCGCCGGACGGCCCCACGAAGGCGATGGTTTCACCCGGCGCGACCTCGAGGCTGAAGTTGTCCAGAGCGGCTTGTTGCGGCCGTGACGGGTAGTGGAAGGTGACGTTGTCAAACCGGATGCTGCCGTGGACGCGGGCCGGCATCTGCAGCGGATGCTCGGGTGAGCGAATGACCGGCCTCGCTTGCAGAAGCTCGCTCAATCGCTCCATGGCTCCGGCCGCACGCTGAACCTCGCCCCACATTTCCGAGAGCGCTGCGGCTGAGGTGCCGACAAAGGCCGCATAAACTAAAAACTGTGCCAGCTGCCCCCCGGTCATGGTGCCGGCGACGACTTGACGAGCGCCGAGCCAGAGTACGAAGGTGATGCCGCCAAACACCAGCATCACGCCGATGGCGGTGAGCGCGGCGCGGACCTTGGTGCGCCGTACCGCGGTCAGAAAACTGTCCTCAACCGCCTTCCGATAGCGCTCGCTCTGCAGCTCCTCCATGGTGAAGGCCTGCACGGTTTGAATGGCATTCAAAGTTTCGTCCGCCAACCCGCTGGTATCGGCAATTCGATCTTGCGACGCGCGAGACAAGCCCCGCACCCGCCTTCCTGTGATGATGAGCGGCGCGATGACCACTGGAATTAATACCAGGATGACCCCCATTAGTCTCGCGCTGGTAAATCCCATCAGGATGATGGCGCCGATCAAGCTCAAGGTCGATCGCAACACGATGGACAGATTGACGCCCGAGATCGCCTGCACCAACGTGGTGTCCGCCGTGAGCCGCGATAGCACTTCGCCGACGCGCGTGGTTTCGTAAAACATAGGATCCATGCGCACGACGCGTCGATAAATAGCGTTGCGCAAATCGGCTACCACACGCTCACCGACCCAGGTAACCAGATAAAAGCGCAAGGCGGCAAACGCGCCGAAAACCACGGCCGCTGCGAGAAATGCCAGGAACCACCGGTTGATGGTGCCGGCATCCCTTCCGGCGATGCCGTGATCGATCAGCTGGCGCAGCGCCAGCGGCAGTGCGAGTTGGGCTCCTGCCGCAATCAAGAGCGCGAATGAAGCGCCCGTCATCATTGCCAAATAGGGGCGCAAAAAGGGCAGCAACGCCAACAACGGGTGCAGCGACTTGGAGGGCAGTCGTTCGGATGGCGTGCTCATCGGGTAATGATCCCATAACTGATGATTGCACGCTCAAGCAGCGTCTGATTGCGCTGGCCTTCTAACTGCCAAGCCGATGTGTTGCAATGTACGGGGGAATCGGGGCACGCCAAGGGGATGTAATATGTGGGAAATGATACTTCTTTGCCGGTCGTTTCATGGCATGCGATCACGCCGCGTTTGCGTGTTCATCGGCGCGGTTGCGGCTCTTTCCGGGGCCGCCACAGTGTGCGCCGACACCTCGCCAGGCGACAGCGGCGGACCTTTGCAGGAAGTGACCGTGACGGCCACCCGCCACGAGGAAAGCCTGAGTAAGGTTCCCTTGAGCGTCACTGCACTTACCCAGGATGCGATGGATATTCGGGGCATCAAGGATTTTCAGGACATTGCCCGTTTCACACCCGGCGTGAATGTCGACAACTCCGGCACCAACAATATTTCTATTCGAGGCATCGCTTCAAGCGGCGGCGCCGGAACGACCGGTATCTATATCGACGATACGCCCATCCAGATGCGCGCTCTCGCCTTCAATCCCGATGACACATTGCCGAAGGCTTTCGATGTCGATCGCGTCGAGGTGCTGCGCGGACCCCAGGGCACGTTGTTCGGTGCCGGCTCTGAAGGCGGCACGGTACGCTACATCACCACCCAGCCGAGCCTGACCACTAACAGCTTTTACAGCCGCGAAGAGGTGGCATACACGCAGGGGGGCTCGCTCAGCTATGAAGGCGGCCTTGCGGCAGGCGGCCCCTTGATCGACGGTAAACTCGGCGCGCGCTTGACAGTGTGGTACCGCCGTGACGGCGGCTACATCCCCCGCACGGATCCCACAACTTCGACTCTCTTGGAAAAAAACGCGAACTTCGACCAGACCGTGCTGTACCGCCTGGCTGCAGTGTGGGCCCCTTCCGACCAATGGACCGTTACGCCGAGCATTTACTATCAAGATCGCTACCGCAACAACGTGGAGAGCTACTGGCCTTTGTACTCGAACCCCGGCAAAGACCGGTTCGTCAATGCGGATCCTGACCAGCGATCGGACCCCGATCGGTTCTATTTACCGGCCCTCAAAGTTGAAGGAAATTTGGGCTTTGCGAAGTTGATTTCAAACACCTCGTACTTTCATCGCAAGGAAGTGACCGGTTACGAAGGCACGCTCTACAACTTAGGGTTTTACCAATCGGGGGTGTTTCTAAATCCCGACGGGTCATCGGCATCCACGCCTTACCCGTTGCTTGACGCAACCGGCATTCATCTGCCTGCAGGCGCCTCGAATTACCGATCGCCCGTCTCGATCGACAACGGACAGCAGAACTTGACGCAAGAACTAAGACTGCAGTCGGCCGACTCCAACTCGCCGCTGTTTTGGACCGCGGGATTGTTTTTCAGCTCGAACCGCCAATTTTATCTCGAGCAAATCCACGATCCGATGCTGGACCAGCTGTCGCTTGCCGCCACCGGGCAGCCGGCAAGTGCCTGGTTCATTGATCCGACCACGCAGCTGCCGGTGGGCTATGACCCTCGCTTCCCCAACGATTCGTACTTCCTGCAGACCCGCGCAAAGGATCAGCAATATGCCTTGTTTGGCGAAGGAACCTACGCATTCACGGACCAATACAAGCTGACCCTTGGAGCGCGCTATTCGAAGCTGAAATATTCATTCGACACCCTAACCGGCGGCCCGCAATTGTTCCTCTCGCCGCAGACGGGAAGCGGCGACAAGAAAGAGAGCTCTTTCACGCCAAAACTCAGTTTCTCCTTTCAGGAAGATCCGAGAAATTTGTTCTACTTTACCTATGCCAAGGGATTTCGGCCGGGCGGCGCGAACAACCCCGTGCCCTACGCCGCCTGCTCGGCCGATTTCGCGAGTTTCGGGATCCCCGGAGCACCCGCCACTTACAGCTCCGACTCGGTAAACAGCTTTGAGGTCGGCGCCAAGAATAATATCGACAACCGCGTGAAGATCGCGAGCAGCGTCTATTACGTGCGCTGGAACAACATCCAACAGACTGTGGTCCCGCCCATATGTCAGATCTCCTTCATCGCCAATTTAGGCCAAGCGGTCTCAAAAGGCATCGATATTCAAGCCGAAGTGGCTTTCATGGACAATTTCACGGCGCAGTTGGCTGCAGGCTACACGCAAGCGCGCTATACACGCGACTCGGTGTTGGGCCAGGGCTCGCAGCCAGTGGTCACGGCGGGGGATGCCATTGCGGGCCAGAGCGGGCAACCCGGCGCGCCGTTCACGGCCTCGCTGGGACTGGAATATAAATTCAAGCTGTTTAACCGGGAGTCATTCATCCGGGTGGACGATGAATTCCAGAGCCGTTCGCGGTGGTCCTCGCCGAGCCAGGATTCAACGACCCTGCAATATGACCCGGCGAATTACACTCTGTCGCCGACCAGTTTCGCCTCGGCGCGAGCCGGGATGAGTTTCGGCGGATGGCAAGCTGCGTTGTTTGCGGACAATCTCACCGATACGCATACGGTGACCAACTACAACTTCAGCATTAACCCCGGGGATGGGAGCAGCCGCCTGGAACGGCAGTTTACCTATCGGCCGCGAACCATCGGCCTCACCATAACTTATCGCAATTGAGCGGCGCGCAAGGTGGGTGCGAGGTCTGATGCCTGAGCCAAACCCTCGCTGAACCACTTTTTGCCGGATCGCACAGCGCTTACTGCCGCCGGATACTGCACGGAGCACTGCACGGCCGCGATGAACTCGCGCCACTGTCGTTGATTGGAAAACTTACGCTTGATGTCTTCCAAGGCACTAACGGCTGCGCTCGGAAGCTCTTGGATGAGACGCGCCGCCGCATTTGTGTCTTTTGCTTTCATGTAATCGCCTTTCAGCAGCTCAACCGCTTCGCAGATGTTGCCCAGTAGAATCAATCTGCACCATCGGCAAGCCGCGTTGCCAAGCGTAGGATTTGCCTCACGAATTTAGTTAACTTGATACCCGCGGGCCTGCAAGCAAGCAGAGATGGCCCGGCTGTAATTGCTGCGGTTCATGGCTGCACCGCCCTCTTGTCCGCCCCCAGGCTGCGTGGGATCAAAACCGGTTTGGCCTTTCGCCCAGCTGTGGCACTCATATCGATCCGCGGCCTGCTGATCCTTCGATTGGCCGTTCTTCGGATAGATGATCAAATCTTGTTGCGCGTTGTCTGGGGCGGAGGACGGCGAGTCGGCGTCGTTCGGCGGATCGACCACCGCATAGCCATTTTGTTCAGGCTGCCAAGCGTAATACACGTTGTCGGCATAGTAGTAAGGCACCCCACCGAACCACACCGTCGAGTAGTACGGAGGCAGTACGGAAATGACGAGGCCTGCAGGTGGCCTCACGACCACGAAGCCAGGGCCACGGGGGCTGTACCAGATGCCGCCGCTAAAATAGAAACGCTCAGCGCCTCGGTAATAGGGCCGGTAGCCCTCTGGCAATGATGGTCTGACGCTCCCCATGGAGGGGTAATACCGGCCATGGTTATAACGACCATCCAACACTTGGCCGCGCCCATCACGGCCTTCCGCGCGGCCTTGCGGGCGGCCCTCAGAACGCCCCGCAGCCTCGCCCCGCCCTCCTTCGGGACGTCCGTGCTCATCAGCAAACGCGCCTTGCGCTCCCAGTAAAATCATCGACAATCCCAGGGCAAATCTGGATATATGGGTCATAGTCTGCATCCCAAGGGTTAGGTGACGGTGTAGCCGCGACCTTGCAGGCACGCGCCAATAGCACGTCGATAAGCGTCGGCGCGGGCATGCCCTTCCGCAGCGCTTTCATTGATTTCTTGCTGAGTCTGGTGCGCTCGCTGCTGTGCGCTCGACTCGGCGGCCGACCCGGCAATGGCCCCCGTGGCGCCGCCCAACAACAATCCCGCACCCGCATGTTCCGGTCCACCGATGATACTGCCGATAATCGCACCGACAATGGCGCCGCCCACCGCATTGGAGCCAGGCGGGCTCGAGGGCTGGACGATCACGCGCTCGTAGGCGCTGGCATCCGCGCGGCTGGGATCCACGCCCGTTTGTTGAACCGCCCATAGGTGGCACTCGTAGCGGTCGCGCTCGGTCTGGTCAGGGCTTTGGCCGTGTGCAGGATAGACGAAGACTCGTTGCGGGGGCGGCGCTGGTACGGCATAGGTGCGCGGCGGCGGCGTCACGCATGCCGTCAACAGTCCTAGCAACGATGCTGAGATTGCGCCTCGCACAACCCAGCGCAAAGCATGGGAATAATGATTTGAGAGTTTCATGCGTTCAAAGTCTCTTGTTCCTCGCAGGGTCAACGTCGCACTTGCTCCTTGGTTGACATGCAAAAAGCCGCAGAGTTCGCTTGACGCGCGCCGGATCCCTGCGGCCCGAGCACTATTTCCTAGGTTTACGGAATTTTAATATGAACTGGTCCGTCTTGCCGCGGACGCTCGGATCGAACACCATGGCTGTGCGCTGATCGTCGGCATTTGCCAACACATCGCTGGCACCCACAAACTCGAAACCAGCCGCAGTCACTTCCTGCTTCACGACATCGGCATCAATCCTGTGCAGAGTCTTGGTGTCTTGCAAGCCTGAACCGGGCGGCGCCGAGTGGTCCAGCACGACGTACAGGCCTCCGGGCTTCAATGAATCCAGCACGATTTTGTTGAATCCCACCACATCGACCGGGAAATTGTGCAGGTCATGATAGTTCTGCGCGGTGAACACCAAGTCCACTTGGACAGGCGTCACCAGCCGCGTCAAGGGCTCGACGATCACCGTTACATTGGCGTAATTCGGTAGCGCTGCAATGGCTTTGACCTTGCCGGCAAGATCCGGCATATCAACCGGCGCATTTGCGGGGCGCTCCGGTACCAGCGCGTACACGTGACCTGCGGGTCCCACAGCTTTGCTGAAAATCCGCGTGAAGTAGCCGCCGCCCGGCAGTAATTCCGCAACTTGCTCACCGCGCTTGATGCCAAGAATCTCGAGCGTTTGAACCGGCTTGCGATTCGCATCGCGCTGTGTGTCTGATTCGGGGCGACTGCCATCGGCCACGGCAGCCGCTATGGCGCTCGAATCGGCGCGGGCGCCGGCTGTGCCGGGCGCGCTTGCGGCACCGGCAGTGGTACTCGGTTCGTGCATGCAGGCGCTCAGCATCAGCGAGGCTATTAGCGAGGAGACAAGCAGCGGGCGACGAATCATAGGAACTCCCTCCATTTACAGCCGGCGGAAACGCGTTGTTATCGACGAAGTTTAGCATTTGCAGCCCCATGGGGAGTTCTTAGCACGGGGGTGAGGCGGGGCGTATCATGAGCGATTGCCTGTTTGGGACGGTTCGCGCATGAGTTTGAGTGTTTTCGATATTTTCAAAATCGGCATCGGGCCTTCCAGTTCGCACACCATGGGGCCAATGAATGCCGCGCGCGGATTCGCCTTGTTGCTGGAGATGCGCGGCTTACTCGCCGACACCGCGCAAGTTTCCGCGCAGCTTTATGGCTCGCTGGCGCTGACCGGCCGTGGCCACTGTACCGACCGCGCGATTCTTCTTGGGCTGGAGGGAATGAGTCCCGACACGATCGATTCTGCCGCGATTGAACCGACTTTGCAGAGGATTCGAACTGCCAAGCGGCTGCGGCTGTTGGGAAAACGTGAGATCGATTTTGACGAGCCACTCAATCTGCTGTTCCATACGGATCAAGTGTTGCCCGGGCATTCCAATGGAATGCGCTTCATTGCGCACGGCGCCGCCGGCGAGGTTTTGGCTCGAGAGGAGTACTACAGCATCGGCGGCGGCTTTGTCATTCGTGCCGGCGATGAAACGGACAGTGACGCGGAGCGCCGCCCGCAACCTAAGTTCGAATTTAATTCCGGCCTGCAGCTGCTGGAACTGTGCAAGGCGCAAGGGCTCGAGATTCACGAATTGATGCTGATTCGAGAACGCGCGTGGCGCAGTGATGCCGAAGTTGGGGCGGGCCTTTCGCGCATCTGGCAGGTCATGCAGGACTGCGTGCGCAGAGGCTTCAATGCTCAAGGCTTGCTGCCGGGCGTGCTCGGTGTTCGAAGGCGCGCACCGAAACTGTTTCGCCAGATGATGAGCGGCGATCCCCATGGCCCCATGCATGCACTCGACTGGGTCAACGCGTATGCGCTGTCGGTCAATGAAGAAAATGCCGCCGGAGGCCAGGTCGTTACCGCGCCAACCAACGGTGCGGCGGGGATTGTGCCGGCGGTGTTGCATTATTACAGGCGCTTCGAGGCGGGCGCCGATGATGAGGGCATCGCGCGCTTTTTACTCACCGCCGCCGCCATGGGCATGTTGTACAAGCAAAACGCCTCGATTTCCGGGGCCGAGATGGGTTGCCAAGGCGAAGTCGGCGTGGCCTGTTCAATGGCTGCGGCGGGGTTGGTATCAGCGCTTCACGGCAGCAACGAGCAGATCGAAAATGCGGCTGAAATCGGCATGGAACACAATTTGGGACTGACCTGCGATCCTGTGGCAGGGTTAGTGCAAATACCCTGCATCGAACGTAACGCCATGGGCTCGGTAAAAGCCATCAATGCAGCGCGCCTGGCACTGCGCGGCGACGGCTCGCACAAGGTCTCCCTCGACCAGGTGATCAATACCATGCGCCAGACCGGCATCGATATGTCGACGATCTACAAAGAGACCTCGCAGGGAGGACTGGCGGTAAACGTTCCGGAGTGTTGAGGCAGCTCAACCCGTAGCTTGCAAGCCCTGCGCAATGCCGCCGATGGTCGCTCGTAGCGCGCCGAACAGCGCCTGATCCTGCCGCTGCGTCGCCCGCCAGCGCTTCAGCAAATCCACTTGTATGAGATGCATCGGATCCACATAGGGATTGCGCAACTTGATGGAGCGCTGCAAGGTCGGGTCGCTGTCGAGCAGACGCGATGAGCCCCGCAGCTTGAGTACATGGCGCACGGTCAATGCATATTCCGCGGCGATGATCTGCGCGGGTACTTCATGCGTTCCCGGCGCCAAGGCGTCGTAGTAGCTCGCGATTTCCAAATCAGTTCGGGCCAGCATCGCCTCGACGTCATCGAGCAGATGCCCGAAAAATGGCCAATGCGCCGTCATGCGCGCTATGACCTTCTCGCCGTGCAATTGCAAAGCGGCCTCGAGGCCGCTGCCAAAGCCAAACCAGCCGGGCAACATATGGCGGCTTTGAGTCCATGCGAACACCCAGGGTATCGCTCTTAGGGACTGCACGCCGGTGCCGTCCGCCCGCGCAGCAGGACGTGCAGCAATGTGCATGCGCTCGATCACATCGAGAGGCGTGGCCGCAGAGAAATAGTCAAAGAACTCCGGGCCGCTAAAAACCAGGCCGCGATAGGCTTTGAAACTTTGGGCGGCAAGGGTTTGCATGGCCGCAATCTGGTCAGGGTCGACAGGCTGCAACTGTGCGCAGTTGGCGGTTGCCAAGGCCACCGCTGCGAATGTGCGCTCAAGCGTACGCATTGCAATGGGACGCAAGCTGTAGCTCTGATTCACCACTTCGCCTTGTTCGGTCAATCGCAATATTCCGCGCATGGCGCCCGCAGGCAGGGATTCAACCAAATGTTCGGTGCGCCCACCGCCGCGCGGCGGTGTGCCGCCGCGGCCGTGAAATATCAACAAATCGTTGCCCGCAACGCGCGCCGCCTCCCACAGTTGCACCTCGGCTACCTGCAGCGCCCATCGCGAGGTCGCAATCCCGCCTTGCTTGTTGGTGTCGGAATATCCGATGACGATCATTTGTCGATTCGACCGGGACGCCAGGTGGCGCCGATAGGCAGGCTCGGCATTGAGTGCGGTGAGAACTTCCCCGGCCGACTCCAATGATTCAATCGACTCGAGCAAGGGTGCAACATCCAGCGGGCACTCCCCGCTACGCTTATCGGTAATATCCGCCCATCTAGCCAACAGTAACACCGCGAGAATATCTTCAGCCCCCCGGGCACCGCTCACGATGTACTGCCCGATGGCGCGGCCGCCAAATTTGTGCCGCATCTGAGCGATTGCTTCGAACGCCCAGAGACTGCGGCGGCCGATCGCGTCGAATGCCGAGGTAGGTCCTTGATCGCGCGACAACAGGTCGCGCAGTTGCCGCAACCGCTCTTGCGCCGGCAACGAGGGCCATGCTGGCTGGCCTAAGCCCTGAGCGATGATGTCATCGTGGGCGCGCGCGTGTTGAATTACATCCAGCGTTGCCAGGTGAAAGCCGAAGGTTCGCACCCGGCGCATTAATCGGCGCACCAGGAAATAGCCGGCGTGACGGCCGCGATTTTCAAGCAAGCTATCCGCGGCCAATCGGATGTCGGACAGAAATTCATCGGGATCTTGATAGGCGTTCGGCCGGCCCTCGTAGCTGGCTTTCAGGCGTTCGCCGAGCTGGCCGAAGAACATTCGATACGGCATGCGATCGTGACGCGCGGGGGCGAGCGCATTTGCGCCAGGCAGCACGCTCGTATAGGTATGTATGCGTTCAGCCAGCGCAGGACTCACGGCGATGCGATTCGCGCTTTGACTCAAGGATTCGGCCAGTTGCTGGCATTCGGCGAAATAGGCGGAAACGATGAGCTGCTGATGCCGCCGCAAGGTCTCGCGAATGGTTTTGCCATGGACGTCTGCATTGCCGTCCATATCCCCTCCAACCCACGATCCGAAGCGCAAGATGTTCGGCAGGTCCAAAGTACCGGCCGGAAGCGCATAGGCGTGCGCCAGCGCGGCCTCTATCTCTTCATAAAACAAAGGCACCACGCGGTA
This sequence comes from Gammaproteobacteria bacterium, assembly GCA_025355165.1. Lineage (GTDB taxonomy): Bacteria > Pseudomonadota > Gammaproteobacteria > Steroidobacterales > Steroidobacteraceae > Bog-1198. The sequence continues at coordinate 1,448 of JANYAD010000246.1, read as the reverse complement.
AAGGATGTCGATCAAATAAAACAGTACATGCTCGCGCTCATCGACAACCGTCAAGCCTTCGCGCGGATGCTCCTCGGTTTGCCAGATACTGGTGATCTGCAGCCTCACGCGCGCCCGCAGCAACTCGAGTTCAGCACGGCTCGATGTGGGATCGCTGCGGTCAAGCAAGTCGTGAGCGATGTGCTGTTGCTTTCGCAAGACGGTGCGTCGAGTGGACTCAGTGGGGTGCGCCGTGAACACCGGCTCAATGCTCATTCTCCCGATGAGTTTCAGAGCCTCCTCGAGCGGCAGCCCCGATCGCTGCAGCCGACCGATGCAGTCCGCAATTCCACCGGGCTGCGATGTGCCGGAATTGCTGAGATACTCGCGGCGGCGGCGCACGCGATGAACTTTTTCCGCCGTATTCACCGCCATAAACCAGATCGAGAATGCGCGGGTCAAATCGGTGGCCGCGGCCGGCTCACGGGCTCGTGTGCGCTCTTGCAGCTCCAGAGCGCCTGCAGGATCGCCCTCACGCCGCCTAATTGCAGCGAGCCGATCGCCTTCCACCAGCTTGAAGAACTCCTCGCCTCCCTGTTCGCGCAGCATCTCACCGATCATATCGCCGAGCGCGTGCACGTCCTCGCGCAAGGCAGAGTCTTTGGCCGGAAATTGAATGCTCTGGCGATACATTTGCTAGGCTCTTGAGAACAACAGGGGAAATATTATGAGCTTGTTGGCGCAGATCGCTATATTTCTTGCTGCCGCCGTCATCGCAATACCGCTTTTCCGCCGTTTCAAGCTCGGTTCGGTCCTCGGCTATCTGACCGCAGGCATCATCATCGGGCCGGCCAGCTTGGGGCTCATCAGCACCGTGGAGACCACCCAAGATATAGCGCAATTCGGCATCGTACTCCTCATGTTCGTAATCGGCCTCGAACTGCAACCTTCGCGGCTTTGGGTATTGCGCAGGTCGATTTTCGGCTTAGGAGCGGCGCAGGTCGGGGTGACCAGCCTATGCATCGGAGCAGCAGCGTATTTCCTCTACGGGCAGGCTTGGCAGTCGAGCCTGGTGATCGGCTTCGGCTTATCCATGTCCTCCACCGCGCTGGCGTTGCAATTATTGGCCGAGCGCGGCCAGATCAATTCTCAGTTCGGGCGCTCCGCATTCAGCATTTTGCTGTTCCAGGACGTTTCGGTGCTGCCGGCACTGGCGCTACTGCCCTTGCTCGGTGTGGCCTCGGCAAAAGCAGCGGGGCCCGGGGGCTGGCTGCTTGTTAAGTTCATCGCCGTGCTCGCTACGGTTATCATCGGCGGCCGCTACGTATTGGGCCCCATGCTGCGCATAGTCGCTGCTACGCGGGTCGCGGAAGCCTTTACAGCAGCGGGTCTGTTGATCGTGTTAGGCACTGCGCTGCTCGTGAGCCAGGTGGGCTTGTCATTGTCGCTCGGCGCGTTCCTGGCCGGAG
>JANYAD010000241.1 GCA_025355165.1 Gammaproteobacteria bacterium | reverse complement strand
GTACCCGTGACGTACCCGTAACTGTTATGTGGTTGATTTATATATGGGTACGCCCTTGAGTGGGAGTGAATTGGCCGTTTGGGATCTATCGCCATCTATCGGCTCCCGGGCATAACTCACTGAAATATCAAAGATAGCTTTTCTCCGTCTATCTACATCTATCGCCCCCAGCGAATGGTTTTGACGGTAAATCTGATGGTAAAATTCTCCTCGGCGTTCTGGTTCGGAATTTTACCGTCAAGCCGATACGCGGAGCGCGCGAAAGTCGGCAAATAATGGAGGTTCTGCCACGCCGGATCGCCGAGCTTGGGAAATCGTAGAGTTTGCCGTCGACGGCGAATCCCGAGGCTAGCGACGGGTCGAAATCTCTAAGTCCGAACTTCATGTTGGAAAGCATCCCATAGAGTGCGTACCGATACACCGGGGAGTTTCGGGGGAAATACACCGGAAACTCCCACAAACGCAAGCCGACACCGGTGTTTCACTTGTTGATAGTTTCGATTCTCACTACGCCCTTTTGCGCGCCAAGGACGGATTGTTGAAGTGTTCCTGCGAATGGCGGGTGGGGAGCCAACAATCGGGCCGTTCTCGGCCCAAAAGCGGCCCTTCACAGGGCAAAAATGCGGCCCCTGAAGCGGTCGCTCGCGGGATGCGGTAGGCTGAGATCTTAAGCGTGCGTGAAGTTGAACGAAGCCACTATGTCAGCGAAGAAGATCGTTCGGATCGATGGTCTGGGGTTCGATACCCTTGAGCGGCCTAGCGGGCCTCACGGAATGGCGTTCCCGCGTGAGTGAAATGATAGCTGCGTGAAATGGCCGCCCGCAGAGCGGTGTTATTCGGGAATTGATTTATGGGCAACAAGCGGATTTGGTGCGCGGTTGTGCTCTTTCTTCCCGGTATCGCAGCGCCGGCTTCGCGGCTGCAGGTACCGGATGCGGATTCAGGGCGGTTGCAGCAGCATCTGACCGAGCTGTCGCATTTGGGCGCAAATCCGGAGGGCGGAGTCAGTCGAGTGGCATATAGCGACGCGGATATTGCCGGTCGTGCCTACGTAAAGAGTCTGATGGAGGCCGCGGGACTCGATGTGCGAATCGACGCCGCAGGCAACCTTATCGGCCGCCGCGAAGGCACCGACCGGAAGCTACCGATGATCGTTGTAGGCTCGCACACGGATTCTGTCCCGCAAGGTGGCAACTACGATGGCGATGTTGGTGTGATCGGAGGCATCGAGGCTGCGCAGCAGCTGCGCGATCGACACGTCCGGCTGCGCCATGCGCTCGAGATTGTCGACTTCACCGACGAAGAAGGTGGGCTTGTGGGCAGCAGGGCCATGGCCGGAGAACTGTCAGCGGCTACCCTGGAGCTCGTGAACAGTAGCGGCCGTAGTGTGCGCGATGGAATCCGCGCCCTCGGTGGTGATCCGGATGCCGTCGGCCACGCCCAGCGCAGTCCTGGTGATCTCACTGCCTACGTGGAGCTGCACATTGAGCAGGGAGGCATACTCGAGCACACCCATACCAACATTGGCGTCGTGCAGGGTATCGTTGGCATTCACTGGTGGGAGGCGACCGTCACTGGCGTCGCGAACCACGCGGGGACTACCCCGATGGATCAACGTCACGATGCGCTGCTCGCGGCATCCGAGCTGGTGATGGCAGTGAACGGCGCGGCGACAGGCATGTCGGGCCGACAAGTTGCGACCGTGGGTCAGATCCGGGCGGAGCCGGGAGCGCCTAACGTGATCCCCGGCAGAGTTGTACTCAGCATCGAAGTGCGGGATCTCGATGCGGCACGGATCGAGGCTGTGTTCGAGCGGGTCCGCGCACGCGCTGGGGAGATTGCCCAGGCTCATGGCACCAGCATCGAATTCCGAGACCTCGAAGCGACCGCCGTGCCAGCACTGACCGACCCCCGTATTCAGCACATCATCGATGGTGCGGCACGTGCGCTTGAGCTGACGACAATGGCGATGCCGAGCGGCGCCGGGCACGATGCGCAAGACATTGCTCACATAGCTCCAATCGGCATGATTTTCGTGCCAAGCGTAGGCGGTATAAGCCATTCGCCACGCGAATACACTGCTCCCGCAGATATCGTGCACGGCGTAAACGTGTTGCTGCGTACGATACTGGCTATCGATGCAGGTGCGCTCGATCGTTAGTCAATTCGAGCAAATAGTTCACCACTCAATACCAGACATTCGAGACCGGCAGCAATGGGTCGATTTGCGACATTCGCCGTGACTCGGGTCCGCGATTGACGCCGAAAACCGCGAGAAGAGGCGAAAGACTGCGAACTCGAGCGACAATGAGTTGATCGTCGTTTACCGACGCCTAGGACTGCGATGGGAGGAGTACTCCTTCAGCCCCGGGCCGCTAAGGTTTGCGGCGATCGCTGCGCCAGATGCCTTGAACGAGATATGCGGTCAGTTCGAGTGGGTCCAACGAAGTCTGATTTTCATCTGCGACGGGCTGGAGCACTGGCTGATCGGCTTTATATATATCGCCCATTCGCGCCACGGGATCAAGCGAATCAAATCGACGCATTCATCGCGAAAGGCGGCCTGCTTATTGTCTTCTGGATGGCCTGCCGGTGAGGCGCTTGATATCTGGTCGTAAGTTCGAAGGCCGCGCGCAGATCCTCAATCTCGCATGTAGTATCAGTTTATGATATATTACGATAGTCATGATATGCGGAGACTTTGAGTCATGCCCTCAAGCTACACAATCGGTGACCACTTTGAGCACTTCGTTAAAGAACAGGTGGAGGGCGGAAGTTACGCCTCCGCCAGCGAGGTCATTCGGGATGGGCTGCGACTTCTGGAAGAAGAGCAGCAGCGTCGCAAGGCGGAAATCCACGGTCTACGTGGCGAAATCGAAAGGGGTCGCCGCAGCGGCAAGCCGAAACCCACCGCCGAGGTACTTGACCGTCTGGAACGCAAGTACACCAGAATGGTCAAAGAACGCGCGAAGTGACTGCGCGCGCACTTCACGGCACAAGCCGAAATTGACTTGGAGGAGATCGGCGACAACATCGCGCTCGACAATCCTGGGCGCGCTGTTTCGTTCATTCGCGAGATGCGACAACGCTGCGAAAAGATTGCTGAGGGACCGCATCACTACGTGGTGCGTCCAGACCTGGGCGACACGATACGGATTTGCGCACACGGAAATTACCTGATCGTCTTCGAGCAGTCCGAAGACGGCGCACTCATATTGCGAGCGCTTCACGGTGCCCGAAACGTGCCGGGAGTTCTCGGCAGCTAAATGATCCATTGATCGCTATTCGCGTCGCATGGCTGCCGGAGTACCTCGACCTTTTCGGCATCTATCGCCTTCTATCGCCCCCAAGCGAAATGTTTTGACGATAGACCTGACGGTAAAATTGCCATGCCCCGGCACGGAGTCGACTGTTTTCAAATGCTTACGAGCGCCGGCGACGATTGAGTGGGAGTGAGGGAGCTCCCTACAGAGTTTTGCCACGGTTCGCATTCAATCCGTAACCCCCTAAAGGGTGAAACTGGCAAAAACCCTGCGGACGCGATTGAACGCTCAAGTGAAAAATTCGATCCTGAGGTTTGGTCCGCGCGATATGGCGAGCTACGTTCTGCGAGGCGCGAGGCGCGGAATTGTTGTACCTTCAAACTGATTTAGCGCTATTGACCGAGCACCAGCCATTGACCGACTACCGTATCGACCAGCCCCACTGGACCCGTCGCGATTTTGTCAACGCTGGTCTTGCCACGGCCTGTGCCGTCGCGCTTGGTGCCTGCGCGCATACCAGCATGCCGCGTGGTTCTGCCGCGATCGGAGCTGCTGCCGATCTCGACGATCTTGGTCAAAGCCTGCATGGGCGCTTTCTCCGCGATGGGTCGCCCGGCTATGACGGCGCAAGGAAGGTTTGGAACCTGGCCTACGATCGCCATCCGCTCGCGATGGCGCGCTGTGTGGACATCGACGACGTGCGGCGCTGCGTGGAATTCGGGCGACGGCACAGTGTTCCCGTCGCCATCCGTGGGGGTGGCCATAGCTATGCAGGCTTTGGTGTGGCCGATGGCGCGCTTCAGGTAGATCTCGGCGCGTTCACGACTGTCACGGTTGATCAGGGCCGCCGCGTCGCCTCGGTGTGCGGCGGTACGAGGATTCGAGAATTGCTCACGGCAACGTTGGCGGCCGGATTGGTTACGCCGATGGGAAGCTGCGGCTCCGTTGGCGTTGCAGGCCTAACGCTCGCGGGAGGCGATACAGCCGGGAGAGGCTTGTACGGGACGGCCTGCGACAACCTAATCGGTGCGCAACTCGTGACTGCCGACGGAGCGGTGCTGGAACTCGGGCCCCAGCAGAACGAGGACCTGTACTGGGCGATACGTGGCGGCGGCGGTAACTTCGGCGTCGTCACTCGTCTGGATTTCAGACTGTACCCCGTTCTGACGTCGCACAACGCCCACTTTGAATTCGGCTGGAGCGGTATCGGCGAGGCCATGCGGGCTTTTGGTGGTCTCGTGCGCGAGACGCCGGATGAGGTCAGGGCGGTGTTTGCGGTCAGAGCGGAGACCGGCGCGTCGGCGACCTGCGGTTTCCTAGGCGATCCGGCCGCCGCGGCCGCTTATCTTGAGAAGTGGAGAGCGGCATTTCGGCGATTCGATGCGAAAATGTCGACCTCCACGCCCAATCCCGAAGGGGAAGTCTGGGCGAGCACGTCCGTGGCTGTCGACGGCGCGTTCCTGGAGGGCGTCAGCGATGGGGCCGCAGGTGTGCTGGCGCGAGCAGCCATCGCTGGACGCGGATATGGTGACATCTTGATGGGTCTCTCGAGCGGCGTGGCGGCGCGCATCGGAATGACTGATACCGCGTACCCGCTCCGCGGGACGGGACTGAGTGTGATTCTGTCCTCCGAATGGACCCGGCCAGAGGACCGCGCACGGTCGCAGCAATGGGTGGCGGAGTATGGAACGGCCCTGCGTCCATGGGCGCACCGCGCCTACGTGAATTACATCCCGCCCAGCCCACCGGAAAGGATCCGGGAAATCTATGGGGTGAATTATCCTCGGCTGGCGAAGATAAAGGCGCGGTACGATTCTGGCAACCTGTTTCGCTCGAATCAAAATATCTTGCCTGAGGCCGGCGGTTGACGATCGTCATGCGTGCCAATGTGCTTGCGCCTTCGGCCGCGTCAGTTTCTCGGCTGCTTACTGCGCGTTCCCTTCTCCCCACAACGTAGAAATCGGCGCCGCGAACATCCGCTGTCCGAATGGCACGATAGTATCGTGATCGTAGAGCACGAGACCGAGTACGAAGCGTTTGCCGCTGGCTTCCGCCAGCTTGCGCAGACCGGTGAAATCATCCCCTCGGACGGTAGCAGAAGCCTTGACTTCGATGCCGACGACCTGGCCATCCTGATTATCGATGACGATATCAACCTCGTGGTTGTATCGGTCGCGGAAGTGGAAAAAATCGTACCGCTCAGGGCTCCAACTTGCGAGCTTGAGGAGTTCGCCAAGAACAAAGGTTTCGAGAAGCGGCCCAAAGGGCGTGCGGTCGGATTGCAGTCGAACGGGAAAAAGATTCCGCATGGCAGCCAGCAGTCCGGAATCAAGGAAGTGGAGTTTGGGCGTCTTGACGAGTCGCCTGAGTTCGTTGGAATACCAAGGCTCAAGCGTTCGGATGAGGAACAGTTTCTCAAAAATGTCAGCATACTTCCGCGTCGTCACATGGTTCATGCTAAGTGGCGCCCCCAGACTCGAATAGTTCACCAATTGACTTCGCGACTAAATGAAAGCGTGTTGTCGGCCGTTTGAAAATCATCATCATTCCTGCCGATAGAGAAGCCTGTTCGGGAAAATTTCGGTCTTCGTTCGCGCAGTGGCATTGGATGGATCGAGTCTTTCGCCGTCTATCGCCCACTATCGGCACCAAGCGGGGTGTATTGACGGTAGATCTGACGGTAAAAGCGACGCGATGCCTCGAAAAGTCTCGAGTAATTAGGTCGTTATGCGCGCCGGCGACCATTGAGTAGGAGTGAGTCGGCTGCCTACCGTAACTCCCCGGAAACAAGGTGAAACTGGCATAAACCCGACCCGCCCCGGTCGGGTGAGATCGGTGCTATAGAGATGAACTACCGAGCCGCCGAGCGTATTGCCGCAAAGCCACCGTCATTATCCCGTTGTCCGTGACGCGTTCCCCTTTGCGATCAAAAGACAACTTGACCGGGACCACCGCGTAGGGGAAGTCCCTGGTCAATTCGGTGTGCGACGCCGGCTCGACCGAGATGCGTGGATTCGTGATCCCTTTTATCTTTGACATCGACTGGAAATCTTCGAACCACCGCTTGCACGCCCCCGATCCATGCCTTCGTGCGGCGGGAAATCGTCGATAACCGTGGCGTGGTTGGCGCATGTCGCAATGGCGGATTTTGCGTCGCAGTCTTAGATTGCAGTGAGCCAGTAAGATCATCAAAGTGTGTCAATATTCCTGAAATACTCAGCCTCTGGCCGATTCGAAGATTTACAACTAGCCGCTGGGCTCTTCCTGCAGCAGTCCGCCCGTCAAAGAGGTTTGTATCAGCGACGTCCCCCAGGGCGATCCGTTGCCGATTGAACCAGTTGCTGTGAGTTCCAAAACCGTCAACTCCACACGATACTTTACTGCGTTCCAATACACGCACAGAAATACGAGGATTGCGCAACCGGAAGCCGCAATCAGTGCGGTCAACCCAAGACCGGTAGACTTATGTGACGGCGGCCACGTGAAGTATAGGAGTGCCCCAAAAGCAGCAGGTAAGGGAGTCAGGAACGCCAACACCCACAGTAGTGCAGACGGATAAAAGGAGATCTGCGTCTCGAGATCCCTGCCGCAAGGTGGGGGACGGTGGGGATTCAGGCAAGAGTTTTTCCGGGAAGCGACGGCAGAGGAGGTGGTTTGAAAGTACTATCCGCCCAGAGATTGTCGATATTTTCCTGGGCAGCTGCGAGCGCATTTGACTTCGTGCTCTACCCCGGCGATAACACTGAAAAAATCGGATTTATCAGTATTCTTGTGAATTCGATGTATCGGAGAGAGCGTTGCCCCGCTGACAACTTGTTTGCAGGGGATCGCGGATACAAAGATAGTTATATAGTGGGAAGCTCCATGATTGAAAACGCATCCACTGCATTTAAGGCCCATGATGAGGTTCCGGATCTTGTGGGGCCGTCATCGGATTTATTTCTCAATGCGTTGTCTGCCGGCCGCGCATCACGCCACAATCCTAAGCACGTAGGATTCATGTCGGGACTCTGCACTATATTGATCCGCGCGACTTTTCTCGTCGTAGCCCTCACAACATCGATGGTTGCGGAGGCACGAGAGCGGTGGACGGCAACTCACGCAAATGACTGGTACGAGGCTCAGCCCTGGATGATTGGCGTCAACTACATCCCCGCAGATGCCTCCAACGAGCTTGAGATGTGGCAACCAGTATCGTTCAATCCAGTGCGCATCGACATGGAACTCGGTTGGGCCGAAAACCTTGGCATGAACGTCGTTCGTGTGTTTCTGCATGATCTGCTTTGGGAGCAAGATGCGAGAGGTTTTCGGCAGCGGATTGACACATTCCTCGCCATCAGTTCGAAGCATCATCTCCGCGTGTTGTTCGTGCTGTTTGATAGCTGCTGGGAGGCCGAACCTCATCTTGGCTCGCAGAATCCCCCTATACCGGGTATTCACAATTCGCGATGGGTCCAAAGTCCAGGGCTGACAGCAGTTCGTGATAGGTCGCAGGAAGTGCGCCTCGAGCGCTATGTGCAGGGCGTTGTCGGCGCATTTGCCAACGATAAGCGCGTCCTTGGCTGGGATGTTTGGAACGAACCGGGTGCCGAGAAACCAGAGGACGCGGCTCGGGTTGCTGAGCTAATGACCAAAGCGTTCGCGTGGGCGAGAGGCGCGAACCCGAGTCAGCCGCTGACAAGCCCCCTCATTGGAGGAGCGGACCGTGGATGGTCCAAAGATCTGCCGACAGATATTGAAAGAGAGCAGCTGGCAGAATCTGATGTTCTTTCTTTTCACAGCTACAGTTGGCCAGAGTCATTCGCGGCAGACGTAGCGAAGCTTCGCGTACAAGGCCGTCCTGTCCTGTGCACGGAGTATCTCGCGCGCGGCGCGGGATCCACGTTCGAGGCCATTTTGCCAATCGCAAAGCGGCGGAACATAGCAATGTTCAATTGGGGTTTTGTCGACGGAAAGACCCAGACTCGACTGCCATGGGATAGCTGGTCTGTCCCATATACTGGCGGTCGTGAACCTGTTGTCTGGCATCACGACGTGTTACGCGCAGACGGAACGCCATATCGGGCAGCGGAAGCGGAGCTGATTCGCGCTTATGTTCGCGCACCAAAGGGTGTCGTTCCAGATATTGCGTACCCACCCTAAAGGTGGCTCACGTAAAAAACAGCTGATGATCTTTTCCTTGGGCGGTGACTGCGGCTTCACTGTCGAGCGTCTCTCGGCGGCCGGAAAGGGCGTCGCGCGAGCGATCGGGGCCGTGATCCCGGTGCAGGATTGCTCTTGCTCGTGCATGCATTTTGAGTGCGGGCGCGGGCTATTCGCTGTAACCACCCTAAAAAACACCTATTCCGGCAGATTGATGCCAGATCCGCCCATCTCTTTTGGCATGTCTTTAAACTTCGGTTTGCCGCCGCCAATGGGAAGCCCTGATTCCTGATAGTGAACATGTACGCTCGGGTCGAATTTTAAGTGCGGCAACAACGCCGCATAGACATCCAGGAGCCCCATGGTCGGGTGTTCCGTGAACAGGTGCCCACCGCATTTCGTGCACCACTTGCGGTAGCTGATGGGTGTCTTATTGTAGGTGCCGATGCTCGCGACTCCGTTCGTCACGGTCAGAGACTTGGGATTCCACAGAGAAAAGGCATTCACCGGACCCTCTGACCAATGACGGCAGGACCCGCAGTGGCGATAGCCCATGGCGACCGGTCGCCTGATACCTCGAATTTGACCTCGCCGCAGAAGCAACTGCCATTGACGATCTGATTCGCCATGATTCTTCGCCTCGTAATTATTTGCTGCTCTTGCACCCCAGGGCGTTGCACCCTATCGCGAATTTCCTTTGATTGTCTGGATAACTAAGCTGCAGGCCGCGTAAGATCGTCATCCAGAACATGCAGGTGCACAGCGGATCTAAGCCGGCAAAAATAAGCAGGTGAAAGTGCGAAAATTTCCATTTCAGGGGTGCGCCGCGGCGATCACCGGCGCCGCCAGCGGCATCGGCAGGGCGCTGGCTCTGGAACTTGCGGCGCGAGGCGCAGATGTCGCGCTCGCCGATGTCGACCAAGCAGGGCTGGAATCCATCGCGCAGGAAATTTCAGCGAGCCACGGGCGGCGCGCGACAATCAGGCGTGTCGATGTGGCCGATTCAGCGCAGATACAAGAGTTCGCGTTATCGGCCACGGCCGAGTTTCCGGCTCTCAACCTCGTCATCAACAATGCCGGCGTTGCGCTGCTGGGCCAGTTCGAGGAGTTCGACCTGAATCAGATGGCGTGGCTGATGGATATCAATTTCTGGGGCGTGGTCCGCGGAACGCGCGCATTCCTGCCTCATCTTAAGACTCGGCCGCAGGCCCATATCGTGAACATATCTAGTATCTTCGGAATAATTGCGCCAGCGGGGCAGTGCGCCTATTCGGCCTCGAAGTTCGCGGTGCGAGGATTTTCCGAGGCATTGCGCCACGAGCTGGCGATGAGCAACAGTCCGGTCACGCTGTCCGTGGTCCATCCCGGGGGCGTTAGGACCAATATCGCGCGCAAGGCTCGAGCGGGAAGCGGCTTAAGTGAAAACCCAAACTCGAGCGAGATCGGCGATCAGTTCGACCGCGTGGCGCGAACCACTGCTCCCGAGGCGGCACAACGCATCATTCGTGGCATCGAACGCCGAGAGCCGCGCATCCTGATCGGTGCGGATGCGCGGCTCTTGGATCTCATTCAGCGTCTAAGGCCTGGGGCTTACTGGTCCCTGTTAGCTCGGGCTTTCGACAAGTTGACGGTTTGAGCGCTTCATTTCCCATCGAGTTCTGCCAATAACTGCCGGGCACCGTAAACTTTGTCGAGCGCTTCGCGAATGATGGCGGGATGCAAAGCGATGGCGCGATTATCTTTAGGGTCGAACCAATAGCGGCCGGCAATTGAGTGTATGTTGCCGTCGAACATTAAGCCCACTATTTTACCTGCTACGTCGATTAAGGGACTTCCCGAATTTCCCCCGACGATGTCGTTGTTGGTCGAGATGCAAAAAGGCGTACTCAAGTCCAATCGGGTTTTAACCTTCATCCAGCTGGCGGGAATCTTAAACGGCGAGGAGCCTGTGGCTCTCTCGAATGCACGATCGAGATGGGTAACGGGGTCGAGCATCGCGCCATTTTCAACCCACCCTTGGACCGTACCGTAATTCAGGCGCGGCGTGAAGGTGGCGTCCGGATAGGTATTCGTGCCGTAGACTTTGAAGCGCGCCGCAGCGGTCCTCTGCGTCGCCGCCAGCGTAGGCGCTTCCACCTCATCTTCGTATTGTCGGCGGATGGCGCGGGCGTCGCCGTCCACCGAGCGTGCCAGTTCGATCATGGGATCATGAGATGCATCGACCGCAGTTTTACCGCCTTCCCAAAGCTGCTTGCGCAATGCGGCATCGTCAAGTTTGGTTTCCGCGACAAGACGGGTCGCCAGCTCATCGGGTGTTTCGCTGTTCATCAGCCTGCGCACCATGGGATGGTCCGGCCCCAGCCATTCGCGCATGCGCTCGAAAGAAAAAGAAAGTGTCAGTTGTTCGATTTCGGGATATACAGGCACCCGCGCCAGCAAATCACGCTGCAACCAGGGCAGTGCGGAGTCAATAAATTCGCGCAAGCGCTCCTGGTCGGGCTTCAGACGCTCGTCGGCTCCTCTGACCAGGAGGCGTGCATTGCGAAACAGCGCGCTACTAAAGCCGGCGCCGCTCTCGAGGAACAGATGCGGCAGATAAAGCGCCCGCTCGCGCTGCGAGGCTTCCGCAATCTCATCCCAGGGATCCGGTGAATCAAGTTGCGCGGCTCTGCGCAACTGCTCTTCCGCGTCGATCGTTCTGTCGAGGAACGCTCGGTCGTGAAGCGCGTCCAGCTCTTTTCGCCATACTTTGATGCCGTTCTGCAAGCTGTTAAGAGGCGCAAGGATGATGCGTTCATTACCCGCGTTAATCTTGCCGAATTGAATGAAGCGGCCGCGCAGTTCCGAGGATCTCAGCAAAGCAATGGGCAAAGAAACGTCGCGCTGGAATTCGAGTTGCGCACGGGTTTGCAGGCGCGCAGTAGTCCCTGGATTGCCCGCGACGAAAACCAGCTGAGCTACTCTCGGTCCGGAAAAATCGAGCTGCAGATAACTGGTTGTTCTGGCCGGTTTGTTGCCCTCGTAGGCTCTCAGGATTGAAAAATCAAGCGACCAGCGCGGAAATTGAAAATTATCCGGATCCCCGCCAAAGGCGGCGATGTCGGCCTCGGGCGCAAACACCAAACGAAGATCGGAGTACCGTTTGTACTTATATAGAAAATACTGCCCACCCTGATAAAGCTTCACGGCTTGGCATTCAAGCTTACCCGATTTTGCCCTCACGCTTGCTTGCTGGCATGCCCCCTCCAAGGAAGTCAGTAATTGCTTGCGGGCGATGTTGGCTTGAGCCTCGTTGAGCCCTGAATCTGATTTCAGGACTGCATCGGTAATATTCTCGGTGCCGACCAGGACATCGGCATGCTGCGCAGGGCAACGTTTTTCATCGCTGCGAGCGGGCGCATTGAAGCCTAGTTGCAGCAGACTTACTTCTTTAGAGGACAATTCAGCCAGGCATGACTCAATGCAATGGTGATTGGTAAGGATTAAACCCGAGGAGGATACGAAGGCCGCAGTGCAATTCGTCAGTCGAGCGGTCGAGAGCCGCACATGGTCGAGCCATGCCGGCGTGATATCAGCGCCGAAAGCTCGTTTTACCGCTGCCGCAGGAAAGTTGTCGAAAGTCCACATCCCTTCATCCGCGTGCGCGGGTAGGAGGGCAGCGCATGCCGCGATGAGCACAAATCCGCGCATGGAAATCCTCGTCTACTTGTAGTGTGCAAAGCCAGCACGATATTCTACTGTTTCTACGATCTTTGGACTTACAATCGGCCCCTTGAAAGCTACTCAGACCCGCACATCCACTGCATTTTCGATTCGAGATTTTCGAATTTTATTCTTTGCCAGCAGTGCGGCGATGATGGCGGACAATATCGAGCACGTGATTTCCTATTGGGTCGTGTTCCAAAAGTTTCACTCGCCCTCGTTGCTCGCCTTTGCTGTCGTGAGTCACTGGGCGCCGTACCTTGTCTTTGCCGCCTATACGGGCGGGTTGGCCGATCGTTTCGATGTCCGGCGTCTCATTCAGCTGGGAATGCTGCTGTTCATGGCGGTTTCGATCGGATGGGGCGTGATGTTTCTCACCGAGTCCACGGCGCAATGGAAAGCCATGCTGCTGCTGCTGATTCACGGACTAGCGGGAGTCATCTGGATGCCGGCATCGCAAGTTCTTATCCACAAGATCGTGGGCACTGCGCAGCTCGCGAGCGCGGTTCGTCTCAATGCGACGGGCCGTTACCTGGCCTTTTTGGTGGGCCCAGCCGTCGGCGGTGCGTTGCTGCTGTGGCTCGGACCCATTCGCGGTATCTTGGTTAATGCGCTGATTTACGCGCCGCTGTTTTTTTGGCTGATTAAAGCTCCTTATGGCTCCAGTGCTAAGACCCCGGCGCGTCCGCAGGGGCTAAGGGGTTTGGCCGATATGTTTGCGACGATGCGGGTAGTACGAAAAAATCCCGTGCTGTTGGCGATGACGGTGTTGGTCGGTGCTTCCGCGTTTTTTATCGGTAATGCCTACCAGGCCCAAATGCCGGGATTTGCGGTCGATTTAGGCCTTGGGCGCCCCGACTTCACATACAGCATGTTGCTGGCGGCGGACGCCGCAGGCGGCCTGTCGGCGGGTGTGTTGCTGGAAAGCGGTGGACTGTTGCCCCCGACGGTGCGAACGGCGTTTATTTTGGCGATGCTTTGGTGTTGCGCGCTGGCGGGATTCGCGCGATCGAGCACGTATGGAATCGCGATCACTCTGTTGTTTGTCGCCGGATTCTTGGAACTTGCGTTCAATTCGATGGCGCAATCTTTGGTGCAATTGAACGCTCCTGCGGAGATTCGCGGCAGAGTGATTGGCGTATTTGCCATGTCGGCTAACGGCATGCGCACCTTTAGCGGATTCAGTGTCGGCCTGCTCGGTGCGAGCATCGGTATCCACAATTCCTTGAGCTACAGTGCAGCGGCGCTGCTGGCGCTGTATATCGCGATATTTGTGGGCCGTCGCATCGCCAGGCAGCGCCAAGCGGCGGCGTCCCCTTGAGTACCCCGAGCGATACCGAGTACATGCGCCGCGCACTGCTCCTTGCGCGGCGAGCCGCCGACGAGGGAGAGGTGCCGGTTGGGGCATTGCTGGTATTCGACCATGAGGTGATTGGCGAGGGATGGAATAGGCCTATTGCTACCCACGATCCGACGGCTCACGCCGAAATCATCGCGCTGCGCGCCGGGGCGCAGGCCTTGCGTAATTATCGCGTAGGCGCTGCCACCCTCTATGCCACCTTGGAGCCCTGTCCGATGTGCATGGGCGCCGTTCTCAATGCCCGGCTGGCGCGGGTGGTGTTCGGGGCGTGGGACGCCAAGGCGGGTGCCTGCGGCAGCGTCATCGATTTGCCGCGCGAGCCGCGACTGACTCATCGCCTGGAGGTATTCGGCGGTGTCTGCAGCGAGGAATCCGCAGGCTTGTTGCGGCAATTTTTCGAAAGCCGCCGCTAATTCAGTGCGGCCGCATTGGGGCCGTCGCCCCAGGCCCATTCCAGCATGTCGCGATAACTGCGGACGTTGTCGACGTAGTGCACAGGTTCCCGTCCGCGCGCGTAGCCGTTCTCGGTCTGGGTGTACCAGCGTTCCTGCTCGAGCAATGGCAGAAAGTCGCGCACCTCCTGCCAAGAGTCGGGATCACGGCCGGCCTTTTGCGCCAACACGCGTGCGTCTTCCACATGGCCGTACCCGATGTTGTACGCGGCAAGCGCGAACCAGGTTCGATCCGGCTCGGAAACGTGAGATGGAATCTTCGCATAGACCTGGCGGAAATATCGCGCGCCGCCAAAGATGCTTTGCCTCGCGTCCGAAAGATCGGTCACCTTCGCTTCGCTGGCCGTGTCGAGCGTAAGTTGCATCAAACCATGTGCGCCCGCGGAGGAGGATGCGTGCGGATTCCATTTGGATTCCTGGTAGCCGATTGCCGCCAGCAAGCGCCAGTCCTGGCTGCTTTGTTCCGCGGCCTCCACAAACCACTGTTTATAAAGCGGCAAGCGACTTTGCAAATGGCGCATGAATCCTGGGCCGCCTGCAAATTCGCCATCCTCGGAACGGCCGTAGTAGCGATTTACGATTGCCGCGAGGTCGCCGTTGAGCTTCAAGCGGGCGAAGTACTTCGCCATGTCGCCTGCAAAGCTCGGATCGTGATTGCTGGCTGCCCATGCCAGAGGACGGTTTCCCGGGAAGTCAAAAGCGATCCGAAGATCCGGATGCAGGTCATGGGCTAATGCGAATTCAGTCGAATCGGCGATCGTGTAGTCAATGGTGCCGTCCGCGACCCCATCCAAGAGTGCCTGGGAATTGGTGCTGGAATTCTCCACCCAAACCAACTCGGGATTGGCATTGCGCGCGTCCTGGAGAGTCTTTGCGTGCGAGCTGCCGGCCGCTATTTCCAAATCAGAATTGCCGATTTCAGCAAGCGAGCCCGGCCGCAAAGCGCCGCGCCGATATATTAAATGCTCATGCACGTGTTGATAAGCCGGTCCAAATTCGATGCCCGGCACCGATTGCATCGGAACCTTGAGTCCCGCAGCGGCCACATGTGCTTGTCCAGAAGTCAGGGCGGCGTAGATTTCTGCATAACTATGCATGGGCGTGATTTTGAGCTTCACGCCAAGCTCATCCGCGAAACGTTGCGCGAGCTCGTATTCGGGGCCTTCGGGGAGGCCGTTAAAACCGCGATAGAAGGCCAACGGGCTGGTGCGAGTTACTACCCGCAGCTCACCCAGCGTCTTGATTTGGACGATCAAGCTGGGAATCGGCGCGAAGCTGCTCAGCGAAACAACGGCGCAAACGGCTATCGTTAGCTTCATCCAGCGCCGCCAATTTTCAACTATGTCTACATTTCGCACGATTGATGGTCCATTTGAGTGCGGCGGTGCGGGCAAGTTCGGTTCTTGAGGCGAGCCCTTTTCCGATGAGCTAGAATAAACGAATATTCCCCTCCCGCGAACCCTTGACAAATGCGTTTCCGGCCCGGCTGCTGATGTGTAAAAACAAATTGTTTTTTAAGTTAATGCGGTAAAACCATAAGTAAACAAGGCGAAATTTAAGTTAACCGGAGAGGTACCGAAGTGGTCATAACGGCGCCGACTCGAAATCGGATGGTCGGGTAATTCCGGCACGTGGGTTCGAATCCCACCCTCTCCGCCACTTAACTTTCAATTGTTTTTGAGACTTGCGTCACTCAAGGCCTTCTACCGTACGGCTGCCAAACTGCTGGGATTTCACGGGTTATCTGGTGAAGCGATCTGTCATCGCATTGGGCGAGGAAATAGCGGTTCGAGAACGCGGTACCGGTCGAGCATGTAGCGTGCTTAGCGGTATTTTCTCGATCGCTCCTTTGATCGCGTAAATATCGATTTCGGTGAGCAAGAATTTCTCGAGCTCACCGTCAGCGGCTCAAATTGGACGATCCCTTAAGCTCGAACCGTGTCGGAAATTGTTCGCCTCGTTCGTCGTAGCTTCGTGACGCCAATTTGACGGGTGCATTTTGATACGGCGAACGATCGCAAGGCTCAGGAGAAATAGTGGCGACCGCAACGGCGACAAAAAGAAAGCTCGTGTTGAAGATGTCGATCTCTCTCGACGGCTTTATCGCCGGACCGAACCGCGAGGTCGACTGGATATTTCGGACAGTGGGCGGCGAGGACTCCACGCAGTGGGTTCTCAGTATGCTTCGCGAAGCCGGCGTGCACATCATGGGGAGCCGTAGCTATTACGATATGGCGGCGTTCTGGCCCTTTTCGGACATGCCGATGGCACTGCCGATGAACGTTATCCCCAAGATCATTTTTTCAAGGAAAGGGATCAGGGACGGCACGCAGGTGGATCAGGTTACGCCGGCGCCCGCCGAAGCAAGAGCGCGTAATGCAGAGCGGCATGGCGTCACGCCCACGGCGGCGGTACTGCAGTCCTGGGCCGCACCCGGGGTGGCTCGCGGCGATCTCGTGGAGGAAATTCTTCGACTGAAGGAGCAGCCCGGCAATTTCATCCTTGCGCATGGCGGCGCTCAGTTCGCCCAAAGCCTCGCTGCCTCCGTCCTGATCGACGAATATCGACTGGTTATTCATCCGGTGGTATTGGGCCAAGGCCAACCACTGTTCTCGCAACTGCGCAGCCCAGTTGATCTGCGACTAATCAGCGCGACGCCATTTCGGTCTGGCGTCGTGGCGGCCGTCTACCAGCCTCCATGAACTGTGCGTCGGGCCTGAGAAAAGACTGCCGGAATGCGTGTCTGCTTACGAGGCCGGGACCAATCGGATGTGGGTAATTTCGGACGGCACGCCGAAACGGTTTGGCGGCCCCCAATAACCTGTGCCGCGGCTGACGTAAACCCACAAGTTCTTCAGTCGATGCAGGCCGCCGGTGAACGGTTGAAAGAAACGCACAAACAGGTTCCAGGGCCAGAATTGCCCGCCATGCGTATGGCCTGAAATCTGAACATCGAACCCGGCCTGCTCAGCGGCCGCTGCGGAACTTGGTTGATGGGCCAGCAAAATCCGGGCTCCGGCATTCGCGGGTGCGCCATACATTGCAGCCACCGGGTCGCTGCGTTGCGCCAGATCGAAACGATGCGCGCTGAAATCGGTCACCCCTGCGAGCACCAGTGAAGCACCATCATGCTTCAAAACAACATGCTCATTCTTGAGCACACGCAGACCGAGACGCCGAATTTCCGCAGTCCACGCACTCTCACCGGAGTAATACTCATGATTTCCGGTAACGAAGTAGGCCCCATGGCGGGCGGCCAGGGCCGCCAGCGGCGCCGTGTGGGACGACAGTTGCTGAACCGAACCGTCGACCAGATCGCCTGTTACCGCGACCATGTCGGCTTTCAATGCGTTGACTCGACGGACAATCCCCTCAACGAAGCCACGTTTGATGGTGGGTCCCACGTGCACATCGCTAATCTGCGCGATCGAAAAGCCATGCAGTGCCAACGGCAAACCGGTCACCGGAATGTCGATTTTCACGATGGTCGGGCGGCGGCGGGCGATGATCAGTCCTACGATCGTCATTAAAAAAGTCAAAAGCAATGTGGCATACGCGCTTGGCGCGAGCCATGCTTTCTCGCTCGCGATGAACGGTCGGACCCCCAGCAGCACCAGGTCCCTGAGAAAGGTCATCACGAAGAGTGAGGAGAAAAATCCCATGGCGGTTAAACCCACCCAGGATAGACGGTCCGAAAGCTTTCGATCTTGCATGCTTCGTGCGCGCATCGAAAAAGGGATAAACAGGCAAAAAGCCACCAACACCGCGATCCCGACCGCGATACCGAGCGGCCCGAGCGACATGCCCGAGAGCAGGCGCCAGCCCACATATCCCGGCAAGGCTAAAAACAGCCAAAGAGGGTGCAAGAAAAGGCGGCGGACATTCCGGCTGGAGTTCATCCGCATCATCAATGGTGGCGGTACAATGAAAGTTCAAGATGGGGATTTTCAATGCTTTTGAGTTTCGTCCAGGGCCCTGCGGATGTTGCGCTTAAGTATCAAACAATTGGCCGCGCATTCGACGAAACCGCGCACCGATTCGCGCTGCGCGAGGCATTGGTCGTTCCGGATCAGCAAGTCCGGTGGACCTACACGGAGCTCAAGAGACACGTGGACTTACTTGCCGGCGGATTGCTGTGCCTCGGGCTAAGTAAAGGCGACAGAATCGGCATTTGGGCACCAAACTGCGCTGAATGGACGGTGACCCAGTTCGCCAGTGCAAAACTGGGGTTGATCCTGGTGAACATCAATCCCGCATATCGCACTTCGGAGCTGGAGTTCTGCCTCAAGAAAGTGGGTTGCCGCGCCCTTATCATGGCGGAGAAACTCAAGAGCAGTGAGTACCTCGCGATGCTCCGTGTCTTGGCACCGGAAATTGATGCCTGCGCGCCGGGCCAATTGGACAGCGCCAGACTGCCGCAACTTAAACTGGTCATCTGCTTGGGTCCCGTGAAGAGCCGCGGCTGTCTGAGCTTTGAAGAGCTCCTCCAGCAGGGCACAGCAACAGATCGCGCGCGGCTGGATCAGCTCGCGGACGACCTGCAGCCAGATGATGCCATCAATATCCAATTTACGAGCGGTACCACGGGACTGCCGAAGGGGGCGACCTTAAGCCACTACAATATTTTGAATAATGGTTATTTCGTGGGCCGCGGTATCGGGCTGTCGGAGCAGGATCGCATCTGCATTCCCGTGCCGCTCTATCATTGCTTCGGCATGGTCATGGGAAATTTGGCGGCCATTACCCATGGCGCAGCGATGATTTACCCGTCTGAAAGCTTTGATCCCGTAAAGACGTTGCAAACCGTCGACAAAGAGCGAACAACCGCGATCTACGGCGTTCCGACTATGTTTATAGCCGAATTGGCGACTCCGGAATTTGATCGATACGACCTGTCGAGTCTACGAACCGGGATCATGGCGGGGGCGCCGTGTCCCGTCGAGATCATGAAGCGGGTCATCAGCGAGATGAATGTATCGCAAATCACCAACTGCTACGGCATGACCGAAACCAGTCCCGTGAGCTTTCAATCGGCAATCGATGACTCCTTCGAACGGCGCGTATCGACGGTCGGCCGGGTGCACCCTCATGTTCAAGTGAAGGTCGTCGATTTGCAAGGACGTTGCGTCCCGCGCGGAACTCAAGGTGAGATTCATACCCGCGGCTATTCGGTGATGAAAGGCTACTGGGAAGATCCCGACAGGACCCGCGAGGTCCTTGACGATGCAGGCTGGATGCACACGGGAGATCTTGGCGTCATCGATGGGCAAGGGTACGGCAACGTGACCGGGCGATTGAAAGACTTGGTCATCCGCGGCGGTGAAAACGTATATCCACGCGAAGTCGAGGAGTTTCTCTACCGGCACCCCAAGGTGCAGGCGGCGCAGGTATGCGGCGTGCCAGACGCGAAGTTCGGCGAGGAAGTGTGCGCCTGGATACAGCTAAAACCGGACGTCAGCTGCACCGAGGCGGAGTTGCGGGAATTTTGCCAAAACCAAATCGCACACTACAAAATCCCGCGCTATATTCGCTTTGTCACTGAATTTCCTCTGACGATCACCGGCAAAGTG
The DNA here is from genome assembly GCA_025355165.1 of Gammaproteobacteria bacterium. Classification (GTDB taxonomy): domain Bacteria; phylum Pseudomonadota; class Gammaproteobacteria; order Steroidobacterales; family Steroidobacteraceae; genus Bog-1198. The sequence goes on along the minus strand of JANYAD010000241.1, from coordinate 28,532 downwards.
CAAAAGTTCGCAATGCGTGAACGCATGACCTTGGAACTCGGCTTGTCAGAGCAAAAAACGGCTTAATTTGCCCGCTAGCCGCTTAGCGCGGCTTTTGAAATTTGAGCACGAAATTGTCCGACTCGCCGATAGCCACATACTTGGCGCGGTCTTTCTCGCCCTGCGCGAGTGTGGGCGGCAGTGTCCATACGCCGTCGGGCCAATTCTTGGTATCACGGGGGTTGGCGTTGATTTCAGAAGAGCCTACCAGCACGAAGCCGGCTTTTTTAGCCAAAGCGATCGCATAGTCTTGGCGAACGTAGCCGCTCTTGCCCTTCGGATCCTGCGGCACCTCGTTGCTACCGCGATGCTCTTCTATCCCTAAAATGCCACCGGGTTTCAACGCACTGAAGCACGCGGCCAAGGCCTCGTCGGCATATCCATCTCCCATCCAATTGTGCAAATTTCGGAAGGTAACGATGAGATCTGCAGAAGCGGGGGGGGCTAGGTCAAAGTGACCGGCTCCCAGCGTGGTCTCATGAATGGTACCGAGCCTGTCCTTCTCGGCAGCGAGATGCGCACGAAACCGAACGACTCCTGCATTCTCCTCCCCTCCGGCAGGCGGCAATGCAACCGTGTAGTGGCCGCTCGGCGCCAAATAGGGACCGAGAATATCGGTCCAGTAGCCTCCGCCCGGCCATAGCTCGATTACCGTCATTCCCGGTTTGACGCCGAAAAAAGTAAGTTCTTCCACCGGATGACGGGCCTTGTCGCGCGCGACCGCGGCGGCAGGACGCGCGGGACTCGCTGCGGCTGCGATGAGCGCTGGATCGGCGGCGGCTGCCGATGCCGTTCCATGACCGAGCGCACCAATGAATGCCGCAACCAACAACAATTTCACGCCAGCAATTTGCATAATGCTTCCTTAGGTTTTCAATTCGGTGGGGTTTCACCGGTAAAGGGCACAGCAGTGGCGCCGATTACCGTCCCGATAGTGGCTTTATCACTGACATAAAGCTTCACTTTACGCTCAAATCTAAGCTCGCCCTGAACGCTCGCTCCCGGGCCGATCACAATCACCGGGTCTTGACTGTTGAACATGATTCCGGAAGGTTTATCGACCATGATCCCATTTTCCACGTGCGATGCGCCCATGATGCTGATACCGGCGTTCACTGTTTTAATGCCGCCGCCCACGTGCGCGGCAGTCAATCGTATCTTGCCGTTGACATTCGTTAGATGACCGCCAACTTCTGCGCCATCCGCGAGGGTCAGATCACCATTCACCGAGCCGGCACTTTCCGAGACTCGCGCACCGGCGCCGAGAGTCACGGATCCATTGACGGTCTTGAGCGAGGTCGCGCTCGCATGCTTTCCGAGGGTAATGCTGCCGTTAACAGTGCTTGCAGAAGTGATGGTGGCGTCATCATCGATGTGCACCGAGCCGTTGACCGTTTTAGCTTCATCGGCTGCCTTGCCGGCGGGGACATGAACCGAGCCGTTGACCTTGGTCGAGCCGTTCCCATCAACCGAGATGTCGCAGCCCGAAAAAGCAAGGATCATCGCCATGGCGGCAATGATTCGACCGCTCGCCGTTGTCATAGGCTCCCCTTCAATAGGCTGAAGAGCCGCTACTGTACCAGTACGGAGCTACAGCGGGAACAACCGCGCCGCACCGCCCCAGGAAAATCGGTTACGACTTGATGGCGGCGCGGTGAATCGGAATGGGCGCCGATTTTCCGCTTGCCACTCGAAGATCCGTCGTTCGCGGATACGATTCGACGCCCAGCGACAGGACCAAGTTGTGTAGTTTTGGGATCACAGCCGCGCGGCGCCTTAAAACTTCTTCGAACGGGACTGCATCGGAAAGCAGGAAGCCTTGCACGAAAATCGAACGGCTTGTCAGAAGCCAGGCCAGTTGCTTAGGTCGTTCAACACCCTCGGCGGTGACAGCCAATCCCAACCCCTCGCAAAGATCAATGATTGCTCGAGCGATCGCAGCGGAGCGCGGACTTGAATCGATACTCGCGATCAAACTGCGGTCAAGTTTGATTCGCGACAGGGGCAGTTGCTCCAGCGATGTCAACGAGGAGTAGCCGGTGCCGAAGTCATCGAGTGCGATGCCGTATCCTTGGGTGTGCAGCAGACGCAGCGCCGCAATGGTACCCGCGCCCGTTTGCATCACCGTTTCAGTTAATTCGAGTTCGATGGCGGACGCTGGAAGCGCAAACTCCCGCAGCAGTTCTGCGAGGGAATCAGCAAATCGCGGATCCATCAGTTGGCGGGGTGAAATATTGATCGCGACTCGCGCCTCGGACCATCCGCCGTGGTGCCATTGTGCCGCGGCCTGGACGGCAGCGCGCAACACCCACTTGCTGATATCCGAAATGAGCCCCGATTGCTCCGCGACGGCGAGAAATTCCCCCGGCGTGGCCAGCCGCCCGTCCGGCATGCGCCAGCGGATCAATGCCTCGACCAGATCGACCCGCATTGTCGCCAGATCGACCTCCGGCTGGTAGACGAGTTCAAATTCGCCGCGCTCAAGCGCGCGACGCAGGCCTTGCTCGATATCAAAGCGCGCTGCCGCCGATTGGATCAATTCGGGCGTGAACAGCGCGCACCGGCTGCGGCCCAATTCTTTGGCGTGGAACAGCGCCGAATCGGCTGCGCGCAATAGCTCGTCGGCACCTGACCCATGTTCCGGAAAGATGCTTGCGCCGACACTCACGCTTACGCTGAACTCCTGACCGTCAACCAACAGCAGTTGCTGGAATGCTTCTACAAGGCGCAGCCCCGTCTCATGAACGGCCCGCGTGGAGGCAGGGTTATCATGTACTAGGGTGAACTCATCGCCACCCAAGCGCGCTACGAAGCCTAATCCGTCAGCAAATTCTTCGAGGCGATTGGCCACGCTCATCAGCACCCGATCGCCAAAGACATGCCCCAGGCTGTCGTTGAAATTCTTGAAGTTATCGACGTCGAGAAAATAGATTCCCAGATGGCGATTCTCTCGACTGGCCCGATCAACTGCATTGTCCAATAGCGTCGACAAGTGTCGTCGGTTTGGCAGCGAGGTCAGCGGATCCTGCTGCGCCAGTGTTTGCAGCTTATGCGTGCGCTCGAGTACCGCCTCCTCGAGTGTCTCTGCATGAATCCGGCGCGCCGCCTGCGCACTGGCGATCCTGGCCGCCATGTCATTGAAGGCCTCCGCCAACGTATCCAGTTCCCTGATACCGCCTCGAGGAATCTGCACTTGATGATTACCGGCTCCAAGCGTATTCGTACCTCTCAAAATCATGCGTACGGGACGCACAACACTGCGCACGGTCAGAATCGAAATCACGGTGACTAGAAGCAAGACGATGACCGTGACTCCGGCCATCAAGTTCCGCGCATGATGATCCACTTTGCGAAAAGCGGTAGTCGCTAGGAGCTCATCAGGCGATCGGGCGAGGTTTGCTGGGGCGGGCGCAGCCGCAGGCGGCGATTCAATTGCCGGTGCTGGGGCGGGCGGTAAGGATGAGGATCTCTTTTGACGCAGCGTTGGTTGATACGATGAAGAGCCTGCAATGCTGATCGCCGCAAACAGCGAGCCGTGGTTCTGTGAAAAACGATGCAATGCATCGTTATAGCGACCGTTGAGCGAAGCTAAGCTCAGCCGCAACGCTACCAATTCATCGAAATCGGCCTTGGTAGCCTTGACCCAGTCGGCGCCATGAGCGCTCGTGAAGCGTGTTTGGTTGCGCGCAAAGCTCGCTGCGAAGGCGTCTTCGCTCGCCGCCAGGGCCTTAAGTTCGGCTGCGTCGACTGATTCTCCAAGAGTTATCCTCTCGCCATGCTCACGAATTGCATCGAGTTGGACGCGTAACTCAATAAGAGATTGGCGGGCCATCACCCGACCGAAGATTTTCCACGCCCCTTCGAGAGTTGATTGCAGCCTATCGCTCATCGCCTGCATCAGCTTCGAGTGCTCGAGCCGCGCAGCGCGCCGCTGGTCAGCCAATAGTACGACTTGGCGACCGCGCTCAATGTATTCCGTCACGGCGCGTTCGAGCGCCGTTTTCGCAAGTCCACTCACCGGAAAGTCATTTGCAGTGCGCCGCAGGGCCTCTTCCGCGGCCACGTCTTCGCTCTCGTTTGCCTCGGAGTTTGTCTCGGCTCGCAGTTCGCTGGCAAGTTTGAAGCGGTCGGCCACGGAGGTCAGCGCTTCCAATCGTTTTTTATCGATTTGTGCCGTTAGGGAATCGGCCTGAGGAACCACGTTGGGGGGCAGGGCGGGCGGGAGGAGGACTGCGGCAGGCAGCGGCTCGGTTGGCGGCCTGCTCAATAGGACGACGGAGACGCTCTCATGGGAGATCAGGTTTGCGGTGGCGGCAAGCACTGTCACCGCAATAAAAGAGAGTGTCAGCCGCGCGGTTATTCCAAGCGGAAATATTTGGCGGACCGACACGCCCGCGTTGTGCACGATGCCTTGAAGCCGTCGTGCGCCAATTTTCAAGTTCATAAGGACCAGCGCACAGGGGCGATCCTTGTATCTTGCACAGACTTTCGACCCACGTAGAAAACAGCTCATGAAATTGTGATCGGCTTCTCACACTGCAATGCAGGCGCATTCGACATATCGCAAAGGGCTGTTGCTCAGCTGGCGAACGCGGCCGGAATGCCAGTTCGAGCTTCGCGGCGTCCTCGACCCAGCCTGTATTGCTGGTTTGAACCAGCGAAAAATCGACGTTATGAAACGTACGGCGGATTGTTAAAAAAAGGTTGCCGCTGACGGCTCTCAACGTCGCCCGACCATCACAGAACAAGCTGACCATGAGCCACGAAGAACGTGTGCAGGCGTGCCGCGGGGCGGGCCGCGATTGCGCTGCGTAGTGAGCGCGCTGCGCTGTGACGATGGCGGGGTCCTGCCGTTGCTGCCTAGCAAGTTCCAATGCATCCGCCAATCCATGGCGAAGAAATCGCGGATAGGAGTTCTGTGACCGAAGACTTCGAGCCGCATCGCGATGTTCGGTCATAGCTGTGCAAGTACTGCCCGTATCTCTATCCGCGGATCGTTTCGAGGTATACCTTGTCGGCATGCGTAAAGTTGTTTTTCTATTGACCTCCGCGGTGTTGCTGCCGGGACTCACGATTGCTGTTGGTGCACTCCCGGATTCGCACGCCACCCTCGACGTGGTAATCGCCGGGGGCCGCGTGATGGATCCTGAGTCGGGGTTGGACGCCATCCGAGATGTGGGTGTTCGGGGTGGGAAGATCGTCGACATTTCCGAGCAGCCGCTACAAGGCAAACAGAGAATTGACGCTCATGGACTGGTTGTCGCCCCCGGCTTCATCGATTTGCACGAACACGGTCAGGAGCCTCGTAATTACGAATTTCAAGCCCACGACGGCGTCACCACTTCGTTAGAACTCGAGGCCGGAACCGCCGACGTCGTTGCGTGGTACGCCAGCCGGCAAGGCCGCTCGCTGATCAACTACGGTGTCAGTGTCGGCCACATTCCGGTACGCATGGCAGTCATGCACGATCCCGGGAGCTTTTTTCCAGTTGGCGACGCCGCTCACCGTGCCGCCACTGCTGCGGAGTTGCGGCAGATCGATGCCGACATCGAACATGGCCTGCAAAGTGGCGCCTTAGCCGTCGGCATGGGCATCAATTACACGGCGGGCGCATCCCACGGCGAAATTGTCGACATCTTCAAGGTAGCCGCTGCTCACGGTGCGTCGGTCCATGTTCATCTTCGCTACAACGGCTTGACGGAACCGAATACTGGGCTCGCGGCGGTCGAAGAGGTCATAGCTGCTGCTGCGGCCAGCGGCGCCGCTCTACATGTGGTGCACATTACGAGCATGGGCATGAAAGATACGCCGCGACTGATCGAGATGGTCGAAGGTGCGCGCAAGCGCGGCCTCGACGTCACTACGGAAGCATATCCGTACCCCGCGGGTAGCACCGCCATCGAATCCGCAATCTTCGATCCCGGTTGGCAGGAAAGCCAAGGTATCACCTACAAGGATCTTCAGTGGGCCAAGACCGGCGAGCGGCTGACAGCGGAAACGTTTGAGAAATACCGTAAGGAGGGTGGCATCGTCATCATCTTCTCCATCCCCGAGTCGGCTGTCCGCGCGGCTCTGGCGAACCCCATCGTTATGGTGGCCAGCGACGGCATGCCGATCACCGGATCCAAGGTTCACCCGCGCGGCCAGGGCACGTTTTCTCGCGTGCTAGGCCACTATGTGCGGGAAGAGAACACACTCGATCTGATGACCGCTCTTCGCAAAATGACGCTGCTTCCGGCACAACGACTGCAAAAGCTCGCGCCGATGTTTCAAAACAAGGGCCGTATCCGTGTGGGAGCCGATGCCGACATCACCGTCTTTGATCCGAACACAATCATTGATAAGGCGACGTTCGAAGACCCGCTGCAATATTCCGCCGGCATCTCCTACGTATTTGTGAACGGAGTTGCCGTCGTGAAAGAAGGGAATCTTACCCCAGGCATTTCCCCCGGGCGCGCTGCCCGAGCCCCCATAACCCTCTAAGGCGCAATTCGACGCTCCGAGTGACTGAGGGCTACGGCGGATCGATGTAATTCGATTTTAGATCCAAAGAACTTGTTCGGCGGCGTGCTTGAAATAAGCACCAAGAACGTTCGTGTAAATCACGTTGCGTAATGGACGCGTAGACCAAGAAATCCCGGATCGTATCGATGACTAATAGGGATGTAGATGCGCAAGTCGAGGAGAAAGTCTGGTTTGTCAGCTTCATGCATTAAGATTTGGGGTTTTTTGATCATGAGGCAGGTCGCGTCGAGTGCGCCCCCGAACCAGTTAGGTGCCAGACTGTTACCCATGTCTCGTAAAAAATGGATACCATCTGCCCGGTTAGGACCCTATGAAAAGGCATGCCGGCTGAGGGATTCGAATAATCGCAATAACAAATTGGTTCGTAAGCGCTTAATAGCGACACTCAAACGAGTTACCCCGGCAGCTACCCCCGCGACCGGGTGGAAATTTTCGAACCCCGTTGCAGGCCATTAGAAGCTCTAGCAGGCTCACGCCTCGTATTGGATCTTGTAGCGAGAGTCTCCCTTCGTTTACCAGTTTGAGAATGGACAACGAGGCAAACGCTTTGGAGGTCGAACCGATGCGGAACAACGTCTCCGGACCAGCTGGCCGATTTGCGACAACGTCGGCTTGACCAAGGCCTGCAACCAATCGGAATGCTCGCGATGCACGGTCGCAACGGACATACCCGGTGCATGGCTGTCCCTGAGTATTTTTTCTGATTGTTGTTGAAGTTGTTCAATCGATTGCGCTGCCATCGGCGTGTCATCGGCCCTGTCCTGGGCAAAGCTGCACGTTGCGAGTAGACAGAGTAATAGCGTGTAGGTAAACCGCATCAAGATTACGGATTTCTCCACTTTCAGCATAAGGGCCGCTGGCACCACTACAAGGGACATTGAGGAGAGTACAACTATTTGCAACTGGGACCCGGTGGCTATCTGCGGGTACTTTCCGTCGCCAGAGAAATAGCCCGATCGAGTACGGGATCAACGCCCGCCCGCCAAAGTTTGAAACTCAACGCGATGATGTTGTCCGGTTCGAGCGACTTGACTCGAAACTGATAAAAATAGTTCAACCAGAAGCAGACACTCCAATCGGTACAAGCGTATTGGTAATCATGTTTACCGGTCTCGTAGGCGACGCACAGTGGATAATTGGGTAGGCAGGCCCGACCTCCCTCCGAAAAGAACTGCATGCGATCGCCCACTGGTTCGCCCAGAATTACGACGCGCCGCTGCCCAGCGTGCTTAACGAAAGCAGCGGTAGATATTCCTGCCGAGAACGTCGCAGGACCGGTCAGCACTATTATCTTCCCGCTCGCAGGAATAAGTCTTGGCAGATCGCGCGCAAAGCCATAGGTATTCGTGAAGTCGCCGCCCCCGTCGTAGCGCAAATCGAGAATCACATAACAGGGTTTGACCTGGCGCAGATGGCTTTCAGTGCTTGATAAGAACTCCTTGATGCTCTGACCGCCTTCGTCAGCGTTGGACTTTAGCTGCACGAAATGGATGCACGTTCCCGGCAAGGGTAAACTTCGAAAAGCCTTGTCAAAATCAGTCAATGCTATTGGCAGCGGGTGGTCGGGTTCGACTGCCCGCCATTGTCTCATCATGCCCGATAAGGGCTCGCTCGATAACCAACGGTTGACGGATACCGCTGGCTCACTCGCTGGTGGCGCGTAGGCGTCTAGCCTCCTCGTGATCGTTGCGCCGAAAGGGGTCTCCACCGTCCAATTCGAATGCTGCACGTCCGAGGTAACATCAATTCCATACAATAGATCCTGCAGCGCCAGATATTGCGAGGCATGCAAACGTCGCCACTGGGATGTACCGCCACGCAGCTGCTCGAGTTTGGTCATGACGGCGTCAATGGAGTCTCCATCGATCGCCGTCACTCGACTGCCCAGCAAATCCGCATTGATTTCGGTCGCGCGCATGATATATAGCCCGTCCGAAAAAGCTGCCACACGCACTGGAAGTTCAAGCGGTGCGGCACCTGGGTCGTTCTCAACCCTGGAATGGCCATTATCGGCCAGCGCATCAATTTGCATCAGTGAGACGCGAAAATGAGGTCGATCGAGCACGGTGCCGAGCGCCTCGAGCGCGTCCAGTTTTCGAATGGTCTCAGCTCGGTTGGTCGGCGCGAATGAGCGGTCCAGTGCTATGAGTTGGCGGAAATAGCGTATGTCCTGACGCTGCGCATCAAGAGCGTTGGCCGCGGGCGGATACGGTGGTTGTGGCGCTGAAGGATGAAAGTGGCGCTGCATCCCTACAAGAAACCCACCCGCGACCATGCCGACCAAAAGGATCGGTCCAATCGTGATGACGCTAATTCTCTTAGCTGTAAATTTCACTCTGGGTGTTCCAACTTGAGGCGAGGAGACTAATAAGCTCAATACCCTGATCAGGCGATAAAGTTGCACTGCACGCAAAAAGAGTTATCACATGAGCCGACCCCGGGGTGGTTTCTGGGCGGCCTGATTAATTGTCGGATGACTCTTGTTAGATCACAGGCTCGGAATGGCAACCCATGCGCACGACCCGGCTCACGCAATCCATCAAGGGTTTATCGACCGACCCACCGATCGAGGGCGACTCACCGAATCATATAGAAGAACTTCTCAGAGAATTAACCCGAGCAAAAGCCTACCTATGGCATGGCAGTCCGCATCGTGCCCTGCGCACACTGGAGGACTTGACCCGGGGACATAGGATGCCCAATGATTCGGTGTCCTAGGCCGAAGCCAGCGATCTGAATCCGTAGCCGGTCATCTCCTTGCTCGTGTAGCCGAGGCGGCGCAACGCGGCGTTGACCGTGTTGTTACTCATCGGCCTCGATCGGCTGAGAATGGTCGTCGAAACACTCCAGCTAATCTAAGGCTAGGAGGTGTTTGGCATGAGATCCGGACGTCATTCAACGATCACAGCGGCGCAGCGCGAAGATTTTTGGCGGCGATATAAGGCCGGTGAGTCGGTCCTCGGGATCATAGGCGCACTCGGGCAGCGACGCGCCAATGTCCATCGCGTGCTGGAAGCTTCGGGTGGTATTGCGCCTGTGCCAAGGACTCGCTCCCAAAGAGTGTTGAGGTTCGGTGAGCGCGAGGATATTTCTCGAGGGCTTGCTGTCGGGGATTCGTTTCGCAACATCGCTAGACAGCTCAATCGGGCTGCTTCCACGATCAGCCAAGAGGTGGCCTGGAACGGAGGGCGCAGAGGGTATCGGGCCGCTCACGCCGACTGGAAGGCTTGGGAGTCGGCCCGGCGACCAAAGCGCTGCGTCCTCAGCCGGAACCAGCAATTGCAGCGGATCGTTGCAGTTAAACTGCAGCAGGACTGGTCTCCGCAGCAGATTGCAGGCTGGCTAAGAGACCACTATTCCGGTCAACCGGAGATGTGGGTGTCACACGAGACGATCTATCGAAGCCTTTTTTGTCCAGGCGCGGGGCGCCTTGATAAAAGAGCTCCTCGGTCACCTGCGCACAAAGCGGCGCTTTCGCCGATCTCGCCACGCAACCTATCGAGGGCAGGGTCGAGGGGCGATCATCGACGCGGTCTCCATACGCGAGCGTCCGGCAGAGGTGGAAGACCGTGCGGTCCCGGGTCACTGGGAGGGTGATCTGGTAGAAGGCTCTCGCGGCACCTACATCGCCACCTTGGTGGAGCGCCAGTCGCGGTTTGTCGTGCTCGTCAAACTCTCAGAGAAAACTACAGAGGCGGTCGTAGATGCTCTGATCAAGGCAGTGCGCAAGCTTCCGACTGCCCTGGGTAAATCGCTGACCTGGGACCGTGGAGCGGAGCTCGCCCACCACGCTGTATTCACCGTTGCAACCGATGTCCAGGTCTATTTCTGCGATCCCTCGAGCCCGTGGCAACGTGGAAGCAATGAAAATACCAACGGTCTGCTGCGACAATACTATCCAAAAGGGGCTGATCTCTCAGCTGTCACTCAACCTCAGCTCGATGCAGTGGCCAAGAAGCTTAATACCCGCCCTAGAGAGACACTAAACTGGAAAACACCAGCGTATATTCTCGGCTCAAGTGTTTCGATGACCGCTTGAGACCAAGTTACCCATGTGCTCGGTATAAAACGTCAGCGATCTGACCGGAATAAACCGGAATGGTCTGGTGCCGGCTGAGGGATTCGAACCCCCGACCTACGGTTTACAAAACCGTTGCACTACCACTGTGCTAAGCCGGCGCGGAATACCGCCCATTATAGCGAAGGCGGGGGTAATGACCCGAATTCTCGATGGCAGACAAATCTTTTTTGATGCTTACCCTTTTTCACCGACCAGGGCGCCAGGCGCTGCAGGCATCGCACCCAACAAGTCCACTGCTGCCTGATAGAGTTTTGCGCGCACTAAAAACCTTTCGTTTGCACGCGTGATATAGCGAACGGCGATTTCGACGCCGCCGAATACGGGTTTGACGTTGACGCCCGGCGTTCCGGAGAAGACCTTGCCGCGTTGTGCTGGAACCGCGCGTTGCCACTCCTGTTCTGCTTGTCGAGCGCTGTCGGCGGTTGCTTCGGACACCTGCTTGGTGATGGCTTCGACTATCGGGTAAGGATCCCGTCCACTGGGCACGATTAGCTGCAGTTCGTCCCAAAGCCATTGACCGGAGGTCGAAAAATTGAAGTAGTGCCCCTCTATGGCAAAGCTATTGGTAAACGTTACACGTCTGCCTGTCGGATGCCCGGAATCGCTCCAATTGCCTGTTTCGAGTAGCACAGTGTGGAACATGCCGAGTTCCGTGACTTCGCCGCTCACGCCGTTGATTTCCACCCAGTCACCGAGACGAATGCCATTGCGCCCCATCAGCACCAGCCAACCGAAGAATGCGACAATAAAGTCCTTGAGTGCCACCGTCAGGCCCGCGCCGACAATACCGATCGTGGTGGCAAATTGACTTGGCATGCCCATGATAATCAGCGCAACAATCAGCAAGGCGAGGATGCGCAAGCTCACGCGCGTAATGCTGCGCAGCGTTTCAACCTGTCGCCGATCCAGTTTTGGACTGTCAAGCAGCCGTTGCGCCCAGCTGTCCAGCAACAGCAAGAAAAGCAGAATGCAGATGACGATCAGCACATCGAGCAGCATTGCATGCGCAAGGACTTGCGACTGCAGTCGGATCAAAGATGCCCATTGGCTATAAATACCTGCTAGCTGGTTTTGGTCCGCGATGCGCCTGTAGAGCAAGGTCAGTATGGCTTGATCGGCCGCCAGGGCCTTGGTGCGGCCGACCAAGGTAGCGGCATCGGCCTGCGTGCGCTGCATCTGCGTTTGAGAACTCGGCGAACTTGCATCAGCGGTTTTCGGCGTGGCGGTGCGTCCGGAAAGTTCCGGGATGCTGCTTTTATTGGCTTTAAGGTCGTTGGCAAGCGCTGCGCGGCGGGCGCGCAGAGCCTCAGCCATCAGCACGGCGCTCGCCCGTGCCTCCTCCAGCACCTGCTCCTTTTGTCTCTGTAGCCGCCAGTCGCGAAATTTACCGATCGCGCCGTGCTGATCATCGCGCACGGCGACTTTATCGGCGGCCGGAGCCGGATGCGCTTTGGTTTGCAACTCGTGCTGCTGCACGATGGTCTCGATTTGTCGCCGGGGATTGCCTCCGGCATCCACCAGGTTCTGGTTTGCTTCTTCCAACTCGTCCTTGTCCAATTCCGACTGCGATTGCGCTAAGACCAACTGGTCCTGGATTTTGTCCTTCTGATCTCCTTTCGCCTGCACGAGCGCGGCGGTGAGGTCCTCGACACGTTGCTGATCGGCAGCGAGCGAGGCCTGTGACTGGGTGATACGCACTTGAATCGCCGCGGCGCCGGAATCCAAGACGGGCGGATGTGCTTCGGCGTCGCGCAATGCTTCACTGAAGGAAAGATCGAGTTCATGGTCCGCGATTCGCAATGCGGATTGACCCAGGGTCTGCTCTTCTGGTCCTGCCGCAAGTTGCAGTAGCGATTGCGCCGTTGCGTAGCTGCTTTGGTCAACCAGATCCGTGGACGTGATCGCGGCCACCGGAATTTTCCGGCCATGAGGGGTCGGCGGAGCCGTTTTCCACCATGCGAAGCCCGCCAAAATCAGCAGCAACAGCAGCACGGTACCGAATATTTTTTCCGCGAGGGTTAATCGCTTCATGGTGTGGGGGCTCCTAATGCCAGCTGCCGACGGCTTCTCGGGCGGCTTGGTTCAAGGGTCGAGCGATCAGGCCGCTCTGCGAAACCTTGATCTCATACAAAGCGCCGTCCGCCATGGGCAAAAAAGTCGCGCTTCCATACAAAGCATCCATCCAGGGGATCCATGAGCGATAGCGATGGATCAGCTCCCAGGGGTCGACACGGCCGGGAGCATGCAAATTATACGCGGTACGGTTCTGGGTGCGTTCATCTTCGATGCGCGAGTAGCGGCCGCCGATGCGCTCGAGCCGATAGGCTGCATCGAATCCGACGAGATTGGCGAAGGCGTGCCATTTCAGAACACGGGCGTCGATCTGCCACTCATCGCCGCTGAGAGCAAAATTGGCGCGATCGCCGTTCGGATAGCTCAGAACCGCATTAAACTGACGATTCCCGATCTTCGAAAACCCCAGCTCAGCTGCCGCTTGTTCATAGCTCAGGCGCTGGTAGCCGCGCAGACTAGTACCGACGAGCACCGCGCAGAGGGCTGCCAGTAAAAAAATGAGTGCCGCCGCGCCATGCGCTATCCCGCCCATCAATCTACGCCGCCTCAGACGGCGGATGGAAGCAACGAAAAAAAGGAGGCCGATGAGCGCGCAGACAACGATTAATGCGGTGAGGGTCATGGCAGTTGGATCGTAGTGGGAACCGGAACCGAACCTCATGGGACTAACAAAACACTTAGCCCGGTCCCGGTGTCTCGTTGCAGACCGGTGTAGTTTGCTTTGTTTCCAATGATTTGCAAGTGCCGTACGTCTCGATTGCGCACACGTGAGTGTTGATTTCGACCTCGGTATCGGCAAGTATGCTGAAAAGGGGTCATTCAGTAGATGTGGATCGTTCAAGTTGCGCTGCGGCGCCCATACACGTTTTTGGTGATGGCGCTACTGATTCTCCTCGCAACTCCGTTTGTCCTAAGAAAGATGTCGACCGACATTTTTCCCGAAATAAATATACCCGTTGTCAGCATCGTCTGGACATATAGCGGGCTGTCGGCCCAGGAAATGGGTCAGCGCATTACCGCTGTTGCTGAGCGCGCCCTGACCACGACCGTGACGGATATCGAACACATCGAGTCGCAGACTTTTGCCGGCATGTCCGTCACCAAGGTCTTTTTTCAGCCGAGCGCCAATATTCCGACCGCCCTTGCACAGGTTGTGGCCATCGAGCAGCAGCAGCTGAAACAGCTTCCGCCAGGAACGTTGCCGCCGCTGATCATGAAGTATTCGGCTTCCGCGATCCCGGTCATACAGCTGGGCATTTCCAGCGCTACGTTGGGAGAGCCTGCGCTTTTCGATGCTGCTTTTAATTTCTTGCGTCCGCGTCTGGTGACCATCCCCGGCGCCGCAGTGCCGTTCCCGTACGGGGGAAAAACTCGTCTGATCTCCGTCGATTTGGATACCTCTGCGCTGCTGGCGAAGGGGTTGACACCGACCGATGTGGTCAATGCGGTAAACGCCCAAAACCTGATATTGCCGTCAGGGACGGTCAAGATCGCATCCACCGAATATGCGATCGCGCTGAACGGTTCGCCCGACACCATTGCGGGGCTGAACCGGATTCCGGTCGTCACGAGGAATGGTGCCACCACCTATTTGTCCGAAGTGGCGCACGTGCGAGACGGATACGCCCCCCAGACCAATGTCGTGCGACAAAACGGCGAGCGCGGGGTATTAATGCCCGTGCTTAAGAATGGCGGCTCCTCCACGTTGGACATCGTTAAAACCCTGCGCGAGGTTTTGCCGGCGGTCGCCCAGCTCTTGCCGAAGGACTTCAAGATCACGCCTCTGTTTGATCAATCCGGCTTCGTCAGGGCTGCCATCAGCGGAGTGGTGCGCGAGGCCGTGATCGCGGCCTGCCTAACGGCGATCCTGATTTTACTGTTCCTGGGCAATTGGCGCAGCACTTGCATCATCGCGATATCCATCCCCCTGTCCATTCTCTGCTCCATCATCACGCTGTACATTGCAGGGGAAACCCTGAACATCATGACCTTGGGAGGGCTTGCTCTGGCGGTCGGCATTTTGGTCGACGATGCCACCGTCACGATCGAAAATATCGAACGACACATTCATCTCGGATCGGATCTGCACAAAGCCATCCTGGACGGTGCCGGAGAAATTGCGGTGCCCGCGCTGGTATCTACCCTATGTATCTGCATCGTGTTCGTGCCGATGTTTTTTTTGAGCGGCGTGGCGCGTTATTTATTTGCGCCGCTGGCGGAGGCCGTGGTCTTCGCCATGCTCGCTTCTTACGTTCTCTCGCGTACGCTGGTACCGACTCTGGTCATGATGCTGATGGATCACACGGCGCACGCGGCCGCCCGCCAAAGCTCGTTGCAAAGAATATATCGCGCATTCGACGCACGCTTCGAAAGGCTTCGGGATGCCTATAGCCAGATCCTGGCTGAAGTCCTCGACAGGCGGCGTGCCTTCGCTAGCGCTTTTCTGAGCTTTTGTATGTTGTCTTGCGCGCTGGTATTCGTCTTGGGACGGGATTTCTTTCCGACGGTGGATGCAGGTCAAATTCGTATGCACATGCGTATGCCCTCCGGCACGCGCATCGAGGAGACTGCCCGCGTGGCCGATCAAGTCGAAACCTTCATTCGAACTCTGGTGCCCGCCAAGGAGCTCGGGACCGTGCTGGACAATCTGGGCGTAGCGATCAGCAGTATCAACAATACGTACAGCAACGCCGGTACATTTGGGACATTGGATGGTGAAATTCAAATCTCCCTCAACCAAGGCCATCATTCGACCCAGCGCTATGTCGAGGAATTGCGCCGCCAACTTCCTAAGCGCTTTCCGGGCGTTGAGTTCTTCTTTCAACCGGCCGACATGGTGGCGCAGATTTTGAATTTTGGGCTGCCCGCTCCCATTGATGTGATGTTTACCGGCGCCGATGTGCGCACGAATTTTGAATTGGCCTCGAAATTCATGAAGCAGATTAGGCAAATCCCCGGGGCCGTAGACACTCACATCCATCAGCGGCTGGATTTGCCGACCCTGGCGCTGCAAATGGACCGTACGCAATTGCAAACAGTCGGATTGAGCGCCAGCGACGTGGCACAGAATCTGCGCATCACCACGGCCGGCACGTCCCAGACATCGCCGGGCTTCTGGCTGGATCCATCCAACGGCGTGGTCTACAACGTGTCCGCTCAGTCGCCGCAGTACCAAATTGACAGCGTGGATGCACTGTTGCGCACCCCGGTGCGCGACCCCGCGGGTACTTCATCGCAACTGCTGAGCAACTTGGTGAACGTAACGCCGGCTGCCCAGGTCGCTGTCAGCTCGCGCTATAACCTGGCCCCGACCATTGATGTCTACATCAGCGTGCAAGGGCGGGACTTGGGTAGCATCACAACCCAAATCGAAGGCTTGGTCGAGGCAATGCGTCCGCAATTGCCGCGTGGGGCGTCGATATTGGTGCGCGGCCAAGCGCATACCATGCGTGCCTCGTTCATCGAGTTGGGCGTGGGCCTCGTGATGGCGATTGTCATGGTTTATCTTCTGATTGTCGTGAATTTCCAATCCTGGATCGATGCATTCATCATCGTCACCGCTCTACCGGCGGCACTCGCCGGGATCTGTTGGATGCTGTTCTTGAGCGGCACCACTTTGAGCGTGCCGGCGATGACGGGCGCCATCATGACCATGGGCGTCGCTACCGCCAACAGCATTCTTATCGTGTCATTTGCTCGCCAGAGGATGAACGAAGGCTTGGATCCGGTGAGCGCCGCCCGTGACGCCGGGGCGACCCGCATCCGCCCCGTGCTGATGACGGCCCTGGCCATGATAATCGGCATGATTCCCATGGCGCTCGGGCTCGGCGAGGGTGCCGAGCAAAATGCACCGTTGGGCCGTGCCGTGATCGGCGGGTTGGGGTTTGCAACTCTTTCAACATTGTTTTTCGTGCCCGCCGTTTTCGCCGGTATGCATCGACGTCTCGAGCGGCGCAAGCACGCGCGTGGGATAATTTAGGCATGCCAAACACCCACGTCCCCTCGGCTGTCAAGCGTGCGAAGTTGCTCGTCGCTGCAATCGTCTGTGCGCTCGTGGTGGGCGTCATCGTTATCTTCGTGCTGCGCGGCTTTGAAGCCGCCGCGCTCGCCTCGGCCACTGAAATTCATGCCAAGCAATACGTGACCACCACCACGCCGAAGATGGGCGGGGAGGAATTGCCGTTGACGCTGCCCGGCACACTCCAGGGAATAAACGAAGCGACGCTGTATGCACGCAGTAGCGGTTATGTGTTGCGTTGGACCAAGGATATAGGCAGTTCGGTGAAAAAGGGCGAATTGTTGGCGGAAATCGCCGCGCCGGAAATCGATCAGGAGCTATCGCAAGCCGCGGCAGCACAGCAGCAGAGCGCGTCCAGCGAGGCGCTAGCCAAAAGTACGGCAGAGCGATGGAAGAGCCTTAGAGAAAAAGACGCCGTCACTCAACAGGACCTCGATGAACGGCTCAGTACTTACCTTCAGGCCCAATCCAATTTGGCCTCGGCTAAGGCCAATACGGCGCGGCTGCGCAATATGCAAGGCTTCAATAAAGTGGTAGCGCCTTTTGACGGGGTCGTGACCAGCCGTAAGATCGATGTGGGAGACTTGGTCGATGCCGGCAACGGAGGCGCGGGTAAAGCGCTGTTTTCCATCGCGCAAGTCGACCCTTTGCGGCTTTACGTGTTTGTTCCGCAGATCTACGCACAGCAGGTCAAGGTCGGCGATCAGGTGACAGTCAGCTTGGCAGACCAGGGTGCAGTAGAGTTCAAAGGCACCATAGTGCGCACCGCGCGCGCCATCGACACCGCGACACGCACCATGCAGGTCGAGATCAGCGTACCGAATCCCAATGACGCTTTCATCGCCGGTGCCTTCGTGCAAGTGAATCTACCCATCAAACAAAATGCGTCCGCGTTCTTGGTTCCAACCAATGTGCTGTTGTTTCGGCCCGACGGCCCGCGAGTCGCGACAGTGAACGCAGAAGGGCGGGTGCGGTTGAGCGCCGTTAAGCTGGGGACCGATTTCGGCAGCACCGTAGCCGTCACGGACGGCTTAAAGCCGGATGATCGAATCATCCTAAATCCCGCCGACTCGCTAGCAGATGGCGACCTCGTAACCATCCGGTAAGCATGCGCAGCTGTCTGAGAGCGGCACGGTGGGTGGTAATGGGTCTGACTGGCCTCATTGGGGGGTGCACAGTGGGTCCTGATTACCAGCGCCCTTCCGCCGATATTCCCCTCGCATGGCAGTCCGATACCCCATGGCAGGAGGCGACGCCTGGCGATACTGTACTCAAGGGCAAGTGGTGGGAATTATTCCAAGATCCGCAATTGAACCCGCTGGTCGAACAGGCTTTGGGCAACAATCAGAATCTGCGCGTGGCAGCTGCTCGATTGGAGCAAGCGCGCGATCAACTGCGCATCGCGCGTTCTGCACTATTCCCCTCCGTCGATCTTATTGCTTCGGCTTCCCGCAGCAAGACTTCAGCGAATCGTCCGTTGGCCGCTTATTCGTTTTCCAACCAATCCACCGTGCAAAACGATTTGCGCGTGGGCCCCGGCGTCAATTGGGAGATCGATCTATTCGGTCGCGTGCGCCGCCAAGTGGAAGGGGCCCGTGCCAGCGCGCAACAGGCCCAAGCGGATTTCGAGAACACGCGGCTTACCCTGATGGCTGAGTTGACGACAGATTATTTCTCTTTTCGCGAGATCGACATCGAGATTGAGGTCGTGCGAAGTAGCCTGGAGCTGGAACGCGGCGCCCTTGCTTTCGTTTCCTCCAGGCACGATTTGGGCCTCGCAACAGGGTTGGATCTGGCTCAGCAAGAGTCATTACTCGAAGCGGGGGCGACGCAGCTGGAGCTTTTGCAAATTCAGCGAGCGCAATTTGAACACGCGATTGCGACCATGATTGGCACACCGGCGCCGAATTTTGCCCTGCCGCCGGCGGTGTCGGCGCCGCCCTTGCCTACGGTGCCGGTGGGGCTTCCCTCGGACTTGCTGCAGCGACGGCCCGACGTGGCTGCCGCTGAGCGGGCCATGGCGGCGGCGAACGCCCGGATAGGCGTCGCGAAAGCCGCGTATTTCCCCATCATCGATCTTGCGCCGGGTCTCGCGCTGCCTGGCCTCGGATGGGAGAGCGCGGCGCTCGCTAATCTACTGACGGCACCGAGTAGAATCTGGTCTATCGGCCTGTCGGCGTCGCAAAGGCTTTTCGATGCCGGCAACATCCGGGGTAACGTTCGTTTTGCCGATGCCGATTACAGCGCCGCGGTGGCCTCCTATCGGCAGACCGTGTTAGGCGCGATGGAAGAGGTAGAGAACGGCATCACGGGTTTAGCCTCGCTTGAGCGGGCGCGAATTCAGGCCGATGCCGGCGTGCACAGCGCGCAAAAGGCCTTTGAGATCGCCAGCGAGCGCTACAAGGGCGGCGTCGCCACCTATCTGGATGTCATCACCGCACAACAAACTCTGCTCACCAATCGACGTCAGGCGGCGCAGATTCAGGGGCAGCAATTTGCCACCGCGGTGTATCTGGTCAAAGCGCTGGGGGGCGGCTGGGGTGGGCCGCCGCAGGTTTCGCGCAGCGATTAATTTCTGAGGGCTGCCGCCGGCTTGTGCAAGCTGTCGATGGCCACCGCTGGCGAGATGGCGTTTGATTGGACGAAGTCCACGCCCAAGGCCGTCAACCATTCCTGCTCTGCCGCTGTGTCGGTACGCTTGGCCACGGTGTGCATGCCGAGTACCCGCGCCATTTGCACCACGCCGCTGATGGACGCCTGCGACACCTTATCGGTGCGCATGGTCGCTGTGATCTCCGGAGCCAGTTTTATATAACGCACGCCCGGCAAGCGCAGCAGCTGGAAGCATTCCGTGCGCAGTGCAAAGTCATCGAGCACCAGCGGGCAACCCAATCTATGAAGCGCCGTGGCGACATCGCTTATTTTGTCGGCAAGCGTCAGGGCGGTTGGCGCGTCCACTTCAAATGCGATGGTCCCTTTCGGGAGGGACGATTTGGCCAAGCACAGATCCACGAACTTGATGAAATGCTCATCGTGCAGCGCGGTGGTGGTGAGATTCACGGAGAACATGACCGGATCCGTCTGCCAGGTGTCCGGGTGGCGTATCAGCCAGCCAATGAGTTCCGTGATGACGCGTCGGTCGATCATGGAACCGAGGCCGTTCTCGACCGCAGCCTTCAGCATCGCATGCGGCGCGGCATTGGGTGCTTCATCCGACGCGGAGCGCAGCAACACCTCGTATCGTTTCATATGGCTGCCTTTGGACAAGGCGACCAAGCGCTGCACGTGCAGCGCTATCGGGCTTTTGCGCATGGCTGCGTTCAGCCGATCGATCTCGGGCGGAACGCCCTTCGGGACTTGCGACTTTTCCGAGAGTTCAAGGGAGGGGATTGGTGGGGGCAAGGGCGGCGCGGAGGCGGGAGCCGCACTTTGGACGGGGGCTGTATTGCGGACGGGCGCTGCACTTTGGGGCGCGGTATTCCGGGCGAGCGCAGTACTGCGGGCTGGCGCTGCACTCCCGGCCTGCGCCATTGTTCGCGCGGCACCCACGTGGCTTACGTAGCTCGCCGGCCGCGATACGTTCGCGGGGTTGGGGCCCGGTGTGCGCACGGGGGTGCGCGAGATAATTTGCTCCAGTTGAGCCGCGATGGTGCGGGGTCCTACCGAAAGAGGTGCGGCCGCGAGCGTCCTGGGGGCAGGACGCGCCACCGGCGCAGCGGCGCGAATGGGTTGCGCAGCCTCCCGCACGGCAGCCGCCTCGCTTGCCAGTTTTTGGTGCAGGCCGGTTTCTGAGGGTGAGGCTAGGGTGGCGCCGCCAGGGTCCGGCCGCATTGCGGCGAATTGTAACAATGCCCGTTGCAGCTTCGGGGTCATCAGTTTAGTCGCGCCGTGGGCAACGATACGCGTATCCATGACGAGCATGACCAACCCGACGACGGCACGGCGAGCGTTCACGGCCCGCACCATCACGGCCGAGCGCGAATCGCCCAAATCAAAAGACAGCACCGGCGCAGCGGCGGGGTTGGTGAAGGCTTCGGCGGCCTCGCGCACCGCATTATGTTCGTCCGGGCCCATGGAGCTTTCGCTCAGCCACAGCACATCGCCGCCCTGGTCATGCAAAGATACGGCGTGAGTGCGGTTCGGTTCGATGGCCGCACGAACTTTCTGACAAACGGCATCAAAATCGACGAGCGGACTATCCGATTGCATTGAGGGGGTGCCCTGCTCCATAGATCCGCTACTTGAAATGTATAACCCTATATCTACCGTACCGGCGCTCTGCCTGATGTGATGTCTTCGCCAAAACACGACAGTGGGCGCCTTTGAGGCGCCCGGTATGACATATCGTCGGCGGTCGGTGCTTTAGCGGCTACACTGCGCAAGATATGAGCGAAAAAAACCCACGCCAATTCAAGTATTACGATTTTGTGATGGCCGCCTACGTCTGCGTTTTGCTGTGTTCCAACTTGATAGGACCGGCGAAGGAGACCACGGTTGCCGTTCCATTTGGCGGCAGCGTGACCTTTCTGGCCGGGGTCTTGTTCTTTCCAATTTCCTATATCTTCGGCGACATTCTGACCGAGGTGTATGGCTACGGACGCGACCGGCGCGTCGTGTGGGCTGGGTTTGCGGCGCTGGCCTTTGCTTCCATCATGGCGGCGGTGGTGGTGCATTTGCCGCCCTCGGCAAACTCAGTTGCCACTCAGGGCGCGGTGGAGGCAATCTTCGGCAACACGCCCCGTATCGTTGCGGCATCGATCATCGCTTTTCTTTGCGGAACCTTCGTCAATAGCTACGTGCTGGCCAAGATGAAAATCCGGACCGCCGGCCGTTGGCTCTGGACGCGTATCGTGGGCTCCACCCTATGCGGTGAACTGGTAGATTCGGTGCTGTTCTACTTTGTAGCCTTTTTCGGCCGCATGACGCTCTCGCACCTGTTCGCCATCATGTTGACGCAATATGCTTTGAAGAGCGGCTGGGAGATCATTGCCACGCCCCTGACCTATCGAGTTGTCGCCTTTTTAAAGAAAGCCGAAAACGAGGATTACTACGACATCAAGACGAATTTCACGCCTTTCTCCTTGAAGACCTGAACCCAGAGTCACCCGCTGCAATTGGTCGCAGCATCGCCATAATCTGCCACGACCTCAGCGCATCCGCGCCCGAATGTACGCTCGTAATGGCTCGCATGGGGCGACGGTCGTCGCCTCGAATGGCGAGGAGCGAGGAGTTTGTCATGAGCACGAGATATCCCAAGTTGGTTTGGACGATCGGATTGATGGGCCTGAGCACCGCGGCCTTGGCCGGCGAACCTAAGAGCCGGCCGCCGCAGGAGCCGGTTGGTTTCCTAACGGGCGCGGTGATCGGCGCCTTTGCGGCCGGCCCGATTGGCGCGGTGGTAGGCGCCGGGCTCGGCGGTTGGCTGGGCAATCGAGTGCATCGGGCGGGGGACGCCAAAAAGGCCGAAGTCCGGGTGGCCACGCTGGTGAGCGATGAATCGCAGTGGCAGATTGAAA
This sequence comes from Gammaproteobacteria bacterium, assembly GCA_025355165.1. Taxonomy (GTDB): domain Bacteria; phylum Pseudomonadota; class Gammaproteobacteria; order Steroidobacterales; family Steroidobacteraceae; genus Bog-1198. Next base: position 6,280 of record JANYAD010000241.1, on the reverse strand, counting down.
AATCCGCGCTGATGAAGGAAAAAAACCAGCTTGCCCAAACCAGCCAAGATCTCGGGGCCAAGCTCGCCGAGCAGTCGCAGGTCGACATGGTAGGAACCGCGAAAGCAGATGCCTCGGAGGTCCTCGACGGGCTGCAAGGCGATGTGTTGTTCCGTACCGCCAGTGCGGATATTACCCCCGATATTGCGCATCAGATTCAAGTGCTTGCACAGGCCGTGGCAAAGTCCCCGGAACTCAAGATCCGCGTGGATGGTTATGCCGATGCTCGCGGTACGGTTGATGCCAACTTGAAGCTGTCTCAAGACCGGGCCAACGCGGTGCGCGACCTGTTGCTCGCCTCGGGAGTAAACGAACAGGTGCTTGAAGTCAACGCTTATGGAAAGAGCCAGAGCACGGCTGACGATAACGATGGCTATGCCCTGGAGCGCCGTGTCAGATTGACGCTGCAGATGGAAACGGGCGCAGCCGTCGCCCAGGTTGGCAAGAATGAGTGAATTGACCAGGTCATGATGAGCCGAGGCGGCCCGCTGTCTGAAGAGCAGCGGGCCGCACTTGTTTCCGCGCATACCCTCAGCCTACGATAGCGCATGAGCGTGCCCCCAAAAATTGTCGTACTCGATCGATTTCAGACCGGCGAGTCTGCGAATCCCTCCCCCGAAAATATTCTGGCAGGTATACCGCGCACGCGCGTTTCCAATCAGTACAGCGTCGCGACCGGGGATTTTTTTTGCGGCGTCTGGACCAGCACCGCCGGTAAATGGCGCGTTCGCTACACCGAGCACGAATTTTGCGTGATCATCGAGGGCCGCGTGCGGATCGAATCGGTGTCCGGAGAGAAGCACGAGTTCAAAGCCGGCGATTGTTTCGTCGTGCCAGCAGGCTTCGAGGGCATTTGGGAGGTCAACGAGCCCTGCAAAAAGTGGTATTCGATCTTCGAACCGAAAACTTAAATGTCAGGCGGTTTCGCGGATTACGGATCCCAAGGTCTCGGCCATGCGCTCGATTTGTTTAGGTTCGATGATCAGCGGCGGCGACATGGCGATAGTATCGCCGGTTTGACGCACCATGACCCCACGTTCAAAGCACTTGAGGAACACCTCGTAGCCCCGCGCCCCAGGTTTGCCTTGGCGCGGTTCCATCTCCACCCCGCCGATTAGTCCGTAGTTTCTCACATCGATGACGTGAGTCAGGCCGCGCAGCGCATGCATCGCGTTTTCCCATTGGGCGCTCAATGCAGCGGCGCGCGTCAGCAGCTCTTCTTTTTCATAGATATCCAATGCCGCCAATGCCGCGGCGCAGGCCACCGGATGCGCCGAGTAGGTGTAGCCATGAAAGAGTTCGATCGCGTTCTGCGGCCCTTGCATGAACGCCTCATAAATCTTGCGCTGCGAAAACACCGCTCCCATGGGTATGGCACCGTTGGTCAGGCCTTTCGCTGTGGTCATGAGATCCGGGATCACTTCGAATGCTTGGCTAGCGAAGGCCTTTCCGACGCGGCCGAAGCCCGTAATCACCTCGTCGAATATCAACAGGATGTCGTGCTTGTCGCAAATCTCACGCAGCCGCTTGAGGTATCCGGAAGGGGGCAAAACCACTCCCGCCGAGCCCGAGATCGGCTCGACGATGACCGCAGCGATGGTGGACGCATCATGTAAGGCGATGAGACGTTCCAACTCGTTGGCGAGATGAGATCCCCAGTGAGGCAAGCCGCGAGAAAACGCGTTGTGCTCGATGTCCAAGGTATGCGGCAGATGATCGACGCCAGGCAGCATGGATGAGGGGAAGAACTTGCGGTTATTGACCATCCCGCCGACCGACATCCCACCGAAGCCGACGCCGTGGTAGCCCTTTTCACGGCCGATGAAACGCGTGCGATGACCTGCGCCTCGTGCGCGGTGATAGGCGATCGCGATCTTCAGGGCAGTGTCCACGGCCTCTGAGCCTGAGTTCGTAAAAAAGATCCGGTCCAGTTGCGGAGGTGCAATCTTGGCCAAACGGTTTGCCAATTCGAAGGCGATCGGGTGGCCCATCTGAAATGTAGGTGCAAACTCCATGGTTTGCAGCTGCTTGGTAACCGCTTCGGTGATTTCGCGTCGACCATGTCCGGCATTGACGCACCACAACCCCGCGACGCCATCCAGCACTTGGCGTCCGTCGCTGGTCCAGTAATACATGCCCTCGGCCCGAGCCAATAGACGAGGACTGGCTTTAAATTGGCGATTGGCGGTGAACGGCATCCAAAAGGCGTCGAGTTCCGGATTCGTCGTGGCGGGCGTGAGCTGAGCGTTCATGGGGGTCCTTGCGGGGAGGCTGATACCGCGCCAATGATAAGGAAAATTGACACGTAGCTCAATTTTTGGCGGATCTTACCGTCAACTGTCTATTATAATAGACATATGAGCTTGGACGTGGGTGCCCATCTGAAGGCCGTGCGGCAAATGTACGGACTGTCCCAACGTGAAATGGCGAAACGTGCCGGAGTTACCAACGGACTCATTTCCTTGATCGAGCAGAACCGCGTCAGCCCCTCGGTGAGCTCGCTGAAAAAAGTACTCGATGGCATTCCGATGACACTCGCCGATTTTTTCAACCTCGACTTGGGAGGCAAGCCGCAGGTGTTTTTCCCCCGCGAGGAACTTGTCAACATCGGCACGGGGAATGTCGAGCTGCGCCTGGTGGGGGGGCGCTTGACGAAACGCGCCATGGCAATCTTGCACGAGCGGTACGCGCCCAATGCGGATACCGGCGAGGAAATGCTGACTCACGCCGGCGAACAAGGCGGGGTGATCGTGAGGGGAAAAATCGAACTCACGGTCGGCGGAGAGTCGCGCGTACTCGGCGCCGGAGATGCCTATTATTTCAAGAGTTCCGTGCCGCATCGCTTTCGCAATGTCGGACGGGAAGATTGCGAGATCGTGAGCGCGAGCGCGCCGCCCACCTTTTAATCTGACCTGTCTGGCCGCACATCGAAGCTGTTCAGGTAGCATAAGCGGCATATGAGAACGGTAACGGTAGCGGCAACGCAAATGGCGTGCAGTTGGGATCGGGACGCCAATGTGGCGCGTGCGGAAGCTTTGGTGCGCCAGGCGGCGGCGGGTGGGGCTCAGGTCATTCTGCTGCAGGAGCTGTTCGAGACGCCGTACTTTTGCAAGGATCACATCGCACGGCACCTCGACCTCGCGCTGCCCCTGGATGGTCATCCGGCCGTCGAGCATTTTCGCCGCATCGCAGCCGAGCTGTCCGTGGTGCTGCCGATCAGCGTGTTCGAGCGCGCCAACAATGTCTTTTATAACTCTGTGGTCATTGTCGACGCGGATGGCTCGGTGGTGGGCAGTTATCGCAAGTCACACATCCCGGAGGGGCCCGGGTACCACGAAAAGTTCTATTTCTCGCCCGGCGACACGGGATTTAAGGTATTCGATACGCGCTATGCGAAGCTCGGGGTCGCGATTTGCTGGGATCAATGGTTCCCCGAGGCGGCCCGGGCCATGGCGTTGATGGGTGCCGAGGTTCTGCTATACCCAACCGCGATCGGCTCTGAACCTCAAGACCCCGCCCTTGATTCCAGCGGTCACTGGCAACGCACCATGCAGGGTCACGCCGCCGCCAACGTCATGCCGGTGGTGGCCTCGAATCGCATCGGCAGCGAGAAGGGCGAGAAGTACACCATGACATTTTACGGTTCTTCTTTTATCGCATCCCACACGGGCGAGAAGCTCGCCGAAGCGGATCGCGAAAGCGAATCGGTATTGACCGCCTCGTTCGATTTGGAGGAAATCCGGCGCTACCGGCAGTCCTGGGGTGTATTCCGCGACCGTCGTCCCGACCTTTACTACCCCTTGCTTGCCCTCGATGGACGCGGCTGACAACCTCGTATTCGTCGACTTGGAAACGACGGGAGGCAATCCCGCTTACCATCGAATCACCGAAGTTGGCATCGTGCGGGTGCAAAACGGCGTGCTTATCGAAGAGTGGAGCTCACTGGTGAATCCGGAGTGCCCCATTTCCCCGTACATTCAGGCTTTCACGGGCATCAGCAGCGAGATGGTGGCCGACGCGCCGCTGTTCGCAGATCTGGCCGAGACGGTGCTTAAGAAGTTGCACGGCGCGGTGTTCGTCGCCCACAACGCCCGCTTCGACTACTCTTTCCTGCGCAGCGAGTTTCGAAAAACAGGCATCGATTTTGCTGCCGAGGTTTTATGCACGGTGCGGCTGTCCCGCCGATTGTTTCCGGAACATGCCCGCCATAATTTGGATGCCGTGATGCAGCGCCACAGCCTGGTTTGCAGCGCTCGGCATCGGGCATTGGGCGATGCACGGGTGCTGTGGGATTTATGGTCGAAATTGCAGCGCGACACCCCGGCCGACCTGCTCTCGAGCGCCGCTGCCCATGCGGTGCTCTCGGTGCCGAAACTGCCCGGGCATCTGCCGCCGGGCCTCGCGGACGAGTTGCCGGACATGCCGGGTGCATATCGGTTATACGGTGACAATGACGTCTTGCTCTATATCGGCAAGGGCAATTCCTTGCGTACGCGCATCTTGACGCAGCTGGCGGACGCGCGCGATGGCTCGCGAGATGCGCAATTGGCGGCGCAGGTTAGACGGGTCGATTGGGTGCAAACCGCGGGCGAACTCGGCGCCATGCTGCGGGAGTCGAGCTGGTCGAGAACGCAAAAACCCCTCTACAACCGCGGCCTGAGAAGCGACGCGGATTCGGCGACCCTGCGTGCCGCAGCGGACGGATCTGGGCGCGTTCACATGCAGCGCATCGACACATTGGAAGCGGACGATTTGCTGCACAGCTTCGGTGTCTTTCACTCCGAGAAGGATGCGCGCAAAGCACTGACCGACATCGCGCGCGCCCAGCAGCTGTGCTTCAAAGTTTTGGGCCTCGAACAGAGCGCAGGTTCTTGCTTTGCCTTGCAGGTTGGCAAGTGTCGAGGCGCTTGTACTGGCAAGGAGCCCTTGGTACTGCACAACATGCGTGTGCAAATGGCTCTATCCGCCCTCAAGATCAAGAGTTGGCCATTTCCCGGCCGCATCGCGCTGCGCGAGCGGGCGGTGGGCGGCTTTGCAGCCGATGGCACGCGTGGCGGGGCGTTTCATGTGCTCGAGCGGTGGGCCTACCTAGGATCTGCCCGTTGCGAGGACGATCTCGCGGACCTCAGCACGCGCCGCGCCGACGCAGCATTCGATGTGGCTGTCTATAAAATATTGCTGCGTTATTTTTCGCAACATCCAAAAATTGATTGGCATGATCTTGTACCCAAGAAAATAGCCGACGTATCTTGAGTACGCTGGACAACGTTCGCTACTGGATCGCCACCGCGCCGGTGGGCGCCGCCTCGGTGCTGGCGGAAGAATTAGTTCAATTCGGCGCGCAGGACATCCGCGAGCGCAGTCACGATGTGAAATTTCAAGGCACGCTCGATGTGGGCTACCGTACTTGTTTGTGGTCGCGCACGGCGACGCGGGTGCTGTTGAGTTTAGGATCGATCGATGCGAGCAGTTCGCAGAGTGTGTACGAGGCCGTCAAGCGCATCGATTGGCGCGAGCATATCGCTCCGGGTGCGACACTGGCCTGCGACTGCAGCGGCGGCAACGAGTCCATCCGGCATACAATTTACGGATCGCAGCTGCTCAAAGATGCCGTCTGCGATAATTTGCGCGATGCCACGGGCCAGCGCCCGAACATCAAACCGGAACGTCCGGATGTATTACTGCACTTGCACGTCGAAGGACGCACCGCTGCGTTATCGGTGGATTTCTCGGGCGAGAGCCTGCACCGCCGCGGTTATCGCAGTGAAGGCGGCCGCGCGCCGCTGAAGGAAAACGTTGCTGCGGCCGTGTTGCTGCGCGCGGGATGGCCGCAAGTGGCCGAGCAGGGCGGCGTACTGCTCGACCCCATGTGCGGTTCCGGCACGTTTCTCACCGAGGGCGCCTTGATCGCGGCGGATGCGGCGCCCGCCCTCGACCGTGGGTACTTTGGATTCTTAGGCTGGCGCGGCCATGAGTCGGGCACCTGGGAGCGCCTGCGAGGGGAAGCGCGCGCTCGGCGCGCCGCACGTCCGGCTCGCCGCTGCATTGTGGGGTCTGACATCGATTCAGAAGCCGTTCGCATGGCGATCGCCAACGCTGAGCAGGCCGGCGTCGCGGATTGGGTGCATATCGAAAAGCGTTCCTTGAGCGAGGTCATCCGGCCGAAAGCCGATGTGGGTCTGGTCGTAGCAAACCCCCCATACGGGGAGCGCATGGGAGCGGAATCCGGTCTGCCTGCCCT